>DCSM01000124.1:0-197 GCA_002325605.1 Chloroflexaceae bacterium UBA1466
CCTGAGCGGGCCGAAGGCAACGACTCAACTAAAAAAGCGATTTTCTTCTACGTTTACGCGCTTTTGCAGCATCCGCTTTACCGCGAACGTTATCAAGAGAATCTCAAGCGCGAGTTGCCGCGTTTGCCTTTGGTCGGAAATCGCCAAACCTTTTTGACGCTGGTCGCCATTGGGCAAAAGCTGGCTGATCTGCATTT
>DCSM01000124.1:277-9771 GCA_002325605.1 Chloroflexaceae bacterium UBA1466
TTGGAATGGGTTGAAAATCAGAAAGTTCCCTGGACGTGGCGCGTAGAGAAGATGAAGCTGACGAAAGAGAAAGATTCTATCATCGTCAATCGCTGTTTGACGCTGAAGGGCATTCCCGCCAGCGCTTTTGAATATCAATTGGGCAATCGGTCAGCTTTGGAATGGGTGCTTGATCAATATCAGATCACGACAGATAAGCGGAGCGGGATTACGAATGACCCGAATCGGGCAGATGAGCCGCAATATATTGTGCGTTTGGTTGGCAAAATCATTACGGTAAGTGTTGAAACCGTGAAGTTAGTCGAGCGGTTGCGCGAAGTTAGGGTGTAGGATAGGTAGGATGTCTGGCCCGCAGACCAAAAACCTGCGCTCCGTTAGATCTTTGCGGTTTTGAAAACCACACGAAATGTTTATTTTGCAGGCGAAGCTGAGGGTTTGAACGGTGCTAGTCTCGTTTTTATTCTATGCAAAGAATAACAGGAGTAATTCTAAATGGCTGAAATGATTGAGGAACAAAGTGGCGAATCGCGCTTCAGTGTTCCCAAACCCATAATGGTTCCTATTCCTGCACATAATATTCGGGTGCTTGCGCTACCCGACCTAAAAAAAGCTCAAGCTTGGGAGCAGAAACTGAGTTTGTGGGCAAGAAACTTGCGGTGTGCTTGTTTTATTCTTTGGCGCGTCATTTCATGGCGCAAGCTAATGCCCGCTTTTGAGATCGGGAAATATCCGATTACCAACCTTGAATATAGTCACTTTGTTACTGCGACTGGCCACAAGCCACCTAAACACTGGGTGGCGGGCCTATTTCCAAAAGAAGAAGCGCAGCATCCCGTTGTTGCGATTTATCGCAAAGATGCCGAGGCTTTTTGCACTTGGTTAAGTAACCAGACGGCGAAAAAGTATCGGTTGCCGCTAGAGTGGGAATGGGAATTGGCCGCTTGTGGGCCCCAAATATGGTGGTATCCCTGGGGCAATCAGTTTGACCAGCATAAGTGCAATGCGAAGAAAGCAGGACTTGGAAAGACAACCGTTGTTGGAAGCTATCCTGCGGGCGAAAGTTCGTATGGAGTTAGCGATCTGAGCGGGAACGTTTGGGAAATGACGTATTATGGATCATCGGATACCGGTGAAATTCTGGGCTTAGGTTTAATTCTAGGGTTTGTTCTGGGACTAGGGTTTATTCTAGGAGTAGGTCTTTTTCTGCTGCTCGGTTTTTTTCTGGGGCGGATTCAGGTTCAGGTTCAGGTTCAGATTCATATTCTAGGGTTAGTTCAGGTTCTAGGGCTGATTTTGGGGCTAAGTCTCGTTCTGGGGCTAGTTTTGTCGCCACCGATGCGCGGTGGCTCATGGAAATCCACACCCGCTGAAGCTACGTGCTTTTACGCATCTTTTTCAGAGTGTTCTGAAACCCGTGGGTTCCGCATTGTGCGCCAGCTATAGGCAAAAAATGAGGGGTTAGTTTAACTCCAGAGACCTTTGCGGTCTTCAAAACCACAAAGGTCTCCACAGAAAAGGCTTATTTCACATGGGGCTGATAGATTTGGCGGATTTCAGCAAGAGGGGTAGCCATTTTGAGCGCTTGGTGGATGGTCTTTAGGAGATCTAGCGCTGCAATTTGTTCTATCTCAGGCAAAAGAGCTAACCCCGCGGCCCCAAATTTGAGTTCCAAACCCAGCTCAATTGCGCTATGTAACCCCTGCACCAATCCCCGCGCTTGCCCTTCCTCCCAAATACGTTGAATGTAAGGCGTGTTACCCAATCCTTCGGCAAATTCCGCTTCGCTTATCAGCGGTAGGATTAAACGGGGCAGTTCTTTTCCATGCTTGAGCAAATCCTCTTTCGTTATCGCTCGCCTGGGATTTTCTCCTGTAATAGCCCATAAATTCAGCAAACCAAGGATCATCCATTCTACTTCGATGTTCATTTTGGCCCGATGATGCGTTTCAAACCCAATTAAAGCTGCCGGTTTGGCTTTGTGTTGGTGAGCAAATAGTTTGAAAAAGACATTCTGGAGTGCAATTGTAGCACAAATTACCAGTCTCCGCGCCACTCCTTTTGAACTTGAGAGGCCGCGCTCTAAACTTAAAGAGGGCAATTCTGTTGCCAGCCAGCGTTTCTTCTCTTATAATAAAGCAGAGCAAAAATAATGGTAGTTTAGTGGAAGGTTTGCAATGTATAGCATACTCCAGCAACGCCTGGCGGCGGGGCAAAAAGTAATCACGGGCGAGATTGCCCCCCCAAAAGGGGCGGAACGCGACGCTTTGGTCAAATTGGCTTTGGGTTTGCGCGACTATGTAGATGCTGTCAATTTGACGGAAAATCAGCGCGGGATGGTCAGGATGTCAGCGCTGGGCGCGGGGGTGATTTCGCAGCAGGTCGGGTTAGAGCCGATTGTCCAAATCACGTGCCAGCATCGCAACCGCATTGCGCTTCAGGCGGATTTGTTGAGTGCCGTGGCCTTGGGGATTCACAATTTTACCTGTATGACAGGGGATCATCCACAAAACGGCGATCATCCTGAAGCTAAAAGTGTGCTTGACCTTAATTCCTTTCAGCTTTTGCGAATGTTACGCCAAATGCGCGATGAGGGAAAAACCCATTCAGGTGGGATTCTCAAGGATAAACCAGGGTTTTTCTTAGGCGCTGTAGCGAATCCCAACATTGAAAAGGCTAAACGCGCTGGGAAGAAGATTGAAGCAGGGGCTGAATTTATCCAAACCCAGATTATCTTTGATCTTCCGCGCTTTCGGGCTTGGATGGGCGAGGCGCGCACGCTAGGAATTCACCAAGAAGCGCATATTCTGGCGGGGGTGATGATTTTGCGGAATGTGCAGGGCGCGATTTTGCTGCGCGATGCGTTGCCCGGCTCGCTTGTCCCGGCGGGCGTTGTTGAGCGGATGACCGCCGCTGCTGACCCTGAAGCGGAGGGCATTGCACTGGCGGCTGAATTGGTGCAAGAATTGTTGAGCATCGAAGGCGTGGCCGGAGTCCATCTGATGTCTGTTGGTTGGACACGGGCAATGCCGCTGGTCGTCGCAAAAAGTGGGCTGCTCCCGCGCCCCCCTGTGCCCCAAACTCGACCTAAGACTCCCTAAGGGGCCGGCGAGATAGGTAAGCTGCCAAAGCTGCGCTTGCAGCCAGCCTTTTTCTGTGATAAAATCCTAGTTAGCCATCCTGAAATTTCAAATTCCAAGCTCTTTTTCTGAATTAGGATGCGGCAAAAGCGTAAAGAAGAAAAGAAGCTCTAGTTTTAGTGTGTTAAGGGGCAAAGGCAAAACGATCTGCCTTGCCCTAGGAAAGGCAGACCGATGATACGTGTAATGGTTGACAGTATCCGTGTAAGCCTTCTCACTCAACATCGGGTTGTCGTGCTGCGGGAACCTGATAGTCGGCGCTATCTCCCAATTTGGATTGGCCCCTTTGAGGCCGATGCGATTGCGATGGCTATTCAGGGACATGAGCCACAACGCCCGCTTACGCACGACCTGCTAAGAATGACCATTAACGAGATGGGTGGCACGGTAAACCACGTTTTGGTCAATGATATTCACGATAATACCTTTTTTGCCCGCATTGTGATTGAGCAGCATGGGCGTACAACGGAGGTTGATGCTCGCCCAAGTGATGCAATTGCGCTGGCCATGCGGACTGATGTCCCGATCTATGTTGAGGCTCATGTTTTGGAACAAGCAGGGGTGTTGTTTGATGAAGAAGATCAAGCCTTGGCTGAAACAGAACTCAACGAAGATGAGCCAGAAATTGAGACCAGCGATGAAAACTTGTCGCTTTTCCGCGATTTTATTGACACCCTTGATCTTAATAACCCCGAAAAGAGTTGAGCTATCACCCCCTGCCGCCGCTAAAGCCCCTCTAGTTTAGCCTAAAAGGGTCTTTTCCCTAGCTTCCCTTTTGGGCTGGCTTGCTCTTCTTTGTCCCCAAATTTCCCGCAGCCTTTGGAGGGGCCTTTGGGGTCTTTTTGGCAACGGGAAGCCGTTGGCGAAAGCCCTTGGCCTTCTGGACCATCATCTTCACCCCGTCTGCCTGGCCCCTACCTGAAAACCCTATGTGACTTCTACCGGTTGCCTAGTGTCACTACCTTTACCTTTTAAGGGACTATCCTTATTTAGAGCTTGGCGGATGGCTCTCCTTGCTTGGCCCTTCGCCCGCAACTCAAGCGAGCAGAGCAACACCGAGTCCCAGAGGCCGAGCAGAAGGCAAGCGCCCACAACAAACCTTTTGATAGAAGCTTTTCATTTTTGCCTCAACCTCCTGCTCGAAAACCCCGTAGCTCTGTAACTCCGTGTCTCCCTTTGCCTAGGGTAAGTATACTAAGCCATTGCGAACCTTCCACATATAGTACTTCTCAAACAAAATCTTGCCAAGATGCCCTATCCAACTGGCATTTGAAAAAACAAACTTGCGGGGGTTGAAGATCCGGTCTGCGACAAGCGAGATCGCCATATCGCCACCGTCCATTACACAAAGGAGCTTAATGTCCGCAAAGGGAAGATCTCGTGGTGGCTTGCCCATAATCTCTGCTTCAATATTCTGGGCTGCAACCTTGCCCATCACGTCAGACATGTAGCCCGTTTTGGGTACGCCAATGGGAACCAGCGTTTGTTCTGGTTGGGTAACGTCCACGGCCACTCCCGCCGCATAAACGTTGGGCAAGTTGACATGCTGGTAGCGGTCATTCACAGGAATAAAGCCCCTCTCATTGCCCAACCCCGGTGAGTCAAAGATGAACTTGCGCCCTTTGAAGGGGACAAGATAGAGGGCATAGGCATAGGGATACACACTGCCATCCTCCAACAGCACCTCAGTTTCTGTCACCGCCTTAGTTGTCGCGTTGGCGACCCAATTAATGTTCCGCTTCTTGAAAACCTCCTCGATTTTCTTAGGGGCCTCCCCTACACCCCCCATGCCCAGATGGCCGAGGAAGGGTTCAGCGGTAAGAAAGGTAATGGAGGCCTGCGAACGTTTGCCTTGCTTGCGCAACGAGTGCTCCAAGTTCAAGACCATCTCATAGCCCAGCCCAAAACACCCTGACCTTTGCGTAGCCCCTACCACCAGCGGGCCTGGGTTTTTGAGGTATTTTTGCCAGGCCCTGGCGGCATTTGTTGCCCACGGCACTGAGCAGACATAGTGGGTATGGCCCGTATGTGGGCCTATCCCTGGCGCAACACTCCAATCTGGGTCAGCTCCCGTAGCAACCACCAAATAATCATAGGAAAACTTATTCATATCCGTATAAACAACTTGGTTTGCCACATCCACTCGCACAACGTGATCGTGTACTAAGTGGATCCCCCGTGGCTCAATGGCCGTTCGCAAATCAAATTGAATCCGTTTAGGCGAACAAGACCCCGTCACGACCCAGATCAGCGAGGGTAGAAAAACGAAGAAATCTTCGGGCGCGATGATCGTGACATCCGCCTTATTGCCAAGAGTATGATGCAGTTCAAACGCGGCGTGCAGCCCTGCGAAATTTCCGCCAAGGATGATAATTTGTGGCTTCACAAAAACCTACCTTCTAGTTATAAAGACCTTCTTTTATCGTATAGTTCCAAAATCATAGCGAAGCTATGATCTGTTTATGCGGCCCCAGCCGCATGGGGTGAACTACAACACCCTCTACTCCCTGCCCGAAGGATTGGGGAGCTACTTTGCGAATACCCACCCTTCGACAATGTTAGTGTAGTTTAAGCTTGTCCGCTTATGCGCCTCCTTTCTTTAATCAGCTTTGTTTATTTAGAGCTTGTTCAACTGATTGAACAACGCGGATGGCACTCTTTTGGGCTTGCTGGAGATAGACTTTGTAGGCGGGAGCGCTACCAAAAGCTAAAGGGGTTGCAATTCCTAGCAGGATGACGGCAGGAATCCAAAACAAGAGGCCGATGACTTGCGAAAGCCAAGCGCCGACCAAAGCGCCCCCGACTAAGCTGTTCAGGAGCGCGGTATTTTGGCGCGGGCTAAAAGAATTGCCCAGAACTTCGCGCAGGTTTGCCAGGAGGAGTAAGGCTCCCGCGAAGCACCCAAAATGAATGAGCAGGCTTGTATTGACAATTCTCGTAACAGCATGGAGGACAAAGAGGAAAATTAGCAAGCCGCTGCCGAGAATGAGATATTCTTGTTTGATAAAAAACTTCCCGACCCGCAGGCCGCTCTTAGATACAGAAAAATTGTTATTGCTCCGATAATTCTTACTACCGTTATACATTGGGCGATTCCTTTTTATGTTGTGGGATTGAGAACTCAACCCATTTTCGCTTAGACTTTGCTTGCTGGCAAAGAGTTGCAGCCTTTTGCGCTACACTTCAAAAACGGCCTTGACCTGAAACATCCCCTTGTCCTGAGCAGGTGCATTCCGCAAAGCTTCGGCATGGGCCAAGGAAGGCTGTACCGCATCGTTTCGCAGCACCGTCGCCAAACCCGTTACCTGGGCCGTCGGTGGAACCCCCGTAACATCAACTTCTTGCAACAGCGCAACATGGTCAAGAATTGCTGAAAGCTGGCTTTGCATCTGGGTAAGCTCCGCAGGTGTGAGGCGCAAACGAGCCAAACGGGCAACATGTTCGACTTCAGCTAAAGTAAGAGCCATTTTAGAGGTCTCCTGTTTTGGTAATGGAATAAATGAGAGGAATAAAAAGGTTTTAAGATGCAAATTGCTTCCCCAAGCAGAGAAGCAATGCTGGAAGTAAGATCCTTTTAGTTGGTCAAACCCCTTCAGGCTTTTTGCGCTGAACGGGGCCGGCGCCGGCTTCCACCAACATCTGGCGCGTATAGGCCAAGCGTTGAATCGCTGTGATATGGGAAACGACACCAATCGCAATGACGGCCCACTCTAAAATGGGGAGGAGGGGAAAAAAGGAGTGGCTGAAAAGCCCTAAAAGCAACAAGCCGAGCTTCTCTTGCCGCCCCGCAAAGCCAACATTACAGGAAGCCAATTTGCCCGTGGCCTCGGCTCTGGCCCGCACATAGCTGGCCATAATCATCCCAAAGAGCGCGAAAAGAACCCAACCTGGCTTCACCGCCCCAGAGAGCAAAACTCCCCCTAAGATAAAAAACTCGGCATAGCGATCTGTAACGTGATCCAGCACTGTGCCATAATCGTTGGCTGTGCCCCCAGCGCGAGCCGTGGCTCCATCGAGGACATCAGCCACCCCGACGAGCAAAATCAGGAGAATGCCTAGCAGAAACTGGCTTTTGGCCAGCGCATAACCAGCCCCCACGCTAAAGAGCAAACTGGCGTAGGTTAGCATATCGGCGGAAAGCCCCAACCGTAGGCAAACATGCCCCAACGGAATCGAGATTTGCTCATAGAGTTGGCGAAAGCGGGCGAGAGTTGGCATGATCATCGGTATTTCTTTCTGTGCTGTGGGCCACGGGGATGCTCTGTTAAGTTTTAGACCTGCCGCAGCAACTTTGCCGTCCGTTCGGCAACTTGGGCTGCTGGGATGGGAGCTTCGGGACCAGTCTGCTCAATCCAAAAGGAAGAAGTTGCGGCTCCCCAACATCCCGCCGACACAAGGTCGTGGGGGTTTTGCAAATAAGCATGGATAAAGCCCGCCATGTAGGTGTCGCCGGCCCCTGTTGGGTCGCAGACATCAGTTGCGTAAGCGGGGATTTGATAGTGCTGTTTACCATCATTGATGACCGACCCCGCCTCGGCCAGGGTCACAATGGCGATCTGGCAGCCCAGCGCCCGCAGCCGCCGCACCGCTTCCACCGCATCCTGGCGCGGGTCGATTCCCGTGAGGATTAGAGCTTCCAGTTCATTGGCTTTGATGACGGTACACCAGGGCGCAATAGCAGCCAATTCAGGGTTGTTGAAGTGTTCAACCTGTCCCTTAGCATCCAATCGCCTTAGCAAACCTTGCGGATCAAGGAAAAGTGGGGCTTTGCTGGCTTCCCGAATGCGCTCCACCAATGTTTTAGGTGTTTCTTGCAAGATCGGCCCAATGATAATCGCTTCGGCGTTAGCACAAACCTCTGGCACAACTTTTATCTCCGCAGCCCGCCCTAAAAGCTCCAGTGTGCGATTACCTTTTTCATCATAGACCAACCGAAAGCCCCCTGTTTCCGCGCCAAGCTCAACATAGGGCCTGATTTTGTGGCGTTGCAGATCTGCCACAAATTGCTGACTAAAATCACGCCCTAGCGAACCGACCAGCGCGGTCTGATGCCCTAAGCGCGTCAGGGCCAAGCAACCATTAGTTGAGCAACCAGAGAGAACTCGCCCAGGAGTCTTAGCGAACGGAGTCGTTATCTCATCGTAAACAGGATTCCCAAAAGCAACTATCAACGCCATATTTAAGTCCCACCTGCGATCTTTCTGACGGAGGGGATTCACATGGGCTGCATTGTAACACAAACATGCACGGCGTTCAAATATCTTGTTACATCAGGTGAGGGGTGAGGCAGCCTAATTTGCTACAGAGTCAACAGCTAAAAATGTCAACGCTCTTCTAATTTTTCTGCTTTTTCTGGCGCTGAAAATGCGCTCCCGCCATGCCGATGCTTAAACCAGCCGAGCGCCAGCAAACCGAGCGCGACCCCAAACCAGAGCGTACAGAAGCGGATCATGATGGTCGCGGTTGTGGCAACACTGCTCTCTAAGCCGACCAACGCCATCAACAAACCTGTGCTGCTCACTTCGGAAGTCCCCAGGCCGCCAGGCAGAAGCGAAACTAAGCCAAAGAGCGTGCTGGCCGCAAAGATAAAGGTCGCTTGGAGGAAAAGCAGCCCACTGCCCGCAACGTGCAAACCCGTCAGGATGGCAAAGAAAGCCCAGCATTCAAAGCCCCATGAGATAAAACTTAAAAGGGTCGAAAGCAAAAGGATCCGCCAGGCGAGCAAAGTTTTCGCACTGGCGTACATTGTTCGCAGGCGTGGCGCGAGGCGTTGCCCAAAGGGTAAACGCGCAAACCAACTGAGCAGTTGGTCAAAAAGAGGTTCCGTCTGGAGAATGGCAATCCCAAGCCCACTCAAAAGTACCAGCGCCAGAAATGCAAGGCGAGCGGGGGGATAGAGTGTCAAGCCCAAACCCATTAGAAGGAGCATCGCCAGCCCATCAGTCAGGCGCTCGACCAGCACGATTGGCGCAGATTTGCTTATTGGTGTGCCATTGATTTGCCGTAGCAGATAGGCTTTGAAGACTTCGCCGACCTTCCCAGGCGTAACCGCCATGACCATCCCCGCCGTAAAGATCAAAGCACTCTCGCGGCGACTGACACCTGGGCCCAAGCGCAATTGGCGCAGGTAATAATCCCATTTTAGCCAGCGCAAAAGATAGTTTAGAGCGGTTAGCCCCAAGACAAGAGGTAGATCTAGCCAGCGAAAACCGCGAAAACTTCCACCGACTTGCCGAAGATCACTGCTCAAAGAGAGGATCAGCATAATTGCCAAGCCTAAGCCTAGCGCCGTCAGAACCTTGCCTCGAAGTTGTTTGAATGTCTCAGTCATCGTTAAGCTGCCGCCTTTTTTCGCAA
>DCSM01000124.1:9870-13425 GCA_002325605.1 Chloroflexaceae bacterium UBA1466
AACTCTTGTCTTCTGAATGGTTTTAAGTTACAATAAGCAGAAGTTCAGGAGGCCCCAGGATTCCCACGGGCCAAAACAATCGTGGTGCTGTCTCTCAGGTAGACGGCGGAGGAGACAAGGAATCGACTCTGAATCAGCATTTAGGAAAGGAGCCTTGTGGCCATTCCCGGCCACATTTTGACCATGAAGAACCTACGCCTAGCTCGCCACTTTATCCTCCTTACGCTTCTTCTAACCTTCCTCCCGCTCTGCGCTTCTAGTTCCACTCCGCCTCTTAATCGCAACTATCAACCTGGCGAAGTCTTGCTCAAGCTTCAGCCAGGGCTGACCCTTAGCACCCAAGCCCGCATCGCTCATTGGGCTTCAGCAAGCCTAAAGCCTGAGCGCTTAAACCTGCTCCTCCAGCATTGGGGAGCTTATCAAGCTGAGGCGCTTGATCTAGCAGAAACTTATCGGGTGCGCTTCGCGCTGGCCCGCGATGCGGCCCAGTTGGCCGCGACGTTGCAGGCTGACCCAGCGGTGATCTTTGCTGAACCTAACCATATTCGCCAAAGTTTGCGTTCCCCAAACGACCCGAATCTGCGGGAACAATGGGGTTTACACAATATCCAAGCGCCAGATGCTTGGGATCTTACGACGGGTAAAGGGATTATTATTGCGGTAGTTGATACTGGGGTCTCTAAAACCCACGAGGATCTCAATGGTCAAGTGTTGAAGGGCTATAACGCGCTCCAGAATGATGATAAGACAGACGACGACAGCGGCCATGGCACCGCCGTAGCGGGACTCATCGCGGCCAAAACTAATAATGGTAAAGGGATTGCGGGAATCTGCTGGGGCTGTGCCATTTTACCCATCAAAGTCTTGAATTCTTCAGGCAGTGGCGATGATGCAAGTGTCGCCAGAGGCATTCGGTGGGCCGCCGACCACGGCGCTCGCATCATCAATTTGAGTTTGGGCGGCCAGCAGAATAGTCGCACGCTCCACGAAGCGATAGATTATGCTTTTAGGCAAGGGGCCATGCTTGTGGCCGCTTCTGGCAATGACCGCGAGAATGGCAATCCCATCAACTATCCTGCCGCTTTTGACCACGTCGTAGCGGCTGGCTCCACGGGCAATCTGGATACCCTTACAGGCTTTTCTAGTACTGGGGATTATGTAGACTTGGCTGCGCCGGGGGTCGGCTTATGGACGACCATCCCCGGCAATGGCTATGGCCCCCCAAATGGTACTTCATTTTCTAGCCCTTACGTAGCTGGAGTAGCAGGGTTGGTTCTCACCTTGCGGCCTGATTTAAGCAGCACCGATGTAGAATGTATCCTGGAAGCCAGTGCTGATGACAAAGGCGCACCAGGGAAAGATGCTGAATATGGTTGGGGGCGACTTAATGCCTTCAAAGCGGTAAAGCTGGCTCAAAGTTATAATAGTTGCCCTTTAGCCGATGCCAACCCAGGGCCGAATCCGCAAGCAACCGCGTTGCCCATGGCTCATGCTCAATTTTCGCCCGTCGCGCCTGTTCCCTCCAATCGAACTCAGACCTTCTTCCCTGAGACGCAACATCTTTTGCATGGAGAATTCAAGCCTTATTGGGAAAAACATGGTGGTTTACCGATCTTTGGCTATCCGATCAGTGAGGATTTCAGCGAAGCGGGCAGCGATGGTCAAAGCTATACGGTGCAATACTTTGAGCGCTTTCGCTTTGAATTGCATCCCGCAAACCCTGCACCTTACAACGTGCAATTGAGTCGTCTGGGCGACCTGACGCTCCAGCGCCAAGGCCGCAATTGGTTTACCTTTCCCAAAGGCGCTCCCCAGCCTAGTTGTTTGACCTTTGAAGGTACAGACCATACGCTTTGTGAACCCTTCTTGAGCTATTGGCGCACGCACGGCCTAGAGTTTGATGGGCAAACCGGTAAAACCTTCGCCGAAAGCCTAGCTCTTTTTGGCCAACCGCTTTCGGAAGCCCAGCCTGAAGAAGTCGCGCCTAGTGGAACAATAGTGGTACAATGGTTTGAACGGGCTCGCTTCGAAGCCCATGGCCGCGAAGGAGTCTTACTTGGTTTGCTGGGCAATGACTTTGCAGTTGCTCAAGGCTGGCGTTAGTTTTTTAAGCAAGAGAAACAAACGAAAGCCTTTGAGCAGCATATATGCCATAAGAAGGTAGCAGCTAAGGCTCATTTATAATGGATGATCATTCTTGATCGTCTAAGTTAGGATCACTAAATGTACAAATTGACGGGATTACTGGCACTCCTCCTTTTGCTAAGTGTTCAGCTGACGGCAGCCGCCTCTCCTGATGAGAGTGCATTTCGGCGGGTTTGGGAGCGAAGCGATGCTCAAGTCGCCAATGGAAATCTCAAGCGCCTTTGGTATTGGGGGCCTGCGCCGCTGCATACGCTTGATGAACCTTATATTGAAGGTTTCCAAGGCAAACGCCGCGTCCAATATTGGGACAAAGGCCGTATGGAAATTTCCAACCCCAGCGACAACGCTGCTGATGCTTGGTATGTTACCAGTGGTTTGTTGAGTTTGGAAATGATTGGTGGGCGGGTGCAAATCGGCGATAATAAGTTTGAAAAACGGAGCCGTGCCAACATTCCCATTGCGGGCGACCCCGATGCAGAAACCAACGCCGAGGCCCCAACTTATGGCGATTTCTACCTTGTTACCACGATCTTCCTTGATAGTCGTTTACAACCCATTTCGGCCAGCCCTATTGGGCCTGGCAACGCCGATAGTGCTGCGCCGCCGCGCTTTGGCGATCTGGTTGACGAAACGCTGGACGGGGAGGGAACCGTCGGGAGTCGCCCAGATTTAGCGGCGGCCTTTCCTGGCACGCGCCTTGTCCATTACGATGGGGTTTTGAGCCACAATATCCCCAAAATTTTTTGGGATACGCTCCAGCAGATCGGCAAGGTCGAGGTCAACGGGGAGCAGCGCCAAGACCTTCCCTTAGATTGGCTCTATGTAGTTGGGCATCCGGCCAGCGAACCTTATTGGGTGCATACCAAGTTCAATGGGAATGCCCAAGATGTGCTAGTCCAAGTTTATGAACGCCGCATCTTGACCTACAACCCTCACAATACGGTAGGCTGGCAGATCGAAATGGGCAACTTGGGGCAGCATTACTATCGCTGGCGGTACGAAGAAACGCAACCTCCCCCGTCTCCCACTCTCCAGCGTCCCGACAATGTCAGCGCGACGGTTGAGCCAGCTGAAGGGCCACGGGGCACAAAGTTTGCGGTCACCCTGGCAGGTTTCAGAAGCGGCGAGAAGGTTAGCGTTTGGCTGACCTACCCCGATCAATCGGTTTTAGCTTCACCTGTACCAGGCGTTGCCAAAGCAAATGGGGAAGTTGCCCTCGATGGGCATTCCCCCTTCACCATTGTTACAGATAGCAGCGACCCCGTAGGGGTTTGGGCCATCACGGGGCAAGGCGAAAAGAGTGGGCATACTTCCGTGGCCTACTTCACAGTTCTGGAGAATTAGGCAAAAGCTTCGCCAAAGTTAGCAGGATCTGGAGGGGGGCGCGCCCCTGGGCTTTGCCCAGGGGCA
>DCSM01000076.1:0-732 GCA_002325605.1 Chloroflexaceae bacterium UBA1466
CCTGATGCCTTTGTGAAAACTGACGTTTACGGGGCTTACGTTCTTTGCGAAGCGGCTAAAGAACTCAAAATCGAGCGGTTTCATCATATTTCAACCGACGAAGTCTATGGGCCGATCCCGCAGGGGAAGTTTAGCGAAACAGATCCTTTCCGCCCGACCAGCCCCTACGCGGCCAGCAAAGCGGGCGGGGAGCTTCTCGTCCTTTCCTATTTTATCACTTATGGTTTGCCGATTACAATCACGCGAGGGGTAAATACTTATGGCCCTTATCAATATCCTGAGAAAGCCATGCCCCTTTTTATCACTAATGCGATAGATGATCGCGCTTTACCGCTCTATGGAAATGGCTTGCAAGTGCGAGATCGGCTTCATGTCGCAGATCATGCACGAGCGATTGATTTTGTTTTGCACAAGGGAAAGCTCGGCGAAGCCTATAATGTCGCGGCGGATTGTGAAAAAACGAATATCGAAGTAGCGCAAATGATAGTTCAAGCCTTGGGCAAGCCCGAAAACCTCATCGAATTTGTCAAAGATCGGGCGGCTCATGATGTGCGTTACGCGCTTGACACGACCAAAATTCAGACTCTTGGCTGGGAGCCGCAGGTCAATTTTGCGGCTGGTTTCGCCCAAACGATTGAATGGTATCGGGAAAATGAGGCTTGGTGGCGGCCCATCAAGTCGGGCGAATATTGGGAATACTATCGTCGCCAGTATGAGGAGCGGTGAAAGTTG
>DCSM01000076.1:841-6124 GCA_002325605.1 Chloroflexaceae bacterium UBA1466
TTCAACCCGCCGCCAGCCAGCACCACTTTAGTGGCCATGGCAAAGCGGGTTTTTCATTTGAACGCATTGCATGTTCGTGTTACAATGCGGCTATTGCAGTTGAATGATAATTTCAGGCGAAGTCGTTTCTTGTTAGCTTTTCTGATAAACTATTTAATGTAGGAAAACCCTCGATGCAACATCTTTCTGCCGCGCAGATTAGGCAAATTTTTCTCGCTTTCTTCGCTCGCCACGGCCATACAATCGTCCCCAGTGCCCCATTAGTAACTGCCGCTGACCCCACGCTCCTCTTCACCAACGCGGGGATGGTGCAATTCAAAAATTTGTTTTTGGGCTTAGAACAGCGCCCTTATGTGCGGGCGACGACGGCCCAGAAATGTCTCCGCGTTTCGGGCAAACACAACGATTTGGAAGAAGTCGGCCCCTCTCCGCGCCATCATACCTTCTTTGAAATGCTTGGCAACTTCTCTTTTGGCGATTATTTCAAGGCCGATGCGATTCAAATGGCTTGGAAATTGCTGGTTGAAGAGTTCAAATTGCCTGTTGAACGCTTGTGGTTTACTGTTTTCAAAGGCAATGAAACCGTACCTGCTGATGAGGAAGCGATTAAACTCTGGATTCAAGCGGGGGCTAATCCTGAAAGAATTTTGCGCTTCGGCGAAAAAGATAATTTCTGGGTGATGGCGGATACTGGCCCTTGTGGGCCTTGCTCTGAAATCACGATGTATATTGGTGATGACCTGGCAAAAATGCGGCCAGAGGGTGTAAATAGCGATGATCCCGACTATGTAGAAATCTGGAATCTCGTTTTTATGCAATTTGAACGCAGCACCATGCAGCCTTTGCCGCGCCCTTCAGTAGATACGGGCATGGGTTTGGAACGGATGGCCATGGTGATTCAGGGTGTGCATTCTACCTACGAAACTGACCTTTTTACACCGATTATCAAGCAGACAATGGCTTTATTAGGGCAAAATGAGGCTCATTATCGCCAAAACTTTGCTTTCTATCGTGCTGTTGCCGACCATAGCCGCACAATTGCTTTTCTCATTGCTGAAGGTGTTTTACCAGGTAACAATGGTCGTTCGTATGTTTTACGCCGCATTTTGCGCCGTGCTGCTTATCAAGGGCGAACGCTTGGTTTTGAAAAACCTTTCTTAGCCACCATTGTCAACACGGTCATTGAAAGTATGGGCGAAGCCTATCCTGAACTTCAGCGGCGGCGAGAATTTATCCTAGAAGCTACTGATACCGAAGAACGGCAATTTCTGCGGACTCTTTCTGGTGGTTTGATCAAACTTAACAGTCTTATTGAACAGACAAAAGCACAGAATCAAACCATAATTGCAGGTGAAGCAGCTTTTCGCTTGAAAGATACTGATGGTTTTCCCCTTGATCTGACGCAGAAAATCGCGGCAGAGCATAATTTAACCGTAGATAGTGCAGGTTTTGAGACCGCAATGCAAGCGCAACGGGCCCGCTCGCGCACCGCAGCCCATTTCAAACAGAGTGCTGAAACTGAAATTTGGCTTGAGCGCAATTTACCTGCGACTATTTTCACAGGCTACACTACTGTAATCAGTGAAAGTTGCATTTTGGCTCTGGTTGCGGATGGCGATGATCTTAGCACTGCTCAAACAGGGCAGAAAGTGCAAATTGTCTTAGATCACACTCCTTTCTACGCTGAGTCTGGCGGTCAAGTTGGTGATATTGGGGTTTTGCTCGGCCAAAATGGTCAAGTGCGAATTGAAGAGACTCAACGTCCAGTACCAGACTTGATTGTTCATTATGGCTTTGTAGAAAACGGTTTTATAAGTCTAAATGAAACTGTCACCGCTCAGATAGATGCTTTGCGCCGTTCTGACATTCAACGCAATCATACGCTTACGCATTTGCTCCACCGCACGCTCCGCGATGTCATCGGCGAACATGTTACGCAAGCTGGTTCGCTCGTATCCCCCGAACGGATGCGCTTCGACTTTACGCACAATAGTCCTTTGACTCCAAAGCAGTTTAGCGCAGTAGAAGAGCGCTTAAACGCTTGGATTCGAGCGGATACCGAAGTAAATTGGCACGAAACCGCTTATGATCAGGCTTTGAACGAAGGAGCGATTGCGCTTTTCGGCGAAAAATATGGCGATCTAGTGCGAACAGTGCATATTACTCGACCTGATGGGCAAATTGTTAGTTGTGATTCCCTGGAATTATGTGGGGGAACGCATGTCAAGCGCACAGGTGAAATTGGTTTTGCGCGAATTGTGAGCGAGAGCAGCATTGGCAGTAGTTTGCGGCGCATTGAAATTGTTACTGGGCGCGGAGCCGAATCCTGGGTCGAGAATCAAACTAAGACTCTCCAAGAGCTTGTTGAAACCTTGGGGGTTCCGCTTCCCAACGTTGTTGAGCGTGTTCAGACTCTCTTAGTTGAAAATAAGCAGCAACAACAAGAATTAGCAAAATTGCGAAGTCACGCTGCGCGGCAAGGGTTAGAGCATTTGTTGGGAAAAGTCCAGCAGATCAATGGGGTGAAGCTCTTGGTTGCTCGCGTAGAAGCTCCTGACCAAAACAGTTTTCGGGATCAAGGCGATTGGCTGCGGGATAAACTCGGTAGTGGCATGATTGTGCTAGGCACAGTTTTGGGCGACAAACCCCAAATCTTGGTTATGCTGACCCCCGACCTGGTCAAACAAGGCTATCATGCAGGCAAACTTGTCAAAACACTGGCTCCCTTGATTGGCGGCGGCGGTGGGGGGCGACCCGAAACCGCGCAAGCTGGGGGCCACGAAGCTCAAAAATTGGATGCGGCCCTCGCTGCTTTGCCCGACCTTCTGCAAAATAGTTAGCTTTTAGGCAAAATTGGGCAGGCCTTAGGATTTGCCTACAATCGTTCTTAATCGCAGAAAAAATGCGAAAAGCAACGAAATTTGCTATACTGTGGTTGGAAGGTTTGCTCAAAGTCTCGATAATCTGATGGAGGTGTGCCGATGGCAGCCAAAGATTCAGCCTTGGTCTTAGTTTTGCCGAGTGATGGTATTGACGCAATTATGACAAAAGTGCGCGATACCGGAGCTACCAATGTCCAATTACTTGTGCCCGATGACGTGCCAATCTTGCAATCCTCGCGGGGCTGTGCCCTTCTCCAGAGCTTAGTGCAACGGGATCATATTGGCTTAGTAATGATTGCTTCTGATGAACGGGTGCTTGCTGCCGCGAAACAAAACAACATCGAAACGATGGGTGTTCAAGATGCACGAGTGCAATTTCCAACGCGGCTTTTGCGCGTTAAAGATAAAGTTAGCCCCTATGCCACGGGCAAACTGATGGAAAGCGCGGCCCCCTCTCTGACCCGTGAACTTAGCGCTCCGGCCACCGCCAAGCTCTTTGACAGCGTGCCAACCGCTAAACTCTTTGACGGTGTGCCAACCGCCAAACTCTTTGATGGCATACCCACAACTAAACTTTTTGATGGTACACCCACCGCCAAACTGACCGAAGAAGCGGTAGTTTCATTTCAAGCTACCGAACTTGATCTAAATATGTTGGATGCGGAGCTTTTGCGGGCTCTCAGCAATGATCATTTTGATGAAATCCCTCCCAAAGCTCCGTCTCCTGCGCCACCCAAAGTAGCAGCAGCTAAGATCACAGAGCCAGAAGCCGAAGTAGATTTTGATTTCTCCGCTGAACTGGATAATCTTTCGCTGGTAATGAGTGAGCAGACCGAAGCTCCCGCGCCTAAAACCTCGACCTCCGCTTCAGCTTATGACTCCTTCACGGCTGAAATGGATGATTTGAGTGAACTTCTGGCCAACCAGCTTCCCAATTCAGCGGCTCGGAGCAGCCCGCGCCCGCCGAAAACAGAACCGCCCAAACAAGCTGCGCCTGCTAAAAATCAGCCCGCGCAAAAGGGGCCTGGAATTCCAAACTTAGCTATGTCTTTCAATCAAACCTGGTTAAAGAAGTTCAATTTGCCCCAAAACTCGCAAGGGAAGTTGATCGTTCTCCTGGTTTTAATCGTTCTGGCGCTGGTCGCCTTTATCTTCTTTCGGCTTAATTCTGTAGCGATTATGATCAATTTGCCTAGTGTCCCCACCGAAGCAAAGGCTTTTCAAAATCTTCTTTTGCCTATTGCTCAAGCAGGAAGCGCCAACAATGAGGCAAATGAAGCCGTCCAAGCTGAACCGATTAGCGCTGACGTTGTTTACACCGCCACGAGTCAAATCCATGAAGGGGTAAAATCGCCTGCGACTTCGGCTCGTGGCGTAGTGAATGTCTATAATCAAGCCTTTCGAGCGGTTGAATTTCTCCAAGGCACGGAGTTTATAGCTACAAATGCCGCAGGGCAAGAAGTTCATTTCACGGCTGATCAATATGTTGTTGTACCTCCAGCCAGCACCTCGCAGCGCCGCCAGGGTCTCCAGATCATTACGGTGCAAACGATGGGCCAGGCGCAAGTGCCTCTTACCGCTCGCACCCCTGGCACAGCTTCCAATGTTGATGCTGATACGATTAGACAAATCGTTATCCCTGGGCAAAGCCCGCTCACGCCTGGGGTTAGCAACGGGTTGGAATTGCATCATGATCCGCTCACGGGTGGCACAGAAGCGCTAGTTTACATTGTTAGAGATACAGATGTTTCATTACTACTCCCGCAAGCCGTTACGGGGCTTTGTAATCAGGCCACTAAAGTGCTTGAAACGGAAGCCAAACTTGTCGCTAGGGGGCGCATGAACCTTGAACCAACGACCATCGCGCCCAATTGCGAAGATTTTGGGCAAGGGCAACCTTACGACGTAACGGTTGTTCCTCCCGTGGGGCAACCCGTTTCCCCAGACAACCTGCGCTTTGAAGTGGTTGTCCGTGCGCGCTTTAACGCCCTGGCTACGCCGCCAGGCAAGGCTTTGAAAAGCCAAATTGAGCAGGTTTTGCCTGGCCAACTGGCCCGTGAAATGGGTGCGACCAAGGGGATGAAACCTTTATTGACCAATTGGCATTGGGACGGCTCAAAGTTGACAATGGATGGAACGCTCACGCCGACGGGTGAGGCTCCAAGCCTTGACCCCCAAACCAAAGCGGCGATTCTGGCTCAGGTAAAGGGTAAATCGCGCAAAGAGGTCGAAGCAGCGCTCAACCAATTTGTTCAAAAAGCGCTCATTAGCGGTTATACTTTGCCAGATCGAGCGCAACTCCCAACGGTTGATTTTTTGCTTGAAATCCAGGTTCAACCGCCTAAGCCCCGCAAGGGCCAAAAGCCGAGCGGGCTAAAGACAGGCTGATGGAGCATTCCGA
>DCSM01000049.1 GCA_002325605.1 Chloroflexaceae bacterium UBA1466
GGGCCTAGCCCGCGCCGCGCCCCATGTTTAGAAAGTGGTTTGAAGAAGTATTTTGGGGATTGAGATAAAAAGCGAACTTATGAAAGAGCGAAGAACACTTGATTATTAGAGCAGAATGTGCTACAATCTGGCCGGGGTGATGGTGTAATGGAAACACACCCGCTTCGCGGGAGTCTAACCGGGTTCGATTCCCGGTTACCAGAGGACACGATCCAAGTTTCCTGTCCTCTGGTGACTAGGCATCGGGCAAAGGCTGAAATCCTAGGAGATTAAGATGGGAAAAAAGAAAACTCCTGAGGAGATTTATAAATTCCATGTTTCTAACCTACGAACAATTGATGTGGCTATTAAGAGAATAGTATTAACTCTGAGAGATGCTATATCGAGAGACGATAAGAAAACGATTGATGTATTTGTAAGACTTTACGCATTTTTACTTGGGGCTTGGATAGAGTGTAGACTTAAAAAATTGCTTTTTGAGGAAATTGGATTTGATGATAATGAAAGGAAGAAAATTATAGCGATTGAATCTCAATTAAGTCAATGGAAAGAAGTTATTAAATTAGCTTTCTATAAGCATTATGTTGCTGCCAAAAATCCCCCCGAATCTGAAGCAAAGTATTTCCAAGAGTTAATAGAAGAAACGAGAAGAGATCTAAAGAATAGTAGTTATGATAGCTATACTCAGAAAATGAGAGATAAATATCAACGCGGAAAGCTATGAAGAAAATCGCAAAAGCAAAATTAAACCCCCCAAGGCTTCAAGACCTGGGAGGGTTTTTGATTTTATAGAATTCGTTGCCAAAAGAGGTAGAGGAGTTACTTCTTCTTTCCGCCACCAAACAACCCCCACTTTTTGGGTTTTTCTTCCTCTTGGGCCGCCTGGCGGAGTTTGGCCAAATCGCTGGCCAAATCAGTAGCAGGAGTCTTTGAGGGCGTAACAGCACCTAGTTCTTGTTTGCGTAAATCATCGAGCGAAATCCGGGAGCCAGGGCGAGCAGCATTGGTGATGGCCGCGGGCGGCTGGGCTGTTTCTTGCTTCCGCAGATCATCAAGCGAAACCCGTGAGCCTGGCTTGAGCTTAGTCTCAGCACCTAAATCTACCAACGGCGGTGGGGGCGCGAGGGGGGCCGCAGGCTGACGCACGGGAAGCGCAGGACTTTGCACCTGATCTGGCGCAGCAGAAGGCCTTTGGCTCTCCCCAAGCGCGCCAACTTCTGGAGGCTTCTTGAGAGCTAGGGGAACCAAAGGAGCCGCTACGGGGGCGGGTGGAGCTTGGCCACCTTGCTCCCCACTGAGAGCCGTTAGCCACTTCCTAAGCAACTCTTGGCGTTTCTTTTCGTCTTCAGGAAGCACCAATGGTCGCCCTCGCGCATCAATCACAATGCCTAAAGCACTGCCATTGATCGCCGCTGCATCGGCACTAACCTCAACGCCTGGCCCATTGCGCCCAATCCGCACTCCACTTTTGGGGCGCAGAATCAGTTGCCCTTTACTTCCCTGGTCGAGCGGCAAACGGACAATTTCGCCATGCCGCACCTCAATGCGCTCTTCGCGCGGATGGGGACTTGCAGTGCCTCTGGGTGTGGTCCGAATCAACTCAGCTTCCAGCGCGACCTGTCCCGCTTTGCCGTTCCCAAGCGCAATAATGCAAGTTGCTAGGGGATAATTATTGAGCAGATCGCGCTCGATTAGCGTGACGGCGGCTTGGGCCGAACTTTGGGCCAAGGCTCCCGAAGCGGGCAAAAGGCTTAGAGTATCAAGAAAAATGTCCAAAGCCATCGTATTTTCGGCTGCCGTCGGCTGAAGCGCATCAAGAAGCGTGAGGAGCGCTAAACCAGGGCTGGCCGTATGCGCTAAAACCCCCCCGCCAGCAATGATGCAATCATAATTGATTGGGGCTTGTTCGGCGACTAAAGCGGCCATCACCTGGCTTATAAGCTCCCGCACAACCGCGTGTTCAAGCCACAAATCTTCGGGGCTGGCAGGGACAAGATGGGGGCGCAAAAACTTATTGAGCAACCAATGCGTAAGGTCTTGCGGGCTAATGCTGAAGGGCAACCAACGTGCGATCTTGGCCAACCCTTGGTCGGGCTGCAATAAAGTCGTGATTCCATAGCCCGTTCCACATGTGCCCAAAATTGCAGCGTGATAGTTTTCAGGGCTGGCAAAAAAAGCACTGCTACTTGCTGAACCAAGATCAAGCGTCAAAATCTGGCGCTGATAATGTTCGGCCAAAAAGCGCGTGATCAAACCTTCGGCCTGGCAGACCGTCGTGATTGGGATGCGCGTCAGGTTTTGCACGCCCGGCAGCCCTGGCAATTTGGGCAAAATTCGTTCCGCGTAAAGGCGGACCAGCTCTTGGCGCGTCGGCTCCAGCACCTCTTGATCTAAACTTGGGCGCAAGTTAGGTACAAGAATTGGCTTGGCCCGCTCGCCACAAGCCTTTTTGACCTGCTCCTGCGCTTGCGAATTTCCGGCATAGATAATAGGTAAAAGCTTACTTTTTGCCGTTGTGGGCCCGCTGATCTCTACGGTGACGGTGGCGGGCAGCATGGTAAAGGCAACAATGTGGGCTAACCGAGTTGGGGTATCTATTGTCCCTTCCTCTAAACCCCCAGCGAGCAAAATCGCATCGGGTTGAAGGGTCAGCATTTGCGCTATTTGGGCTTCCAACCAAGTGGTCTCTGGTTGCTTGGCGGCGGTTTTTGCCTTCGGGGCTGGAACGAGCGGAGCCTGCGGCAGCGGCGCTTCACCACTCCGCGGATCATCCAACGTGAAGACTTGCAAAATCCTGGTATAGGTACTCTGACACGCTCGCTGGGCGCTCACGGCTGAAACGTCGCTGGCAATCGCGGCGACCAAGAGTTTCAGATTGCCCGCAGCGCTACTTACGGCCACAAAATGATTGACCCCATCGCGCTCGCTGTTCTGGGGCATGAAAATTTGGTCACCGCGCAACAATTCGCGCCCCGTGGCGGCAGCGATCTGCGAAGTGGCTTCGAGGATGGCCAAAAGAACATTTTGGTAGGGTGGCTCACTGCTGGTCGCGGTTTCGGCCTGGCCAATCAGTCTGGTTTCGCCCGCGACGGTATCAACCAGCGTGACTCGGGTGGTCAAGCTGCCAATTTCGGCTACCAGAATTGCGCCCAATTTATCTAACATGACGGCTTCATTTATGGCTAAGAATTCGGATAGTTTGGATCAAAAATTCAAGACGTTCATTGAGCGCAGTGAGATAAGTGAGCAAAGCCCCAGCCAGAAAGAAGCCAAATGTCAACCCTAAAAGCCAGCGGCCCAAATGGGCACTGAAGAGTTGGATTTGGGCCAAAACTGGGTTTTTGGGTTGGGCAAAAGTAAAGGAACTCAAGGCGATAATGATCCCAAGGGGCAAGAAGATGTTGCCCCCGATTTCAAGCGGTGAGCCTTTCAATGGGCGGATGGAGTCCACCAATTGCGGGAGCAACGTGCCCACCAAAGCTCCACTTAGCGCAAGGGCCGCACTCACGCCAAAGATGAACGCCAGAGGAATGTTCGCCAGCCACGAAAGTTTTTGGCCGCCCAGCAAGCGGGTTAGAAGTAAAAGCCCTAAGCCAAAAGGTGTGAGGTGGATGCTCAAAAGAACCGAATTATTCTGAGCCGCCAGCACGCCCAAGACGGCGGGCCGCAGGACCTGATGATACGTTACGACAAAAGCATAGCCGAGGGACATGCCCACAAAAAGATATTGGGCAAACCGAAAGAGGGGGTTGTCGCCGAAAAGCCGACTAAAAACAAGGATAGTTATAACCGCTGGCACAAGGGCCAGCAAAGCGGGCCACAACGCTTCAGCCGTCACGCTTTGGGACTCCTTCGCTGAAAAACCTGACCTATAAAGCGGATCCCTGAGCCAAAGAAAATCAGCGTCACAAAGGTAAAGATGGCCAGGCTTTGCTGGCGGGTGAAGGTGGTCAGTTCAGCAACCGCAGGGCTATCTTCCTGATCTTCCTGGCGCGCAGCAGCATAAGCTAAAGCTCCCTGCTTGCCCACAAGCGCAAAGATATTTTGACTTGGATTATGCAGATAGGGCTGCACTACAAGCGCAACTTCGGCGGGGAGAAGCAAGACCATTGGAACTTTGGGCGCGCTGCGATGAACCTGCTCCTGCCAATTTTCAACATCTTGGGGCTGATCAGCTAAAACTACGATCATCGCCAAATCGGTCAAGGTCTTCAACCTTGGCTTGCCGGCAGAATTGAGCGCTAAGGGGCTGACCGTGGCATCTTGGCCCAGAAAATCAGAACTGAGGGTCGCTCGTAAATCTTGGGCCAAGGATCTAAGGGCCAAAGGTCCACCAGGCTTATAGCCCAGCAAAAGATAATCTTTTCCCTTTCCTACATAGCCTGCGTTCTTCAGAGCCTCCCGCGCTTCAAAGGAGAGAAGGGTTCCTTGCGGATCGGTGCTGATGAATATTATCCCTACTTTACGCTCAGTCAGGTGCTGGAGAAGCGCTTTTTCAAGCGGTTTTAGCTCGCTGCTCCGCTGGGCATCCCATTCGTAAGCCAGCAAGACAACATCTTTGGCCGAGAGGGCGGCGATTTTTTTAGCCAGCTTCTGCTTGGGCGGTAAAAGGAGGGAAGAAGGCTTGCCAACTAGCCACTGATTCCAGGTACTAGTGAATTGGGGCAGCAACAGCGCGGCCAACAGAACCGCGACGAAGAGGATTGCCAAAAACCACTCTAGCCCAGGACCTCTTTTCGAGCGGGGTTGGGCAAGGGCGGGGAAGGCGGCTCCTTCTTGGAAAGGTTGTTCTGCCAACTTTTGAAGGAGGCTGGCGGCCTCCTGATGCGCTTGACTTAATTCAAACTTGGGCCGGGGTAAGACTACCGCCGGCTTAATTTCCAGCTCTAATTCTTCTTCAGGGGTGCTGATCCCGATAACCTTCCAGCTAGGGCCTTTGGAATGGGCTTCTTGGGCCGCGGCCAGAGCTGAGTTTTCAGGTTGCTGGAGCCAGCTTGGGAGGTCAGTGTTACCTAAAAAGAAGCCCCCCCCCACACTCATCAGCCCCTTGTTCCCTAAACGCGAAGCTTGGGATGGAGGCTCTGACTGGGTTTCTCCTGGCGGGCCGGGCGCAGGAGAAGCAAGCGCCGGCTCAAAAGGCGACGGTGGATTTTCGGCTCCTCGCAACCAGGCCGGCAATTTAGCATCCCCCACCGCCGAAGCCGCCGAAGCCGGCGCTTCTTCAGCCAACCAAGGTGGAAGGTCAGAGCTGATACTTGCAGGCGGAGCCCCCGCTGAAGAAGCCGAAGGGGAGCTTTTGTGTTCCGAAGGTGCTGAAGCTGAAGCTTCACCCACTAACCAATTTGGGAGGTCATCGCTAACGGTTGAGGGTTGAAAGGGGTTGGCTTGGGCCTCTCTTGCTGGCTCTTCTTGCAACCAATCCGGAATCCCAGTCGAAACCATTGCTTTGTTGAAGCCAGTGAACCGCGGTGGGGGCGCAACAGGCTCTTCGGCTTGATTTTGTAACCAACTTGGCACGCCATCACTGACGGTCAGCGACTTTTGCGAGGCTTCAGTACCACTTGCACGAGACGGGACTTCTTCGGCTTGCAACCAACTTGGTACATCGCTGGTGGTACTCGGTGGGGAGCTTGAAGGGGGAGAACTTTGTGGTTCAGCTTGCAACCAACTAGGCATTTCAACTTCAAAAGGCCCTTCATCAATGGGTGGTTGGCTAACTGGCCCTGGGGGCAAAAAAGGCGCTGAGGGAGCTTTTTCTTCGCGTCCCTGCAACCAGCTTGGAACATCAGCCTTGATCTCTGGTTCATGAATGGTTGGTTCACTGATGGTGTTAGACAAGGAGACCCCAGCTTGAGCTTCGCTTTCTTCTGGGGCGCTTCGGAGCCAAGAAGGAACATCACTGGTTGTGGTGGAAGAGGAAGCTGCTTTGGGCTTTGAGGCTTCTGGGGTGCTTTGTAACCAACTCGGAAAGTCGCTGGCAGAAGGTCTTTTGGCGCTAGGAGCTTCTTTTGCTGGGGCTGAACCCGCTTGGAGCCAACTTGGCTTGTCAAGTAGCTCTTCGACAGGAGGCTCTGGTTCACTGTCATCACTCAACCAACTAGGAATCAATTGCCCTGTGCCGGTCGGGGGGCCAATGTCGGCCCCTAAAAAGTCCAATGAATGACTATCCAAATGGGGCTGCCGGGCGGGGAGTTTCGCTGGCGCACTGGGCGGGTCCTCAATCTGCTGAATGTCGCGCTCCAACTCTTCGGGCGTAACATCATGCAACCAATCGAGACTACTGTCAAGGAGAGGCTCTTCCCTTTTTGCCTTCCCAATTCCCGCTTCCATTGAAGCTGTCGGGGAAGCTTTGGGTGGTTCAAAGGAAGCTTTGGCCTCTTCAAGGCCCATACTCCGCAAGAGGTCGGTGGCCCCTGTCGGCTTCTTGAGCGATTGACTGAGGCGGGCCGAGGCTGGGGCCCGCCGTGCAACTGCTGGCAAATCAGCTGCGGTTTCGTCTAATTCGCCTTGGAGATCCCGGAGCCAATCGGGAATCACTGTTTCGCCCCCACTTACGCCGGAGCCAATCGGGGTAGTATCTGGAGCTGCTTCCGGCGAAAACTCAAAGGAGTCCGTGGCGGTAGATTCTGGTTGCTCAACCGCCTCCATCTGGGGGGCTGAGGCTCCTTCAGCCCCCGACCTTTGGCGCGAAGGAGGACAAGCGGGCAAAGGTAGATCACGTAACCAAGGCGGAAGATGTTCCATAGTATACTGCGGCAAGGTAACCCCCTGCTTAGGCGGGGGTGAGGAACTGCCGCAAGCCTCCTTTGCTAAGTAACAATTCACGAGGGTCGTTTTGGATTGCGCCGGGCGAAACCCCGAAACCAACCCCCTCTTAACGATCAAGGTATGGCTGATCAAAGCCGAGTAACAGGCGGAGGCTGGCCACCATCGTTCCAAGGGCCGTTCCCAGAAGGATACTGCGTGCGCCAGCCAAGACAACGTAGTCCTTGAAGGAACCAACCGCTGCATCAACCCCCGCTAACCCTGCAACGAGAGGGGTTTGGGCCAGTAAAACGCCTAAGGCCACCAGAATGATGCAGATGGCCTCCGCCCGGCGTTGTTGAATGGCCCGCAGGATGGCGCTCAGACTAAAGAAAGCCATCAGGGCCAACAAGCTGCTGGCTAAAGGTTCATAGATCAACCGAAAAGAGAGGCGGAGAGGTTCTTCGGAAAGGCTCACGGGAAAAGCTTGCCCCGGCACGCCGAAAATCCCCAGCGCAATAACCGTAAACATGGCAAAGAGCAGCACAACGCTATAGCCCCAAGTTGGCTCGCGGCTGGCCACGTGCTGAAAATGCGTCCCGATGACGCTTCCTAACCCGATAAGGAGGGCTAGGCCCAGCAAAGTTGCGGTCCAAGTCACCAGCAAAGTTGCCACGGGGCTAATTAGGGGGATGCTCCCCAGTGAATCGACAAAGACCACCAGCCCAACTCCGCCCGCGATAATGGTAGCCAAAAGTCGTTTGGGGTCTTGTAGAAAACTCCGCATCAATCTTTTCCCTATAATTGAATGTTCGATAGTTACCGGGCGACCAGGAGGCCGCCGCTTTTAAGGTACTAGGAAAGGTAGGGTGAAAGGAAGCATGGGCTGCAAGGCTACAAGGCTTTGGAATAGCAAGCCCCCAACTACCAGCAAGCTCAGCGTTAGCCGCAAAGCATCCTGGGTCAACAGCCGCGCTTGCGGGGTTGAACTTGCGGTTAGATAGGCTTCTGTTGCAAAGATTTCTTCGCCAATCAAAACCGAAGGCGAAACTAAAAAGAGCAAAGGTAAAGCACTAACTGAGGTTGTCCCCACTAATTGCGGGATAGAATATTGAGCAGCTTCTTCGCCCGCCAGGATAAATTCAGGCCCCAAAGGCCCAATGATTTGACTCGCTTCGAAGCGCTGGGGGCTATAGGTCGTCATGAGCCCCATTGCATAAGCCGTGGGGGCTTCAAGAGCTAAAAGCCGCACGCTGGCTGGGGCATAATCTTGGGCTTGACCTGCATGTTGGTATGCCTGGCGCAATGCACCTTTGAGAGCCAAATGAGCTACCGCATCCCCACTCGTGACTAACACAGGTGTACCTTTTAAGGCCGTTTCTTCAATCACGCGGGCCGCCGCCAGAATCCCAGCCATTGTTTGGGCCATCGCTGGCGGTTGCCCAATTGAACCTGCGCCCGGACTCAAGTGAATGGCCCGCCCTGTCTCGGCTCCCCGGCGTAAAGCGGCGCGCAGAGTATCTAAAGCTGGCAAGGGCCGAAATTTAGGGAGATTCCCATGGAGCGCTTGAGCGTGGTGGAGCCAAGTGAAGCCAATCATCATGAAGATGATCAGGAGGCCCAAAATTGCTTGGGCTGGGATCAGATAGAGCGTTGCGAACAAGGTGCTGAACTTTTCCATCGCGGGTCGCAGAGCCAAGCTAACAAAAATCCTAAAGAAAGTTAGAGATAGTATAGCACAGAAGATTCTATTGTGCCAATTAAGCTAGTATGAAACCCAAGCTATTTTTCCCTCGGAGGCCACAGCTTTAGCTGTTGGGCCACGGCTAAAGCCGTGGCCTCCGCCTTGGAAGCAACGGTTTTAGCTGGAGTGAAAGGGTTTCCTTGCCACAGATGGCTCTAAAAGAGGCATTCGTGGCTGCTTCAGCCCGGCGTTCAGCAGCCGGGCTTTTGGTTGGCCCGGCCACCGAACACCTTTTTCCCTACCCTTCTTAATACAAGAAGGTCGGTTTGCCTAACAGATGGGAAACCTTGGGGCGATATTGTTCGGCATCATACAACTCGCGCACATCAACCCGCTTGAGGCCTTGAATGCAGGAATTGACAGGAACCGTTGTATAAATCCCGTTTTGTAAAGCCATCATCAGCCCGACATGGCCCTTTTCAATTTGTTGCACGGCCATGTTGCCAAACGACGAGGCCACCATCCGGTCTAGCGAATCGGGCGCTCCCGCTCGCATCAGGTAGGCCAATTGTTGGTTGACTACGTCGATTCCCGTAAGCCGCGTAATCGCTTCGCCGACGGTCTGCCCAATCCCCCCGAGCTTTTTGTGGCCGAAAGCATCTTCTTGCCCATATTCCACAATCTGCCCACCAAGCATACTTGCGCCTTCGGAAATCACCAAAACCGCATAGTTACTGGGATTATTTTTGCGGTCTTCGATCAGAAACTTGGCCACTTTTTCAATATCAAAGGGCACTTCGCTGATCAAAGCCCGATCTGCATCAGCGAGATAAGCTGAAATCAGCGCGGTTTCGCCGCTATTGCGCCCAAACAATTCAACCACTGCAATCCGTTCGTGACTGCCCGTGGGCGTGCGGAGCGCATTGATGAACTCCACGCTGCGCGTCACGGCGGTGCTGAACCCAATGCAATAATCGGTCCCGTGGACATCGTTATCCATTGTCTTGGGGATCGCTACCACGCCAAAGCCTTCAGTATGGAGCCGTGCCGCATAGGAAAGCGTGTCATCGCCCCCAATGGGGACCAACCGATCAATGCCCAAGCGTTCTAGCACTTTTAAGACGTGTGGGGTGCAATCGGTAGTTTTTTGCCCTTCTTGGAAAGGATATTTTTCCTTCAGAAAAGCAGGCAAATCTCCAGGGCGCACTTTCTGGGGATTAGTTCGAGAAGTGTGAAGATGCGTTCCGCCATAGCGGTCAATGGTGCGAACACTTTGCCGCGTGAGTTGTTCAACCCACTGTTTGTTATCTTCCTCGCTGGCATCCAAGTTGTAATTCAACAACCCGGCCCAGCCTCGGCGAAACCCAAAGACTTCCCAGCCATTTTCTTCGGCCCGATTGACTACAGCTTTGATGCACGGGTTTAAGCCTGGGACATCGCCGCCGCCGGTGAGGATTCCGATCCGCATACGAAAAGCTCCTTAAAAAGTTACTTCAGAAGGCAACACAGGTTTTTTGCCTCGGTTGCCTAATCTACTGCTGCTTCGGCGTATTGTACCACAGTTTTGGCAAACAACGTTTAGGCTTTTGGGAAGCCTTCTTGGGCCAGGAACTGGCGCAATTCTTGCCAGCCAGCCTCATCAGTAAGCGCGGCGGTAGATTGGCCCCAGGGGCCTGAGCGCACGAAAGGTTGGCAAAAAAGGGCGACTTGGCTGCTCAAAAAATCGAGCGGCTTGATAATATCCAGCACGAGCGCTGCTGAATCGTGCAAGCCCGCCCGCGCCAGCCGCTGGCTGAGGTCTCGCAAAGCTTCAGTTTTTGGGGTAGATTGAGGCATTAGAAAGACTCCTTTTGACTTGATCTACATGAAGCAGGCTCAGGGAACAGCTCCGTTAGTTTTGAACTTGCCAAAAGCCGCTGTTGCACCCGCGCCAGTTTTGTGTTATAATCCAATTAACCTCTTTTGTTAAGAACCTTTATAGGAGATAGCTTGTGAATGTCACTTTCAAAAACAAAAATTTAGATGAAATATGTAATGATTTTAAACTTTCACAAAAGATGTATGGAAAAGTCGGTGCAAAACGCTTACAACAAAGGCTTCAAGAATTACGAATAGTGAATAATCTCGCCGAAATGCGAAATTTTCCAGGTCGTTGTCATGAATTAAAGGGTAATTTGGCAATGGTCTTGTCTTTAGACTTAAATCATCCTTTTAGATTACTTTTTAAGTCAGCAAATGATCCTATTCCATGCAAAGAAGATGGGGGTTTGGATTGGACAGCCGTAACCGCCGTTGAAATTATTGGTGTGGAGGACACTCATGGGTAACATTAAACAAAATGAATATTTCCCCAATTATGCTTCGCCTCCTGGGGATACGTTGTTGGAAATCATCGAGGACTTAGGAATGACGCAGGCGGAACTTGCGGACCGAACAGGTCGCCCTAAGAAGACGATCAACGAAATTATCAAGGGCAAAGCCGCGATTACGCCTGAAACAGCCCTTCAGTTCGAGCGGGTGTTAGGTGTTCCTGCTCATCTTTGGAATCAGCGCGAGAAGTATTATCGTGAACTTTTGGCCCAACAAGAAGAGCGAGAAAGATTAGAAAAACAGCTTGCTTGGCTCAAGAAATTCCCTCTCAAAGAAATGGTAAAAAAGGGCTGGATTAAGTCTTACAAAGACAGCGTCGACCAAATGTGCGAAGTTTTACACTTCTTTGGGATTGCTTCCCCAGAGCAATGGCAAGCGACTTCGGCGGCTTTTCGGCAGACCAAAGCCTTTACCGTTCACGAGGGAGCGGTTGCAGCTTGGCTGCGGCGTGGGGAGCTTCTCGCGCAACAACTTCCCACAGAGCCTTACAAGCCGCGCTTATTTCGGGCAACTTTAGCCCAACTGCGAGCCTTGACTAAGGAGCCGCCAAAGACTTTTGTGCCCCAATTGACCGTCAAATGTGCTGCAAGTGGGGTCGCGGTAGTTTTTGTCCCAGAGTTGCCAGGGGCGCGAGTTTCGGGGGCGACGCGCTGGCTGACCCCCACCAAAGCTTTGCTTCAACTCAGCTTCCGCTATCAAACAGCCGATCAGGTCTGGTTTAGCTTTTTTCATGAGGCGGGGCACATTCTGCTTCATGGCAAGCGCCTGGTTTTCCTCGAAACGGAAGCGCAAGCTGAACAAGAAGAAAAAGAAGCCGAAGCCAATCGCTTTGCTGCCGACCTGCTGATTCCCCCAGCGCAATGGCAAACCTTTCTGACGACGCAAGATTATAGTTCTAAAGCGGCCATTTGCTCATTTGCCACGGCGTTAGACCTTGCCCCTGGGATTGTGGTGGGGCGGCTCCAGCATGAGAAGTTGCTTCCCTTCGCCAGTCACAATGACCTAAAGCAACGCCTTGCTGAGGGGGATTTGTAGCGCTTCCAGCCTACAGCGCCAGCTTTGCCAACTGCTTGACCAACGCCACCGTTTTGACGCTCACCGTGACCACTTGCCCCACCAACCGCACGATATAATTCGGGTCTTCCGCCCGATTCGGGTCGCTCAAAACGGTTCCATCTTTCGCTTGCTTCACCCGATATTGCTCAATGACCCATTCTAACGCCGAGCGATTCCCCAATTTATACTCAAAGCATTCAGGCGGAATCCCCTTCAACGTCAAGGCCGCATTCACGACCAGCGCGGTTTTCTCCTCGATCAGCTTCATTTTCTCAATTCGCGCCGTCCATAACGTGCTTTTCTCCACCCGTCTGAGCGGATAAGGCGTTTGCTGCTCATAAAAAAGATGCAAATGCGCTAATTCCAAACCAATCTCGACCATTTCCTGAAAGGCGGCGCGAGTCGCAACTAAGGGGATGCGCGGTAACGCTAATTTCAGGTTTTTCGCATACCGTTCGCGGTAGGTCGGGTGGTGCAAAAGCGCGTAAAGGTAATAGAAAATGGCTTTTTTCGCTGAATCAACGTTGGTTGAGCTTGCCGAAAC
>DCSM01000144.1:0-1343 GCA_002325605.1 Chloroflexaceae bacterium UBA1466
CGCTGCCGCTGCGGCGCTTACTTCTGCTTGCCCGTAGCCTACTTCATTCATTCGCGGGTCAATGAAGGGGATTCGGTGGTAGACACTAGCGACCCAACTTTCTACCGTCAGAAGGGGATCAGCGATAAGGTGCATTACTTCAAACCGCGCACTTCCTGTATACCCTGCATTCTTCATGCGATCCCAGAAGTTTACGCCCGTAAAACCAGTAAAACCTTCTACTTCCCCATGCACATTTCCCCCTGGAAAAGCAGCCGTTGATTTATAATTGGTTGTATAGTAAGTAGCGTGATCCTTAGCTGCTTGAGTAATGTTTGCCTGCAAACTTAGCAAAGGAGCATTTACAAGCTGACGGTAGATATTTGCTTGGGCAAGGGCCTGGGCTTCGGGTGCAATACTAACACTGGTAGGTATTACAGTTGGGGAAGGATTCGAACTTGGCGTTGCTCCCTGTAGCACTAAGGGAAGAAAGACTTTCGGCAAAGGATTAGTTACCGAAAAAGGATTAGTTACCGAAACCTGAAGCTCATTCTCGGCGAGCTTCTCACCGTATGAAGGGGAAGAAAGGGTAGCAAGAACAATATAATTTCCCTCCTTAGCGTAGGTATGCTGAATACTTGCCGACTTCATGCCCTGAGGCAGAATTACCTCCTGCGTAGTTTGATCCCCCAGGTCAAAGGTCAAATCTGCTGTGGGGAGCGCAAAGTCGTTCACAGTAGCGGTAAGAAGGACCGTAGCCGAAGGAAGGTTCGTACTGATCAAACTAAGCTTAGGGGGCTTAACCTCTATTTTGATCGTTTTTGCCGCAAGGTCATCATAGACGTAGATCCCACGCTGATCAAAGGGAATGATAAGGGTAGCAGTGACCAAGTAGGTTTTGGGAAAAGTATAGGTATAGGTGGCATTTAGCTCGTGCGTCAAAAGAGGAGCTTTTCCATCGCCAAAATCCCACTGAAGCTGCTGATAAGCGGTAAAACCTTTCCCCAAAGTAACAGTGAAGGTTGTTGGCTTACCGAGCAAGGTCGGCCCATTTCCCATCAAAGTGAGTGGGATAACATCTACTTGCGTTGTAGCCGCCTTGATAAGTGACCCGTTGCTAGTAAAGAGAGATACCTTTGGGTAGAAACGCCTTGTAGCTGTATAAAGGTGATTTATTTGAAGGAGGTTAGAGCCACTTTGGATGGCTGAATGATCGCCAAAATCCCATTGAATATAGCTATAGGGTAAAGCAGAGTTGACGGTGGTGCTAAAGAAAGTAACAGATCCAAGGAGGGTTGGTGAGCTATTTTCAACTAGCAAAGGTTCTGGCGTTGGGGTAGAAGTGGGCGTAGGGATTAGGGTAG
>DCSM01000144.1:1518-28580 GCA_002325605.1 Chloroflexaceae bacterium UBA1466
GTAGGGGTTGGGGTAGAGGAAGTGGCTATGTAATCACCCGAAAAAACAAACGCAAAAGGTTGCAAATTGCCCATTGGTACATTTACAGCGTGTACAATGAGTTTGTAATTTCCATTGCTGGCTTGCGGGAGAATTATCCCCTCAACGTTATTGCACGTATCCCATTTCCCATCCCGCAGACACTGCTCTGTTGAGTAGATTCCCCCATTCCCTGGGTAACTTTTCCCATCGGGAGCAATCAGTTCCAAATCTAGGTCATTGACCAACGCCTTCGCAACATAGGCTTCAGCAGCATAGTCGGTCCAGACCAAAGTAGCCCGTAAGGCCCCTCCCGTACCCGTCGTGTTACCCACCACAAAGTTGTACTCTTTGGTTTGACCCGTCGCCATTCCCGTGTTGTTATCGACGAACCAAGTTTTTTGGGGTTGAGAAGGGTTCATACTTTGGGCTAAGTTGACCCGTCCCCACCCTGAAACATTATTAGGGCGCGTCGTGGGAACCTCTTGGTTCTCTAAGTATTGGCCGGGGGATATATCCTCTGCACCTTGAATGAGGAAACCTTTTAGCAAAGCTGCGCTGGGATTGGAAATTTTAGCCTTGGTGGTAAGCCACTCCCGAAGTAAAGCGGCCCCCCCTGCGGTGAGCGGCGTTGCCATACTTGTGCCCCCATTGAAGGTATACGCTTCATCAAGGGCATCGCCAGACTGGGCAAGCCCAAAGTCGTTCAAGGTTCCCCAATTCATCCCCTCAACCCGCAGGTCATCCAACCACCAAGTACTCTCATAGTTTCCACTTTCACTTCTAAGCGCAAAACCAATCCGCAGATTTGCAAGGTCAAGCCCATAATAAGTGAGGAAACTTGCTGTTATTTGATAGATGTAACGGGTATATGTTCCTTGAGAAAGAGAGAGAGGGGGGTTATACCTGTATTTTATTTCTCCCGTTTGGTCCGTGAACACGATTGCTAGGAGGTTATCACCTGTCAAGGTATACTTCTGCCAAAAGGAGATAAGGATTTTTGAACCAACGGGTTTGAGATTCATCGGTGGCGTAAGGAGGACCGTCATCGCAGTGGCGTTAAACTTTCCCTTGACACTCTGTTGCCAGGAATAACTCCCGCTATGAGCTTCATTGGTGAGACGTTGCCAAGGTTGCGTTCCCCCTTGCAAAGGAAGCTGGTTATAAGTACCACTTGTATCTCCCGCAGCTCCCTCAAAAGTATCATTGAAGGTATACTTGCGGCTGTGCAAAGAGACAATATACGTGCCCGGACTGACTACGTCGGGTTTGATGCGGCCATCATCAGTAGGCCCCCGACTTGAAAAAGCCGCCAAGCCACGAGGATTATCAGCTTCTTTATCGCTTGCGATAGGTTCCCCATATTTGCCTTTGAACATGTTTTCCCAAGTAGAAGAAAAGGTAGGGCGGTTAGTTTCTGAAGCTCCCACCGTAAGAACGTTTTTAGCTGTGCCGGGTGAATTGATGCTGTCAGGATCAACCAAACCATTTTTGTCTTTGTCTTCTCCTTCATTCCCTGCCGCGAAGAGAGCTAACAGATCCTTGTTTTCCCAAAGAGCATTGTCAATTTGTTTGCATTTAGTGTCATAGCCCCCATAACTCAAATTACCATCTGCCATTTGCGATTTACTTCCCCAAGAGTTACTGTGAATCCGCACCCCATCTTGATAGGCGGTCCGGAGAAGATCCTCGAGATCTTCGGGAATTCCTAGAAGGCCGCCTGTACTATCACTTGTACTTTGGAAAACCAAGGAGGCTTGAGGAGCCAAACCTGCGTAGGAAGGCCCCGCTGCATTATAGGCTTTTGAAACCGAACCATTCCCTAAAACCGAGCCGGCAACGTGCGTCCCGTGGCCGTGGGGGTCTGACCAATCACAAGGATTAGTTCGCCCAAGGCAATAAGTTTTGATGACGCGGCCTCTAAGGTCGGGGTGTAAGGTCGCTAAGTCGCCCGTATCCAAACCCGTATCAGCGATTCCGATTATTTGCCCCGCCCCTGAAAGGCCCAAACTTTGCTGAACTTCTTGCCCCCGCATAAGCTCGCCGCCCGCAATCTCATTCTTGATCGCAGGGGGAAAGAAGGGTTCAACCCAAAGCACACCTTCTAAAGCTGCAAGGTCTGCAAGGTGGCTGGAGGGCAAAACTACGCGAAGATACCCTGCCGGCGCGTCGGTTGATCTTCCTTCTACTTTTCCGCCCCAAGCAACAATCTGGGCCCTTATTTTCGCCAGATCAAGGTTGGGAAAGGTTTGCACCCAGACCGTTATGGCCGTGGTAGCTTGAAGGTTGGGGCTGGTAAGCTCAGGGGCCAAACGGTAAGTAGGTTGATAAATCCCAACCCAGCGCACAAAGGGCAAGGTTTGAATTTGCGAGACCGTCGCGGACTTCATGCGGGCCAGGAAAGTATAGTCAGGGATGTAACCATGAAGGGTAACGCCCAGTTGGGTAAGGGTTACTTTCCATTCTTCCCGCACGGGGCCCGTAAATTGAACAAGGTAGGTTAGTTGCTGCTCAGAATCAGCCGCTTGCTCTAGGCTGGGCGCAGGAGGAGAGGTTGTTGAAAGAGGATCAAAGGTAACATTCTTCAGCCGAATGAAGAGCGGAGGATTTGCTTGAGCAAAGAGGGAACTTAATCCCAAAAGCAGAAAAAGAGTTAGAAAAAATAGGGTGTTGAGTAAGAATTGGCGCTTCATACTTGCCTCCAAAATTAGAAACCAACATAAACAATGGTTCTACCGTGGCGATCTTGAAAAAAACCAACACCATCTTGAATCAAACCGACGTAAAAATCCATTTTGGTCTCCCGTTGTAAGACCCTTACGTGGCCAAAGATCGTTACTTCTTCGCCTGGGAGAAGCCAATCTTCCTGCCCTGGGAGCTGCCACTGATCTGGGGGGCGTTGGGAAAGGGCCCAGCGAAAGGGATACCGTTTGGGGCCTCCACCACTATTCGCATCCCAATCCAAACCTACGCGCCAAAAACCGCCTGCTTGGGAAGTAAATTTCCCCCCTTCCACCGAGGAGAAAACAGCGTCAGTTGTGTAGGTAAAGCCGCTTGGGGGGCCATAAGTCCGGAGAGGAATAGTCCCCGTATTCTTTACCCGCAGCGTAAGGGTCAGCATTTCCCCCAACATAAGGTGCTGCGGGGCAATGTTCGCATAAGTAATCGTTGCTTCGGGCTGGCCGCTATCAACTAAGGTAATATTCCCTTGTTGTTGCACTAAGTTCCCCAACTGATCTGCGGCATTGATGGTATAAGTATAGACCCCGCTGGGCAATAATTCCCCATCAGGTCGCTTTCCATTCCAGATATGTTGCCATTCAGCAGGTTGCTCTTGAGCGCGAGTAATGAAGGGAAAGGTCTGCCCCTTTGGGGTCGTAAAGGTGATGTCTACCGTGGCCGTGGTCGGCAGACGGTAGGTGATTTCGGCAACATCAGCCAGCGCATCTGCATTCGGCGAAATTGTGGTGGGTGAAACGGTAAGGTTCTCAAGCGCAGGAAGGGGTAGCTTTGGCGCAACAAGGTGAAGAGGAACGCGCTTTGTTGCCTCTTGCCCCTTAGCTGTTTGGGCATGGACCGTAAGGGTATAGCTTCCCGTTGGTAAAAGCTGGCGCACAACGTGGGGAACTTTAGGGGAAAGGGGCGGTGGAACAGGAACAGTTCCGTCAAACTGGAGGATGTAGGGGTCAGCCGAAGCAGCCCTAAGTTCCTCCCGCCGGAGATCGTAGCTTTGGCCCTTCTCATCTTCAACGGTGATACTTACTTTAGCATCTTGCCCAAGCTGATAGCTCAAAACGAAAGCCCCTTCGCCCTCCAGAGGACGAAGGGTAGTGAAAGGAACTTGAATTTCGCCCAGGAGTGGCCTTCCTGCACATGCCCCTAAGAAGAGAAGTAAGCCCCAACAAAGACTGCTGCGGATAAGAGAATAAAAAAATGACCTTCTCTGTATTAAAAGGCCCATTAACAACCTCGATCTCTACTTACCAAGAATCATAACCTCTTCGTGGTGAACCTTTACGAAATCACCGGTCTGAATAGCCTCAATCTCAATGAGGTCAATCATTGGGATATTGCTGATGATTGCGCCCACCGCAATAATTGGCTCACTTTCGGCAAGGATAAGGGCGGCAGGTGCAAGATCTTTTTTCATCAAGCGATAGAGCGTATAACTCCCGACGGTACTTCCCTTGCCAGTCGGGAAAACCAGAATCCGTTTGGCGACAGAACACCCCATAAGGGGATGATTTTTTTCCAACACCAGGCCTGTTTCGGGATCAACCATCCCAAAAAAACTTATCGGTTCTGATGAAACTAAGGCTAATCCTTCTGCAAACCCGGCTTTAATAACTCGACCAGTTAAGATTCGCATAGAAAAAGACGGTAACTAGATCCTCCCTTAATGTAGTGAGGGGTCTAGTTACCGTCATCCTCCTTTCTTAAAGCTTTGTTTAGGATAATCATCCCTGCTTAACTTTCGCAATTTTTGCACCAACAACCTTTCACTGCGGCTTCTATGCAAGCTTCCAACGATCCGTAGCGCACCGCCAAGCCCGTATGACTTGGAATGTAGTAGGCTCCCTTTCCCGAAGGAGTTGCAACGGTTTGGAAGCCTAATTCTTCGATAGGTGCAACTACTAAACAAGTATCAGCAACTACTTGGCCGCCAAGGGAGGCTAATTCCGCAACAAGCCCTCTTTTTTCGGCCTCGGCCCGAACCTCCCGCGCCATAGTTATCCAAAGGTTAGCTTTTATTGGTCGCCCGGCTAGCAAAGAAATGACATGCCTAAGTTCGGCCAGCGAAGCATGCGGACACCCTATCCAAACTAAGTCAATCTTCTCGTTTGTCGTACTATTAAGATTCGCAAACCCTTCTTGTAAAGTTGTAATTTGGATGCCTTCGGCCTTGTCACCAATTTGCTCTGGAAGGTCGGCTTCAGGCGTTACTCCTTCAATGTGATACAGAGCTACAGCACCACTCGCAGCCATTGCGGCCCCTAAGGCTTTGAGGTAGTCTGCGATAGGGGAAGGAACCGCAAGGTTGCGAAAGTAGGGAATCCGATTGCGGGCCTTCTTCCCGACCATTACCCCCAGCGCCCCAAAATCAGCAGGGGTCAGAATGGGGCACTGAACATCTACCACCAATTGAGCGCGCCGGTTAGCAGGAAGGTGAAGGCCATAGCGGGCGGTGCGGCCCGTAATCGCGGCAGCAAGGGCACTTGGCCCCCCTTCTCGGTTGGTTCGGGCCCCTAAGACGCTGTTTGCAAAGCTCACCGCGCTCGACTCGGCCCACGCAAGATGTTCGCCAAATCCAGGTTGATTGCCGACTAAGTAGGGCGTGCAAGTACAAGTAGGCTGAATCTGCATGGCTTTGAAGGCTTGAATAACTAGATCTTGCTTTAACGCAAAGTCTGCGCTGAAGCCAAGCTCGGCCCACCGGGCCAGGTCAAGCCCTGCGGGGTTAAGCGTGGTAGGTACACGAACCTTTCCTCCTTGGTCCGCCCAATCCTGGAGAAATTCGAGACCTGCTTCACCCAGATTCTTGTAACTCACGCCCGAAACCTGGACACTCGTTACGGGAACAAGGTCTTCGGCTCCATAGATTTTCCCTAAAGCGACGACGATCTCAATCGCTTTTTGCACGCCCGGCCCGAACTCACCTGCCAGCATCGCTTGTTCTTCATTTGTTAATCTCATTTCTATGTCCGTTTCTTAGTACGTGGATTGTACTTTTAAGAATAGCTGATTTTCTCGAAAGCTGCCCGTTCTTCCCCCCAAGGAATTGTTGCATCCAGCCCCATCTTCGCCGTGAGGGACTTTTGGCCGGGCGCGTGAGTACCAGAAGGGTCAAGGCTACTCCCTGGCTGATCCTTCAATACCACTAAATCCCGATCTGCTTGAAACCGTGTCGCAATTGCCCACTCAACTTCGGCCATGTCATAGATGTTTATATCGTTCTCAACGATCACAACATGTTTGAGGGAGCCATGACCTTTGAAAGCTGCGGCAATTGCCTTCAGCCCATCGTCTGGTTTCTGCTTCACAATCTGAACCACCGCGTGAAGCCAGCTTGTCCCGCCAGGTGTAATCGCAACATTGGTACATTGGCAAACTGCATTGACCGCGGCGAAAATGGTTGGCTCTTTGGGCATCCCCATGAGCAACTTATGCTCCAGCTTGCCTGGCAAAAGGGCTTGGTAAAGCGGGTCGCGGCGATGGGTAATACAATCTATCTCAATTATAGGCCCTTGCCGCACAAAGTCAACGGTCTCCGTTAAATCTACAAAGGGGCCTTCGGGAGCGAAAGTCTGCGTCAACCGACCTTCCAGGATAAGCTCCGCTTCCGCAGGCACATAAAGGGGGACGGTCTTGCAACGGACGACGGAGGTCGGGGCCAGCGCATTGGCTACCGCTAATTCATCAACCTCTTTGGGCGGCGACATCGAAGCGGCCAGCAGAACGGGTAACGAGTTGCCAATGCAAATCGCAATTGGAAGGTCGCCCTTAGTCTTCTTCCGCGCCGCATCAGTGCCCCGATTTTCAACCACCCGCGCTGCGAAGTGGCGCGCATCCAGCCGTAACAACCGATGATAACTGACGTTTGGGCCGTCCTCAGGATCATTGACAACGACGATCCCCGCTGTCACGTAAGCTCCCCCATCAAAGGGAAAATGGTGCAGAAGGGGAATTTGCGTCAAATCTACTTCGGCGGCCTTGATCACAACTTCTTGGCAAGGAGCTTCTGTAACGACGGGTGGAGCAAGCGGATTTTGCGTGGCCGCCGCCAGCGTGGGAATAAGGTCGGCCACCGCAACCCCAAGGGCCGCCGCAAAGGCCGCCCGATCCGCCGCCAAACCTGCTACGACACGCCAGCCAGGGTAGCCTAACACGTTGGTGAACAAAAGCGGCCTGTCCTCGTGCTGGGCGATAAATTGCCCCATGGCAAGGTCAGGCGACGTTGGCGCAGCGACTTCCATTAGATGTCCAGCCGTCTGCGCCCAAGTGAGCGTTTCACGAAGATTCATAGCACAAATCTAACAATCCGTTTCAAGCCCTAAGAATTAGGTATAAGTGTAGCATAGACAGAAAGTTTATACAAGAAGCCCAGCAATCTTAGCCTTGCCTTTGTGGTATGATATGCTACTAATAAGAAGTCACGGATGCTCTTTCAGAGCATCCAGGCCTCTGAACCCCCCTCGCGGAGTCCACGGCTTTAGCCGTGCCCCAACAGCTAAAGCTGTTGATTCCTATGGAAAATAAATTGGGTTTCATAGTAGCGATTAAGCGTTCAAATTAGGCAGAAGCCTGCTCTATCTTAGCCACGAGGAACTATGCTAAAACTACCTTATCGTCACTTTTTCATTGGTTTACTCTCCTGCCTGCTTCCGCTGCTGGCCTTGCCTCCGGTCTTTGCCAGCCAGACCGTCAACCGCCTCCTTGACCCTAACCAAACCGTTGACCCCAATTTGTTGCCCACCGCGCCGCTAGTCTATTTTCCTGAAACAGGTCACCATTTGAGTAATCGCTCGCGGTTCCTTGACTTCTGGCGTACCCATGGGCAAAACGTCATTTTTGGCTATCCGCTCACCGAGGAAATCGTGGAAAATGGGCGCGTCGTGCAATATTTTGAACGGGCGCGCCTGGAGCATCATCCCGAAGCGGTTGGCACGGCATGGGAAGTTCAAAGCGGGCTTCTGGGCCAGGAGTTGACAAATCTCCAGAGCCTAGTCGGAGTTGGAGGGCCACAAAATCAGGTCTTGGAAGTCAAAACGCCTGAAATTTTGTTTGGAAAGTTTGGGGCTTTTTGGCATAAGTGGGGGGGCATAACAACCTTTGGGAATCCACTTAGCGCTGAGTTTGAGCAAGATGGCCGAACCGTTCAATACTTTGAGCGAGCTAAATTTGTTTTTTACCCCGAAGATAAAAGTTGGTTTTACCGTAACCTAGAGCAGCAAAACGGGCTTATGCTCAACACGCTCTATGAGGTGCGGCTGAGTGATTTGGGGCGGCAAGTGGCTCTGGCGCGGAACTTGAACACTGCACCTGTGGCCAAAATTGCCGCTGTGCCAGACTGGTCGCCAGGGCTGTGGAAGCGGCGGCTTGAGGTGAACCTTGAGGCCCAGCGGCTTACGGCCTACGAAGATGATTTGGCGGTCTACCATGCGCTGGTCGCCACGGGGCGCGAGGGCTTTGAAACGCCCAAGGGAACTTATGCGATCTACTTAAAGACTGAAATGCAGGATATGCGCGGCTCGATGCAGGGTGAAGAGTGGAATGTCCCTAATGTGCCCTGGGTGATGTTTGTGCTTGGCGGCGTGGCTTTACACGGGACGTATTGGCACAATCAGTTTGGAACAGGTTTTCGGCTTTCGCACGGCTGTATCAACCTGAGGATGGATGACGCGCAATGGCTCTACCAATGGGCCGCGGTTGGCACAACTGTGAAGATCTATTAGCTATAGCGATGAATGAAATCCCAAATTGCGCTGTTCAACCGTTTGTTAAGCAGGACTTGAAAAATTCAGCATCTGGGTAAGCCTGTAGGTAGGGCCAAAGGCAGGAGGGGTGAAGATTAAGGCCCAGGATTCCAAAAGCTAAAGCCTTTAGATCCGCTGGTTTTAGCCAGCGGATTTCATTTGCCAAAAAGCCCCCAAAGTACCCTACCACTACTACAGGTCTACCAAAGACCTTAGTATTCATTGACTTTTTACTTGAAACTAGGTATAATATAAGTACAGTTTCGATGATTAAATATAACCTTTGCTTTGATAAAGATTATTAGAACGCAGTAATTTCTTAAAAATTGTTTATAATTTCTTTTAACGTAGTTTTTACTACATACGATATATTGTTAAGAAAATGTAAACTTTAGCATGAGCAATAGGTTACTAATTTTCAGGAGAGGTCTTATGATTAGCGTAGATAAAGTAGAAGAACGTGAAATCGGTTTTAAGAAGGTCAGCCCCAAGATCATTGTGGTTATTCCTGCCTATAACGAAGAGCGTTTTATTGGCAGCACGGTAGCCAAAACGCTCAAATTTGCGGACACCGTGGTGGTCATTGACGATGGGTCTACAGATGACACCGCGAATATCGCCGAAGCTGTGGGCGCAATTGTTGTCCGCCAGCCTCAAAATAAGGGCAAAGGGGTGGCCCTCACCGCTGGTTTTCGCCATGTCCGGGGCCTCGCCCCCGATGTGGTTGTCACAATAGACGCAGACGGGCAACATGAACCCGCCCAGTTGTTACAAGTGATCTCCCCTGTCATCCAAGGCCAGGCCGATATTGTGGTTGGCTCGCGCTACCTCCAAAAGAATAGTAAAGTTCCAACCCACCGCATTTGGGGCCATCATCTCTTCAATTTTATCACCAATCGCATGTCTGGCGTGTCCGTTACCGATTCCCAAAGTGGCTTTCGGGCTTTTTCGCCTCAAGCGGTAGAGGCCATTGCTTCAATGTCGTTTTTATCTAATGGCTTCTCGGTTGAATCAGAGATGCAATTTCTGGCCCGCGATCAAGGCCTTAAAGTAGTCGAAGTCCCAATTACGATTCACTATCACGATAAAGCCAAACGCCCTGTTGTCAAGCATGGAATGATGGTTTTGGAAGGTTTGCTGCGGCTGGCGGGCCAATATCGCCCCTTGCTCTTCTTTGGCTTGCCGGGCTTGATAATGCTGTTAAGCAGCTTTTTAGGCTGGGGCTTGATCATCGAAATCTATCGGACTAGCCAGAGTCTGGCGGTTGGCTATGCAATGGTCTGTGTAGTTTTATCAGTTTTAGGGTCAGTTTCGCTCTCAACAGGGGTAACCCTTCATTCAATTCGCGGCTTTTTATTGGATTTGTGGTATGGTTCTGAATATAGTCACGGCAAACGCAGACCCAAGAAACAGAAAGCCTGAAGCAAATTTAGACCGATGATTTAGAAAGCAAGCCCTGCAAACAAATTTCTGTTCGCAGGGCTTTAGTGAAGGAAGAAAGTAAGCAAATGACACGAGCAAGTGTGATCATCGTAAACTATAATGGTGGTGAACTCTTAAAAAGATGTCTTCAATCGATCTTGGAAGCTTTGGGGCCAAACGACGAAGTCATTTTGGTTGATAATGCTTCAGTTGATGGCAGCGCTGAAGCGGTTGGCGCGGCTTTCCCCGCCATCCGCTTTCTACCGAGCGCGGTCAATTTAGGCTTTAGCGCGGGAAATAACTTAGGGGTTGAGCAGGCGCGAGGTACGTACCTCGCTTTTATTAATCCCGATACAGTGGCTGAACAAGGCTGGTTAGACAACCTCATTGCCGCTCTGGAGGCTGACCCGCAAGCGGGCTTGGCCACCCCCAAAATTTTGCTCTTGAATGATCCCCAACGAATCAACACTTGTGGGCATCTTGTGCATTATACGGGCCTCACCCTTTGCCGAGGAATGGGCCAACCCCGAACGGCCTTTCCTGATCTGGCGGAGGTCGGGGGCGTTTCGGGTGCAGCTTTTGTCATGCGCCGCGAACTCTTTTTGCAGCTGGGAGGCTTTGACGAAGCCTTTTTCATGTATATGGAAGATGTAGATCTCTCGCTTAGAGCCCGTTTAGCTGGCTATCGTTGCTTATATGTCCCTTCAGCAATCATTTTTCATTCCTACACCTTACGTTTTCGGTGGACAAAAACCTTTTACCAAGAGCGTAATCGCTATCTTATGCTGCTCAAAACCTTTAGATGGCCCACTTTGCTGGCTCTTTTCCCTGCTCTCTTGCTGGCCGAAGTAATAACTTGGGGCTTTATTCTGCTCCGGGACCGACCAAACCGTTCCAATAAAGTCCGCGCTTGGCTCTGGCTTTTGAACCACCGTAATGCTATAATGGCCAGTCGAAGAAGGGTTCAAGCCCTCCGCGCTGTTCAAGATCGAGAACTTATTGCTCAAGCCGCTTATATCCTAGATTTTGAACAAGCCAGCCAGGGATTTCTGGCTTGGGTCGCCCATTGGATTTTTGATCCGCTTTTCTGGCTGTTCCAGCGGTTGGCCCTGAAGCTGATCTGAGCTGATAGCATTAATAAAGGTGGTAGAAAATGCGAATTGCCCACATCACTGCAACTTTTCCGCCGCATCGTACCGGCACAGGCAATGTTGCCTACAACAATGCGCGGGAGCTAGTCCGCCGCAATCATAATGTAACGGTCTTTACTGCCGCCGAAGCTAATGCCCCTGAAGATGAAGTGTTAGATGGCATCCAGGTTCATCGGCTAAAGCCTTTCTTGCGCTATGGTAATGCCCCTTTTTTGCCCTCCCTGTTCTTCAAAGCTCGCAAATTCGACATCATCCACCTCCACATGCCTTTTTACGGTGGCTCAGAGGCGATCTATCTCCGCCGAAAAATTGAAAATACTCCTTTGGTCATTACTCATCATCAAGATGTTAAATTAAAAGGCCCTGCCTCGGCACTTAGTAACCTTCTTGACCGCTTGGTTGGTACGCCCTTAGCGCTAATTGCAGATCGTGTCTGTTTTACTTCCCTAGATTATGCCCAGGCTTCGCAATATTCCGCGTTGATGTCGCAGCGCAAAATCTCCTTTTCTGAACTTTCCAATGGGGTTGATGTGGAGCATTTCACGCCTGGCGAAGCGCCAAGTGACCTTTGGACTCGTTATCGGCTCAGTGGGCGCAACGTGATTCTTTTCGTTGGCGGGCTTGACAAAGCTCACTATTTCAAGGGCGTTTATCTTTTGTTGCAAGCCTTAGCCCAGCTTGCCAATCAGGACACATCCTTGGTTATTGTCGGGCAAGGCGATTTGCGCGAAACTTATCAACAACAAGCCGAGGATTTGGGCCTTGCCAACCGCGTGCATTTTGCAGGTTTTGTGCCCGACGAAGAGTTGCCTGATTACTATCGGATGGCTGACGTAACTGTTTTGCCTTCCGTGACCGAAGGCGAAGCCTTTGGCATGGTTTTGTTAGAATCTTTGGCCTGTGGCACGCCAGTGATCGCGGCGGCCCTGCCTGGCGTGCGGACGGTGGTCCGCGACAAGCAGGATGGTTTTCTGGTTAAACCTGGTGATGTTGCAGATTTGGAACGCAAACTAGACGACCTGCTCAAATTATCGCCCAGTGTGCGCCAAAGTATGGGTTTGACGGGCCGCCTTAAAACCGAAGAAACTTATGCTTGGCCAAAAATTGGGGCGCGTTTAGACCAGATCTACACCGAAGTCTTAATCAACCGCGTGCGGGGTGAGCGGCAAAAAGCGCAAATAACCGCCTAGGTTTTTGGCTAAAACGTTTTAAGGAGTAACTTAATAATGAAAGTAGCGATTCTCGCTGGGGGTTATGGCTCCCGCCTTGCCGAAGAAACTGGGATTCGGCCCAAGGCCTTAGTCGAAATTGGCAATCATCCCATCATTTGGCATATTATGCGCCATTATTCCCATTACAATTTTAATAATTTCGTGATTGCCTTGGGTTATAAAGGCGATATGCTCAAACGCTATTTTGTGGATTATCAGCTTCTCAGCAGTAATTTGACGGTTAATCTCCAAAATGGTACTTTGCTAAATACAGGTTGTTCGGATAACGCACATCCTTTGAAATGGGTCGTAGAATTGGTTGATACAGGCGTTCACACCATGACGGGGGGGCGAATCAAACGCCTTGCTCCGCATTTAGGCAAAGAAACCTTCATGCTTACCTGGTGTGATGGCGTTTCCAATATCAACTTAAACGATCTCTTAGCTTTTCACCGTTCCCACGGCAAGTTAGCAACACTTTCGGCGGTGCATCCTAATGCAAGATTTGGTTATCTTGACCTTGAGGGCCATAAAGTAACTCGTTTTTCCGAAAAACTCCAGTCAAAAGAAGGTTTTATCAATGGAGCCTTTTTTGTCTTAGAGCCTGGGGTTTTTGATTACATTCCGGGCGATGCAACTTCGTGGGAAGAGATTTCGCTGGCCAGGCTGGCCGAAGAAGGGCAGTTGATGGCCTACCAACATGATGGTTTTTGGCAATGTATGGATACTGTCCGCGATAAGCAGCATTTGGAAAACATTTGGCAACAGGGAAATGCCCCTTGGAAGACATGGGAGTAACGTTATGCGGGTTTTAGTGACAGGCCATTTAGGCTATATTGGCGTGATTACGGTCCCCCTTTTGCTGGCAGAGGGGCATGAGGTCGTCGGTTTAGATAGTGATCTTTTTGAACGTTGTACTTTTGGGCCCTTTACGGAAGTGGTCCCAAACATTAAGAAAGACCTCCGTGATGTAACAATTACTGATCTTGAAGGTTTCGAGGCCATTTTTCACCTCGCAGGCCTATCCAATGATCCGCTTGGGAATCTTGACCCGCAGCTAACCTACGAAATCAACTATCATGCTTCTGTCAACCTAGCCAAACTAGCTAAAGAAGCAGGCGTTAAGCGCTTTCTCTTTTCTTCTTCGTGTAGCACTTATGGCGCGGCGGGAGATGACCTCCTTACGGAGGAGGCAACCTTCAATCCCGTTACACCTTATGGCGAATCGAAGGTTTTAGTTGAAAAAGATGTTGCTGAATTAGCGGATGCTAACTTTTGTCCCACTTTTCTGCGTAATTCCACAGCTTATGGGCTTTCCCCACGCATCCGCTTTGATCTCGTCTTGAATAATTTGCTGGCTTGGGCCTTCACGACGGGCAAAATCTATATCAAAAGCGATGGTTCGCCTTGGCGACCAATTGTTCATATTGAGGATATTTCACGGGCTTTTATCACGGCGCTCCAAGCGCCCCGCGAGTTAGTCTTTAATCAAGCTTTCAATGTTGGCGCAACCAGCGAAAACTACCAAGTTCGGGATTTAGCTCAGATTGTGCATGAAACAATCCCCAATTGTATCGTTGAATTCGCAGCTAATCCTGTAGATACGGGCCCAGATAAGCGCAATTATCGGGTCAATTGTGATAAAATCGCTCGGGTCTTAGGCTTTGAGCCGAAATGGAATGCTCGAAAAGGCGCACAAGAACTCTTTGAAGCCTATCAAAAGATTGGGGTAAAGTTGGAAGACTTCGAAGGACCGCGTTATATGCGGCTTGGGCATATTCAAGAATTGCAACAGAAAGGGCTTTTGGCTCCTTCATTGCGCTGGCTAAACTAAAGTAGCTTGCATTCGACCTGCGAGCCAAGCCTCGCAGGTCGAGAAATAGGAAGGCTTATGGGTGCTTTTTTTGCCAAAGACTATATTGGAGAGCCTTTTCTTCTCTTTGCACCCCCTCATCTCATTGCCCTTAGCATGATTTTCTTTCTGAATTCATCTTTTTTCTGGCTAAAGCAGCACTTTTCTCTAAAAAAAAGGGCTGTTTTTCGCTATCTTTTGGCGGGCATCTTAATTCTAAATGAATTGGCCTATCATCTTTGGACCTTGCTGACCGCCCAATGGACAATTCAAACGATGCTGCCCCTCCATTTATGCAGTCTCCTTGTGTTTCTTAGCGCTCTGGCCTTGCTTACTAAAAGGCATCGCATCTATGAATTCGTTTATTTTCTCGGCATTGGGGGAGCGATGCAAGCCTTACTCACACCCGATCTTGGAATCTATGGTTTTCTGCATTTTCGCTTCTTTCAATCGTTTATCGCCCATGGCTCAATTATCACAACGGCAATCTATCTGACGGTGATCGAGCAATTTCGCCCGACCTCAACATCGCCGCAACGAGTTATCTTAGCCTTAACCCTTTATACCTTGTTCGTTGGGCTTATTAACTACTTTCTCAAAAGTAATTATCTTTTTGTATGCCAAAAACCTGCGGCTAAAAGCCTCTTAGATACCTTTGGGCCCTGGCCCCAGTATCTTTTCGTCGGCTGGGGCTTGGCCATAATGCTTATCCTCGTGCTTTATCTGCCTTTTGCCTTTCAAGATTGGCGCAATGCAAGGAAAGCAGTTGATTAAGAGTAATTTAACGCAGGATAAAGCGAGTAAAACCCACCTAAAATGGCTTATTTACAACTAACAATCGTTCTCCTTGCTGAAATTCAGCAAGCAGAAAAACATTGGCCCCAAACGACCCCGTGTGAAGTTTGGTTTGAAACAACGGAAATAGAAGCAGAAACGAAAAGGGCCCATAACCTTTTTAGCGGCTGGGCCCATTATCATCGTGAACGCTATGCCGATTGTTTTGGGCGGGTTCGGGTCAGCGAAGTCTATGTTTTGGTTCCCGAAGACTATGCAAATCTGCGGGAAAAGATCGTTGAAGCTGTAACCCAGCTTGAAAAGAGTGGTTGGAAAATGACCAAAGTCCTGAAAAAGCTCCAGCATTTAGAGGAATCTAGCTTTGATCTAAGTCTCTATCTGGCTGAACCAGGGCCATATCGCAAGGAGATTTTAACACTGGCCGTGGAAAGTTAGAAAGACGGAGATGCAATTGCGCTTGCAATTAGGCTATGGTATTATTATAAGCTACAGCATTTCAATTGGAAGCAACAGTGGCCCAGCCCGCCGCCTAGGTTTTGGCAAGTTCACCCAGTGTCCCCATTTAGAAAGGTTTAGGCAAGCACAATGGTCTTATATCAAACAGAAACTCGTTGTCGGGCATGTCAAATGCCTGATTTAGCAACGATAATTGCTTTTGGCGAGACTCCCCTTGCAGATCGGTTGCTTACCGCCGCGCAACTTGAGCAACCAGAGCTAAAAGCCCCCCTCACCTTAACTTTTTGCCCCAATTGCGCCTTAGTTCAAATCCGCGAAACAGTTGATCCAAAAGTCCTTTTCTACGCAGAATATCCCTATTTTTCGTCGGTTTCCAAAGCTCTGTTGGCTCATTTTCGGGCGAGTGCCCTTGATTTGTTGGCTACGCGCCCGCTAAATGCCCAAAGTCTTGTGGTTGAAGCGGCCAGCAATGATGGCTACATGCTCAAAAACTTTGCGGACCAAGGCATTCCCGTGCAAGGAATTGATCCTTCGCTGGCTCCGGCCCAAGCCGCGCAGAAAGCAGGGATTCCAACGCTTGAAACGTTTTTTAACCTCGATTTAGCGAAAGAATTTCGCGCTCAAGGGCGGTTAGCCGATCTCTTTCTAGCGAATAATGTCTTAGCCCATGTCCCCGATCTCAATGGTTTCGTTGAAGGGATCAGAACGCTTTTGAAACCAACGGGAATGGCGGTGATTGAAGTGCCTTATGTGGTTGATTTAGTCGAGCATTGCGAATTTGACACGATTTATCACCAACATCTCTGCTATTTTTCGGTTACGGCGCTCGATCAATTATTCCGCAGACATGACCTCTATCTCAATAAAGTTGTGCAAACCACCATTCATGGTGGCTCTTTGCGGCTTTTCGTTGAGCCAAGCGAAGCAGTTACGGCTTCAGTCCAACAACTTTTGCAAGCTGAAAGGGAGAAGCAAGTCCATCAAAGCGCCTTTTTCCAAACCTTTGCCAGCCGCATCGCAGCGATTAAACAGGATTTGCGCCAGATTCTGCACGCTTTGAAAACCGCCGATAAACGCATTGCAGCTTATGGCGCAGCGGCTAAAGCGACAACTTTACTTAGCTATTGTGAATTGGATAAGCAGTTGCTTGATTATGTAGTTGATTTGAATCCGTATAAGCATGGGCGCTTTATGGGCGGCAATCAATTGCCAATTTTCGCGCCCGAAAAGTTGCTGACCGATAAGCCTGATTACGTTTTACTCTTGGCCTGGAATTTTGCCGAGGAAATCTTGCGGCAGCAAGAAGCTTATCGCAATTTAGGCGGAAAATTTATCATTCCTATTCCTCAACCTCGGCTTGCCTAGTCTTTTCATTGAAAAACAGAGGATTAAACCCGATGCTTCAAGCGCAGGAGCGTGAAAAAGAATGGAAAGAGCAACAAGTTTGGCAACAAACGCCTTTCCTTGCTAAGATCAAGCAAATCTTCGATAGCTCCGTGGCGGGAGCCTTAGAAATGGCACTGGCCGGAGCCTTTTTTGGGTCAATCTCAATGGCTCTTTTGGGGGCCATCGTTATGGCGATCTTAGGCGGGCTTTATGGGGCCTTGGTGGGCGCGGTTTTAGGCGCATTTCTCGGCGCACTGGTTGGGGCCCGCGATTCGAGCTACTTTGTAGGGGGGTTTTTGGGCGGCTTACTCGGTTTAGCCTTTGGCGGCTCCATCGGTGGCTTTTTGGGCGTGCTTTTTGGCACACTTTTTGGCCGTCTGGTCAAAAAAACTAACCACCAACCACTAAATTAGCGTTATTTGCTCTTTTAGCAAAGCTCAAAGCCTTGAAGCAATTAAGAGATCGTTTTCGTTTGCACCGAATAAAGAAATTGCTGATCCTAATCCTTTGGGGAACCTTTTATGGCGCAATTGCGGGGGCCATTGCAAAACCAGTCGTGGGGGCTTTGGTCGGCTTATCTTTAGGAATCGTAGGTATCTGGGCTGCTGCAACCGAAAAAGATAAAAACCTCAGTGAGCTTTTAGATTCGGGCTTTGTTTGGTTGACCTGCTTTGGATTCTTAGGGATGGTTGTGGGAACCCTTGGCGGGCCAGAGGGCGGCGCAATTGGGGGCGCAATCGGGGGCTTGTTGCTGGCGCTGGTCTTGGTCGGCTTTTGAAAAGAATAGGGTTGTTTCTGGATCGTTTCTTAGGTTTGGAATGAGGAATCACATGAGTACAGAGATTGAAGAGCTTTTGGCGTGTGATGAATTGACTTTATTGCGGGAGCGCCTTGCACTTTTGGAGCGCGAAAATCGAAGGCTGCGCGAGACACGCACCTTTTTGCACCAGCTTTTTCAGCTGGCTCCCGCGGCGATCTTTGTAAAGGACCTACAAGGACGCTATCTAATGGCCAATGATCACACGACCTTCCTGGTAAACTTTACGCCCAAGCAAATTATTGGCAAAACTGATGCTGAATTGCTGACGGCTGAAATCGCAAAAAAGCGCAATGTTAGTGATTGGCAAGTTATTGTCACCCACAAAGCGCTTCAAATCGAGGAAACCGTCGCCTTTCAAGGCACTCCACGGACCTACCTCTTACTTAAATTCCCTTTGTACGATGAGGCTAACACGCTTACGGCAGTCGGAACTATCGCTTTAGACTTTACCGAACGCAAAAAAGCGACGGATTCTTTGTCTGAAAGTACAGCCCAGTTGCGGGCCAGGCTTAATTCCATTCTGGCTCCGGATGCTGAAGTGACCGAACTCAACTTAGTAGATTTGATCGATTTGGAAAGCCTCCAGCAAATCCAAGATTCTTTTGCGGAAATCGCTGGGGTAGCTTCGCTAATCACGGATCCGCAGGGCAAACCGATCACGCAACCCAGTAATTTCTCGGATGTCTGTAAGCTTACGCGCCAAACTGCGTTGGGGTTGGAGCGGTGCATTGAATCAGACAAAATCTTGGGGGCAAAAGCTCAAAAATTGATGATTCCAACTTACGAAAAGTGTTTAAGTTGTGGTTTTACGGATGCCAGTGCCCCAATTATCATTGCCAATAAACATGTTGCGAATTGGCTAATTGGCCAAAGGGACATTCTCGGCACAGGGCGCGAAGGAATGGCCGCTTATGCCCAAGAAATTGGCGTTACTGTTGCTGAAATTACCGCCGCTTATGACAAAACCCCCGCGCTTTCTTTGCGAAAATTTGAGCAAGCCCTTCATTTTCTTTGGCAACTGGCGCATAAACTCTCAACTTTGGGCTATCGGAATCTCCAATTGACGCATGAAAATGCAGAACGGCAACAAGTTGAAGCCCATCTGCGCCAGAGTGAGGAACGTTTGGCGCACGTGCTACAGCAGATGCCCGTGATGGTTTTAGCCATTGATGACGCGGGCCAAATTGCGCTTTGGAATCAGGAATGTGAGGCAGTTACGGGCTACAAAGGGGCCGAAGTGGCCACTTTGAAACAAGCGATTCAGTTGCTCTACCCGAATCAGGAATACTATGAGCAAATTGCAACTTCTTGGTTAGTTGCCCAAAGCCCCTATCATAACTGGGAGCGCGATATTGTGTGTCGAGATGGCTCAGTCAAAACGATTGCGTGGTCCAACATTTCGGCTCTTTCGCCTGTCCCTGGCTGGGCGGGGTGGCTCATTGGCCTTGATGTAACGAGTCGCACCCAGACGGAATGCGAATTACGCGCTTTTTACTCTTTGGTGGAGCATGCTCCTGATGCAATTGGGATTGCCCAAATTGATGGAACGCTCACTTACGCCAATCAAGCCTATCGCAATCTGACTGGTTTAGGGGATCATTTGATTGGCAAGAATTTCAGTGAGCATTATCCTCACGAAGAAAAGGCGAATGCCAAGTGGCTTTGTCAAGAAATTCTAACCCAAGGAGCATGGACGGGCCAATTGGTTTGGCAAAACCAGGGCCAGCAACCCTTTCCTGTCTATGGAACGACTTTTCTGCTCTACGAACAAAAAAGCCATACGCAATTGCTGGCGGGGATTTTCCGCGACCTCAGCAGCCAGCAAAAGGCCGAAGCCGAGCGGCAGGCCCTCCAGCAACAAGTCTTTGAGGCCCAACTTTTGGCTTTTCGGGAATTGAGTACGCCGCTTATTCCCCTGGCCAACAATGTCCTTGCGCTGCCCCTGATTGGCAAAATCGACCCCATTCGGATGCAGCAAACCACCGAAGTGCTTTTGGCGGGCATCAGCAAGCACAAAGCCAAACTTGTCATTTTAGATATTACGGGCGTGCCAGGGGTTGATGCCCAAGTGGCTGATGGGCTGGTGCAAGCCGCTAAAATGGTCAAGTTGCTTGGGGCCCAAATCATCTTAACGGGCGTTGGCCCCAGCATGGCCCAAACCTTGACTCAATTGAATGCTGATTTGCGCCAGATTATCACGCGCAGTACAATTCAAAGTGGAATTGCTTATGCTCTCAGTAAGAGTCGTACCTTACATTGTTTTTGAGGGTCTTTTAAACAAATGAAGGTTCATTCTTGTGAGATGAGAATAAGGTGAAAACATGGAAGTTTTAGTTGATTCGCTCCAAGTTAATGAATTAACTTCATTTCGGCAACGCATAAACTCGTTGGAACAGCTGGTTGCAGACCTCCAGCAGGAAAATGCCAGCCTGAGGGCCAATCAAACCCTCTTTCAGCAGGTCTTAGATCATTCCCCAGCGGTGATCTCGGTCAAAGACCTTAAAGGCCGCTATCTTTTAGTCAATAAGCACGCGGCAAACTTAATGGAACTAGAGCCAGCCCAGATGCTTGGGGTTTCAGAACAAACGCTTTTGCCCCCAGAAGTTTTGGCCGCGTGGCGGCTCCATGATCAACAAATTTTGACCCAGGGCAAACCCATCCAAACCGAAGAGGTTATTCGCTTTGAGGAAGCGCTCTATTTCTATTTTGCCCTTAAATTTCCTCTTTTCGATGCTCAAGGGCAAATCTATGCGCTTGGCAACATTGCCACTGACTTTACGGAGCGGAAACAGGTCGAGCGTTCCCTGCGCGAAAGTAAAGATCGCCTCCAGCAAAAGTTAAATTTCCTTCTTTCTCCGCAAGAAGAAGTAGAAATGGAAGGGATCAGTCTCTTAGATTTGATTGAGCTAGAAGACTTGCAAAAAATGCAAGACCTCTTTGCCAAAATGACGGGCGTAGCCTCAATCATCGCCGATCCCGCCGGCAAGCCCATCACAAAACCCAGCAATTTTTGCGAAGTTTGTACGCTTGTTCGGGCAACGCCAAAAGGAGAGCGCCGCTGTGTCATTTCTGATGGCATTTTGGGGCAGAAAGCCCGTGAAGCGATGCAACCAACCTCTCAAAAGTGTTTGAGTTGTGGCTTTGTGGATGCAAGTGCCCCAATCGTTGTTGGGGGAAAGCATGTCGCTAATTGGCTGATTGGCCAAAGTAATCCAATGGGGGTCACACGGGCTGAAATGCAAGGGGTCGCCCAGGAGATCGAGGCTGATGAAGCGGCTTTGTTGGCGGCCTACGATTCTTTACCCGCCATGCCCCTCGAAAAGTTTGAACAAATCCTCGCTTTTCTCTGGCTACTGGCCGAAAAGATTGCAACCCTCGGCTATCGGAACCTTCAATTAGCGCGAGAACTTACGGAATATCGGCGAGTTGAAAATACCTTGCGCGAAAAAGAGGAACGTTATCGAAGTTTAGTCGAGCTTTCGCCCGATGGCATTGGCATTCATCAGGGAGGCAGGTTTGTCTACATCAATTCAGCAGGTTTACGGATTTTGGGCGCGGCGAACCTTGAAGAAGCTCAAACTAAAACTGTTTTAGAGTATGTTCACCCCGATTATCAACAATTAGTCCGTGAACGAATCCAGAAAACCCAAGCAGAGGGGGAACTTATGGATGCAGTTGAAGAGAAATTTGTGCAACTTTCAGGAAAGATCATTCCTGTTGAAGTCAATAGTACGCCGATTACCTACAATGGCCATCCCGCTTCCCAAGTTATTGTCCGCGACATCAGCTATCGCAAGCAGATTGAAACGGCCCTCCGCGAACGCTCAACGCCCCTGCTGCCGCTGGCGGAGAACATTCTTGCGATGCCCCTGATTGGCCAGATCGACTCCGAACGAGCGCGCCAAGCCACCGAAGTGTTGCTTCAAGGCATTAGCGCCCAGCGCGCCAAATTTGTGATTTTAGATATTACGGGCGTGCCTGCAATTGATACTCACGTCGCAAATGCTCTTTTGCAAGCCGCTCAAGCCGTTAAATTACTGGGAGCCAAAGCGATCTTAACAGGAATTACGCCCGCCATGGCCCAAACTTTAGTGCATTTGGGCTTGGATTTGAAGGATCTTCTCACTTACAATACCTTTCAAAGCGGGATTGCCTATGCTCTAAAGGCCAATTCGCTTCAGAATGGCCCTTCGCAGCGGAATAGATAGAATTGCTCTTTTGCCAGAAAAGGATTTGCCCACCATGTCAACCCTCAGCGCTTGCCCAAGTTGCGGTTCAACCCAAGTAACCACCTTCTACGAAGTAGCAAATGTACCTGTTCACAGTGTCTTATTGATGCCTAGCCGCGAAGAAGCCCGCCGCTATCCTCGCGGAAAGATTAAATTAGGCTTTTGTGCTCTTTGTGGCTTTATCTATAATACCCTTTTTGACCCCAAAGTCCACGAGTATTCAGCGCATTGTGAAGAAACTCAAGGCTTCTCAGAAACTTTCAATAGTTTTTCGCATAAGCTGGCCACTTATCTCGTTGAACGCTACGATTTACACGAGAAGAACATTCTTGAAATTGGTTGTGGTAAAGGCGAATTTCTAACTTTGCTCTGCGAAATGGGCCATAATCGAGGAATTGGCTTTGATCCAGGCTATCTCAGTGAGCGAATCTCTAGCCCCGCGCAAGATCGGCTGACGTTTATCAAGGATTTCTACACTGAAAAGTATGCGGATTACCACGCCGATTTCATTTGTTGCAAAATGACCTTAGAGCATATTGACCGCGTCGCTGATTTTGTCAAGATTGTGCAACATTCGACCAAAAACTATCCTGAGACCACAATCTTCTTCCAATTACCTGATGTTACCCGAATTTTGTATGATCTTGCTTTTTGGGACGTTTATTATGAGCATTGCTCTTACTTTAGTCCAGGCTCATTAGCCCGCCTCTTTCGCCAGGAGCAATTTGATGTCTTGCAGCTTTGGCGCGATTATGATGATCAATACATTATGATTGAAGCTAAACCGGCGCAAGGAAAGAATACTACTTTTCCTGAACTAGAGAGAGAGCTTGGATACCTCGGCGAAGGCGTGCGTAATTTTACCCAAAACGCTTCGCAGACTTTAGCTACCTGGAAAAACACAATTCAAGATCTGCACCAAAAAGGAAAACGGACTGTTTTATGGGGTTCAGGGTCGAAAGCTGTGGCTTTTCTCACAACCCTTGGCATTGAAGAGGAAATCCAATATGCTGTAGACATTAACCCGCATCGGCATGGCACTTTTCTCGCAGGAACGGGCCAAGCCATTGTTGCGCCCCAGTTTCTCCAGGAATATCAGCCCGACACGGTAATCATTATGAATCCCATTTATCACGCCGAAATCAAGCGTGATCTTGATTCACTTGGGCTTAATCCGACTTTAATGTTGGTGTAAATCATTTTAACCAATCAAAAAGCAAGAGGATCTATGCCTAACCCGCAATGTCCAGTTTGTCTCGCGACTGAAGTTACTCTTTTTGCCGACATTCCTAATGTTCCCACCCATTGTAACCTCCTTTGGGCTACAGCAGAAGCGGCTTGTGAAGCTCCCCGTGGGGATATTCAACTCGGCTTTTGCCCAACCTGCGGCCACATTTTTAACGCGATCTTCGCCCCGGCTTTGATGGAATATACGCAGCGGTATGAGAATTCGTTGCATTTTTCCCCCCGTTTTCAAAGTTATGCCATGCAACTTGCCCAGCGCTTGATTGAAAAATACGCTTTGTATAACAAAACAATCATTGATATTGGGTGTGGCCAAGGTGATTTTCTGGATCTTCTCTGTGAAAAGGGCCAGAATCAAGGGATTGGGTTTGATCCAAGCTATTGGCCCAATGCAGAATTCACTTCCCGCCATCTTAGCTTTGTGCAAGATTTCTACTCGGAGAAATATGCTTCTTACACCGCAGATTTTATCTGTTGTCGGCAGGTTTTAGAGCATCTTCATAAGCCACGCGAGTTTTTACTTAGTATTCGGCGGGCTATTGGCCCTAAACAAGGAGTTAAAATCTTCTTTGAAGTGCCAAATGGACTTTTTATGTTGCGGGACCTTTCAATTTGGGACATTATCTATGAGCATTGTGCCTATTTCTGTGCAGGGTCCTTGGCAAATCTCTTTCAGACCTGTGGGTTTGAAGTCTTGCAAGTCAATGAGGAATACGCGGGGCAATTTATCTCGCTTGAAGCTCGCCCAAGCCCAAAAACCACTTTTGCCGAGCAATGCTGGCCTGGACTTCCTGAATTGACGCAAAATGTAAGTTCCTTTAGCGCTAATTTTGCCCAGAAAATCCAACTTTGGCAGCAGGATTTAGCAGGATTTGCCCAAAAACAGCAGCGCGTTGTGGTTTGGGGCGCAGGTTCAAAGGGCGTAATGTTTCTCAATGCTCTCCCTGTGCAAAATAGCATTCGCTATGTGGTGGATATTAACCCGCGCAAACAGGGAATGTTTGTGGCGGGAAGTGGCCAAGAAATTGTCTCGCCGGCCTTTTTGACAACCTTGCGCCCCGCTGTAATTCTCATTATGAATGCAATTTATGAAGCTGAAATTCGCCAAACAATGACGAACCTTGGTCTGGAAGCAGAGTTTATTTGTGTTTAAGGCTTTTAGATCACCGATACTTTAGGTCATAATTGAGAAGATAAGCCAATTCTTTAGCTGTAAAGCCAAAATGGTCAGCCAAAACTATGTCTATTTTATCGCTGCTTGGCTTAGACTGCCGTGCTGAAAACTGCTGGGTAGTCCTCAAACGGTCTTTCAACCGTTGTTTCTTGAAACTAGAGCGAATTATTGATTATCCTTGACTCTCCTTCGGGTTCGGGATCTCCCATTCCCAGGCCCTTAGAACTAACTTGGAACTCGCCAGCCTAGAATGGGCTCAAGGGCCTGGGAATGCTTGCTGCTTGTCCTTTTCAAATCAATTTTTCAGTGGTTTCGTCCCCCAAACGGGTGACGGGTAAAATAATTACCGGCCAGACGGGCATGTTTCTGTTGCCTAACCCATTACGTGGAGCCAGAAACGCAGTAATGCCCGCTTGGTTCAATTTTACCACTATCTTTTAAGGACAACCCAAATTCTTACTCCTCTTTTGAAGCTGTTTCTTTGCCCAGCCGATATTTTAGATCGTAATTGAGAATAAAATCTAGCTCCTCAGGCGTAAAACCATAATGCTGGGCTAAGACTTTATCTATCTCATCAATGATGGGTTTAGATTGTTTCGGATAAAATTTATCATAGACGACTTTTCCCGTAGCTTTGTAAAAACATTCTTTGCGCTGGGCATGGTGACGTAGATCTAGCATTAGTTCTGTAGCAAGCTGGCTTAACTTTTGTTTGGTTGCTAAATTCATTTGCGCTATGCCTAGAGGAAATTGTTGAATTTCGCGTAAACTCAAATCTCTCCCATTAGATAAAATCACGAACCACCAGAAGAAAAGATTACTATTCAGCGTCGCTAAAACGAGAGGTGCAGCAGCTTTCTGCCCTAAATAGAGTGGTCTAAGATGGGAAGATCTTTGTTCCCCAGCGTTAGCGCTCCAAAAGTAGGGTACAAAATCCAGTGCCCGAATCCAGTAGCGCGGGGCATTGTGAAAAAAAACAAGCTCTTTCCTTTTGGCCAACACTAATTCTGTGCCAAGCCACGAGTATTTTTGCAGTTTATCCCAGATTTGTTGCTCTTTTTGTTCAGCCAACTTAGGAAAAGAATGAGTAAATTTCCCTTTTGATAGCTTGGTATAGGCTATTAGTGCAAAAAGGTTGGGCCGAAATTCCTCATACCAACGGTGATAGCGTGAAGAATAGTTTTTTGAAGCAGAATTAGGGCCTTTTTGCAAGAGGTAGATTGCAAGATGTTGTTCTGCTCCTGCAAAAAGTTTTGCAGGCCGCATCGCGTAGCTTGAAAGCCACAAAGTGGCCGCATTTTCTGTAAGTAAGCTTTGCACCGCCCGCATTCGCTCTGTTGAAATCGCGGCAAGCGGAATGATCATCCCCGTTTGCCCCTCTTTTTGCAAAAGTTGCAAACTTCTTTCGATCATAAACGCATAAAGATTTCCACATTTTTCAGTTTCATAACCTTCAATTTGATAATCTTTCTTCACTTTGCTATATTCTACGTATGGCGGATTGCCGATAATCACCTCAAAACCCCCGCGCTGCATAACTTCAGGAAACTCAATAAACCAGTGAAAAGGCTGTGGCGTTTCAAGTTCTTTCTGGTTGTTTTTCGCAGCTTCTTTCTGCACGAAACCCACAAGACTATTGCCAACCCGCAGATTAGAATCTAGGTTTGGAAGTAAATCGAGTTCTGAAACATCGTCAAGCTGCGCGATAAGTTTGAGCAACAAGCGCAATTTACAGATTTCAGTCGCTTCAGGCATAAGATCTACGCCATAAAGATTGTTGAGCATGATCGTTTTGAGCAGAAAATAAGCACCCTTAGTCTTAGTTTGAAAAACAGGATTTGCTGGCGCAAAACTTTCAAATCGCTGGAGGCAAGCGCTATACAACGGTTCCAAAATGTTAAGCGCCGCAAAGAGAAAAGCCCCCGAACCGCAAGCGGGGTCGAGAATGGTCAGTGTTTGCAAGGCTTGCCAAAGAGCCTTCAATAGCTCAAGGTCTTCGCATTCTTCAATTACGTCTTGGGCAAATTGGCGAATGTTAAGATTATAAGTAATCAAATCGTTGATCTGATTGATCTCACCATTTGCAAGTTTGCACAGAAGCTCAGTTGCTCGTTGCCGCCGCGCCACCACTTCCCGCCACGTTTCAGTTGGCAAAGCATACGCTTCAGGCGCAGATTTTTGCCATTCATTTCGCTGCCTTACATCGTTTAGCCCTTTTTTAATCGCTTCGGGTAGAGTTAAATCTAAGCCATGCTTAACGGCTTCATAGAGATAACGCTGGGGCTTGTTGGTCAAAAGTTGCCAAAGAGCTTGCTCACGCTCGAAGAAGTGAGGAATGCGCTTTTGCACAGAGTGCAAAAGCGCAGGAATAATCGTATTCTTACTAAGATATTCAGTAATATCCTCTTTAGTATAGTAGGCTCCCATCTCTTTCTGATTGATCTGCTTTTCAAAAAGATAGCCCAGAAGCGTGGGATTCAGTTCGTTTTCTTGGCCCAAAAGATGAGCATCTAACCGCCAAGTATAGCGTTCAAAGAAAGTGAAAAGGCGTTCAAAAGCTGCATCAGCGATTTGAAGCGTTTGCCTAAACTGCATTTCAATTTGATGTTTGAGGAAAAGTCCTCCGTTGAGATAGGGAATGTCGCCGAGAAGTTGCATTACAGCAGAAGATCGCTGATTAGGCGGTTTTGCAAATCCTTCAAAAAAGAGGGGGCCGAGAAAATCAGCATAATAGCGTTCGGGAGCGTGGTTTAAGAAATGTATGAGTTTCGTACGAAGATAGTGGCGGTTGTTGTCAAGAAAACCTTTCTTTTGCAGAAAATAGAGAAA
>DCSM01000087.1 GCA_002325605.1 Chloroflexaceae bacterium UBA1466
CGGCAAGGTGCTAAAGATTTCCAAAACCACGGCCCGTTCCTCTGGCTCTAATTCCGCTAAGGCTTGCGTGACCGCTTCCGGGTCTCCGGCCATCGCATCCAACGTTCCCGCTGCGTTCATGATAATCTCTTCGGGTTGCATAGATTTAGCTCCTCGTAACTGATCCTTTTGCTGATAAATCCGACCAATCTCTACCATGGAAGCCTCCGCCAAGGGTGGAGGTTCGGTGGAGGGGGTTTGGGGCATGCCATGCACCTGAAAGGCCGCCCAATAATAAGGGTGCTTCCAGGCTTGCTGCGCCCGCACCACCGCCGTCGCTTCGCGCAAGGCCTGCGTAGGGGTTGCACCTTTCGCAATCCCCGCGTAGAAAGCTTCAAACAAGGCCCGCGTGGCCCCATCGTGAACGTGCCACTGACTGGCCACCACCGCCGTCGCGCCCGCAATCAGGCTGGCTTGGGCCAGCCCGACCATCTCATCCCCTTTCTGCAAATCCGCTTTGCCGCTCACGCAAGCCCCCAACGTCAGGAGCGCCGTCTGGCGCAGGTTAAGCTCACTGAGAATGTGTTGCACCGTCAACCATTGCCCGCCCGCCAGGAGTAAGCCTGAGTCTTTGGGGTGCTGAAGGTCAAAGTAGCCATGGCACCCCAGGTGCATGACCTTATGCTGCGGGGCCAGTTTAAGGACATCCGCAACTTGGGCCGCCCCTTCGTGCAAAGAGGTCACCATGGGGCTAAAGTGCTGGGCAATCGTCGCGGCTTCAGGTAAGACGTTGGGCAGATAATTTGCGCTCCCCTGCTCCCCAGGATAGGCGACGCTCAAGAGGGCCAGTTGCTTCCCGGCCCGCAAGAGGGTCAGCAGTTGCGCTTGCTGCCAGATCGCGTGCAAGGCCCCTAAGCTGGGGACTAAGAGCAAGGGGAAATCTTCCAGCAGATAGCGTTTGGAAGCAGGTTTCCGCGCCGCATTCAACGGGAGCAGATGCAAGCGGTTAAAGGGAGCTAAGATCAAAGGTTGCTCCAGCGCTAAGGTCGCGCTAAAAGGTTCAAAGAAGGCCGCATACATCTCGTCTAAACGTTTGTAAGAGTCTGGGGATAAGGCAAAGCCAAGCGTGCGCGTCAGCCCTTCAACCCACAAAACCAACTTATCGAGCAACTTGGGAGTCACTTTGGGCAAAGGGTGATAGTCCAGGGTAGTTGCGGTGATCACAAACGCGCCCCAGCCCTTCTGATGCTCAAAGTATTCGACGAGCGTCGCGCCCAGCGCCTGGGCCAATTCTTGGGCCTGCGGGGCGGTGAGGGGCGGAGCTTTCTGGGTGGCGGTGAGGGCGGGGAACTGCTTTTCCAACGCGGCCCACTGCTGGGCCTGTTCCGTTTGCAACCGCTGCAACTCTTGCACCGTGGTCTCCCGTAGCGCCTCACTGAGGGCTTCGTCGCCCCGTGCCGTTGAACCTTCGCCCGTCAAGGCCGCCCGCTTGGCGGCCAATTGCTCCCGCAAGGCCGCGACCTTGGCCCACTCCTGGGCAAAGCCGGGCCAGGTTGCGCCCAGCGTCGCGTCGCGCTCCGCCCCACTGGCCAGCGTATCCACCAACGCTTGCCCCTTCCCTGCCGCCGCATACTCCAGCGCCTTGCGAAAAGCCCCTAACTCTAGGCAACTTGCCACCAGATAGCGGTAAAGGTCGACGTTATCGGCAGCCGTCTTTTGGCGCACCACCGCGCTCTGCGACCCGCTCCGCAGATAATCTACGGCTTGATGGGCCGCTTCCAACGCCGTGACCGCTTCCGCAAACTGCCCCGCATGGTAGTGAAGCTGACCCAAGTTGAATGCTGCTAATCTGTAAGATGTTGGGAATTTTTCAGGTGAAGAATGAAGCATAGCTTGCTCAAAACAAGCCTGCGCTTGGGCAAGGTCAGCTTGTTGCTCTGCTGAGGTACGTCTGTCATCCTTAGCCCTAAGAAACAAACTAACGCCTAGGTTTGTAGTGAATTTTGCTTTACTTGGGTAAGCTTCATTGGAAAGGTCTACTGCTCGACTATGAGAGTCAATTGCATCTCCCAGGTCTAAAAGGCTACTCGTTTTTTCATATCTAAGCCGCAAAGCGTAGCCCAGGACATTGAGGATTTTCGCTTTTGTGTCGGGAGAAATCTGGGAGATCGTAGATACCGCTTGCTGCGCGTGTTTCACGGCCCGATTAAGGTCAGCGAGGTTGCCTGTGCGAACATAGCATTCACACAAGCCATAGCTCAGGTTGGAGTAAATGACCACTTTTTGTTCTGAGGGAACCTCATATGTAGATACCGCTTGGTGCAAATATCCCAAGCCCTGATTAAGTTCGGTCAAGTCAGCAGTGCGTTCATAGCGTGTCTGTAAACACTCGGCTAGGCTGTTCAAGCGTAATGCTTTATCTTTAGAATTGGCAGGTGTTAATTTCACCGCTTGCTGGCAGTGTTCTATGGCCTGATCAAGTTTGTAAAGATTGCCTGTGCATTCATATTGGGCAAGTAAACCATTGCCCAGATTATTAAGAATGCCCGCTTTTTCTGGAGAGAATTGTGTAGTAAGGTGTAATGCTTTCTGGAAGTATTCCAAGGCGTTTTTGAGATCGGTGAGGTCGCCTGTGTTGTCATAGCGGTCACGCAAGCCAGTGCCCTGATTGCTAAGGATGGCTACTTTTTCACCGTCCACCTGATTTTGGATAGGGGGTTCTCGTAAACTTATAAACCTCCCTCCATTTGATCTACAGCACATTTTATTGCTCCTTTCTATGTTGTGGGGTTTAATCCTAAGCCATAAGTTTCCAGGTTGTTAAGGTGATTAATCCACCAGCGCTAAAGCGCGAGGGCTTCTAGGGGCGAACCCACGCTGTGTAATCCCACAGCTTTGATATTTAGGGCTGCATTGAGGTCTCGATCAATCTCAAGCCCACAAAAAGGACACTTATGCACCCGCACTGCCAAACTTTTCTTCACCGTTGCTCCACACTTGCTACAGCGTTGACTTGTCCCTCGTGGGTCAACCTCGATATACAGACTACCAGCATCTTCCGCTTTGTAGCGTGTATAGATGGCAAGTTGACCCCACGCGGCATCGGCAATACTTTTAGCCAAGCAATGGTTCTTGAGCATCTGAGAGATACTCAAGTTCTCGAAAACAATGATCCGAAAGCGGTTGACCAAGCTTCGACTTACCTGATGAGCAAAGTTTTTGCGACGGTTAGCAATGCGTTCGTAGATTCGGGCCCCAACCTTACGCCATTTATTGCGTTCAGACGAGCCTTTTCCTTCTTTATTCAAATGCCGCTGGGCCCTTGCCAGATCTTTCGCATCCCGCCGAAAGAAGCGAGGGTTAGGGATAGTTTCGCCCGTAGAAAACGTTGCAAACTTTTCAAGCCCCACGTCTACCCCAACTGCTACTTCTGGAATTATAAGCCCTTGCTTCTGCTCTTTCTCAACCGCGAAAGAAACAAAATACTTATCTGTACTAGTGCGATGCAAGGTAACGGTTTTAATTTGCCCTTCAAGGGGGCGATGGAGCTTAACTTGCACCGTACCAAATTTTGCCAAGGTTAGCCGATTACCATCTAAGCGCATACCTTTTCTATATTGCGGATAAGTGATGCTATCATAGCGCCTTTTACCCTTAAAGCGGGGATAACCTGGATTTTCACCTGTTTTTGTGCGCCGAAAGAAGGCTTTGAAAGCCAGATCAACCCGTGCTTGGACATTCTGTAACACTTGTGCATAGACCTGTTTTAACTCAGGATGTTCAGTCTTCCATACAGGAAGAAATTTGTTTGTGTCATACGCGCTAAGAGTTTCTTTCCGCTCCTCCCAAGCAACTTTGCGGAGCGCAAGGGTCTGATTATAGACCCAGCGACAAATTTCAAGCTGTTGCTCCAGAAGGCGACGCTGGGTACGAGTCAACGAAACCCGATACTTATATGTGGTTTTAAGCATTTTATCCATCTAATTTATTAGAGATTAAGTCTTCTTAAAAAACAAGAATTTCTTTTTTGTGGTAAATCTTTGCGGTCTGTAAGACTGGGTGGAGGTTAGGCACAGTTGTCCTCCTCGGAAAGAATCAAAGGGCGAGTGTTTGGGGCATTATAGCACAAAATGCCGTTGGCCGGGGCTGCCCGTTCCCTGAGCTGGCCGAAGGGAACGCTGGTTTCGCTCGCTGGTTTCGGCAAGCTCAACCAGCGGCTTCGTTCCCTGAGCTGGTTTCGGCAAGCTCAACCAGCGGCTCCGTTCCCTGAGCTTGCCGAAGGGAACGCTGGTTTCGCTCGCTGGTTTCGGCAAGCTCAACCAGCGCCGGTCTTTGAAAAGGCTTAAGTTTGCACTCCGGCAGTCTGCTGGGCGAGGGCGGCTTGAAAGCTAGAGATGGTGTCAGCTTGCAAGGCCGCCCGGAATAAGATGTGCAAAGTAGCCTCATCCGCAATGGTGGTCAAGGTGGTCTCAAGCTGCGCGATGGTGGGGGCGGGGGGGGT
>DCSM01000004.1:0-669 GCA_002325605.1 Chloroflexaceae bacterium UBA1466
TACTCATATTTTTTCCTTTAGTACGCTCTGGGAACTTGAAGCGCAGTAACAAAAGCCCACCAGTTCATGTTTATTCTACCACACCCAGCCTCTTGCTTTACCACGGAGCGCGGGCTTCCAGCGAGACAGGCAAGCTGCCTGTCTTACGCCCCTGCGAGACTCTTCCGCCAGCGACCCAAAAAACTGCCCCAAAATTCCCTCAAAAATCCCCTCAAAAGACAGAAAAAATCTGACTGTTTGGGTACTAATTAAATGACGGCGTTTTTTAAGCTGTTTCAGGGGGAACTTTCAACAGCCTTTACTTTCTATTACTGAACGTAGTAATATAGATAGCGTTGCCATCTTGCATTCAAAAACAAATAGTGCTATGATATGGCCCATAATTTAAGTATGCAGGCGAAGAATTGGAGGTGTCATGGCCCAGAGTAATTCCTTAACTCTTTTTTAACTTGTTGCAGCTTTCTAACTGTCGGGGTTCAAGTTCTTAACGGCGGAGTTCAATTCATTTATTCCATTTAGGATCTCTTTTGTTTCAATCAAGGAGAATAATTCGATGAAACGGCTAAACATCTTATGGTTGGCAATGGGAACGCTTGCGTTGTTCTTGGTTCCCCTAACTTTGCCAAAGCCCGCTAACGCTCAAACAGCTACTGATTGTAGCAAAGTGAC
>DCSM01000004.1:769-1979 GCA_002325605.1 Chloroflexaceae bacterium UBA1466
AAACAAAGCGGGCTGGAATACCAACAATACCCCTTGCAGTTGGAATGGGGTGACGTGTATTGCGGGGCATGTTTATCAACTCTATCTGTCATCCAATCAAATGAGCGGCGTGCTACCTTCAACCCTCACCAACCTGACACTGTGGGCCTTCTACGTCAATGACAATCCCAACCTTTGTGAGCCAGCCGATACTGCTTTCCAAACTTGGTTTTCTAGTGCAATTAGCGAGGGTCACACGGGCACTTGTACTTCTACCCCCACCGCGACGGCGACGAACACCCCAACTAACACGGCGACGAAGACCGCGACGGCGACGGCGACCCCGATCCCTTCACTTGCCCTTTCAAGCGCCAACAAAATCGTTTTTGTCTCCACCCGCGATGGCAATGGGGAAATCTACACCATGAACGCGGATGGCACCAATCTGACGCGGCTCACGAATAATAGTGCGGGCGATGGTTCACCCGTTTGGTCGCCCGATGGGACGAAAATTGCCTTTGTTTCCACCCGCGACGCAGGCAATGGGGAAATCTACGTGATGAATGCGGATGGGACTAAGCCGACGCGCTTGACCACCGATGCGGGCTATGACACGGACCCTTCATGGTCGCCCGATGGCCGCAAGCTCGTTTTCCAAAGCAATCCTGATGGCAATAACGAAATCTATGTAATCAACGTCGAGGGGACAGGGCAAACCAACCTGACGAACAAGGCAGAAGCTGATATTAGCCCAATGTGGTCGCCTGATGGGAGCAAAATCGCGTTTGCTTCGCGGCGGAATGTGGGGGGCGGTTACGAAATCTATGTGATGAATGCGGATGGAAGTAACCCAACCCGCTTGACCAATACGGCCCAGAGTGAGGGTGCGCCTGCTTGGTCGCCCGATAGCCAGAAGCTCGTTTTCCAATCCTGGCGGGATGGGAATGGGGAACTCTACGTGATGAACGCGGATGGGACTAATCCGACGCGGCTGACCACAAACCCTGCGAATGATAATGAGCCTTCGTGGTCGGCGGATGGGAAATACATCCTGTTTCAAACCAACCGCGATGGGAACGATGAAATCTACGTGATGAATGCGGATGGGAGCAGCCCCACAAACTTGACGAAGGATGCAGGCTGGGATGCAACCGCAGTTTGGCAACCTGTGGTTCCCGTCATCCCGACCTTTACCCCAACCGCGACGAATACCGCGACGGCGACGAATACG
>DCSM01000004.1:2077-2623 GCA_002325605.1 Chloroflexaceae bacterium UBA1466
ACCGCGACGGCGACGAATACGCCTACCAATACCGCGACTAATACGCCTACCAATACGCCAACCGAGACGAGTGGTTTTCAGCCAATCGACGGTGGTGGCGGTCTAACTCGTTTTATCTACGGTGATCCACCCGCAACCTGGGGAAGTGATCACAAGCCCTTCTGCTTTGGGCAACCGCCAGTTGTAAACTCCAGTAGTAACAAGTATCAGATGGATGGGCCAAACTCAGTCCTTAACTACGAGGGAACGCTCGATATTACGGGCACAACTTGCTTGAATGTCCGAAACGATTTCAAGAGTCTTGGTGTCTACATCTCTGGAACTCAAGATCCAAGTGCTGTATTGCACCAGCAAGTAAGGATGAGGATTCAGCATACTTTTGAAGATAGCTCAATCCGTTCAGCAGAGCTAGTTGCCTTGATGCCGTTGCTCAAGGGCGAGTTCATAACCATCACCTTAGAGGGAAATTCAGTTACAGTTACCAACTGGTCGCCTATAATCAAGACGGTGGCGATGAAACTGGCTTTCGAAGCCTCCGAATACAAC
>DCSM01000004.1:2667-7343 GCA_002325605.1 Chloroflexaceae bacterium UBA1466
GCCTCCGAATACAACTTTAACCCTATAGACGTATCACCTTATAGCCAGGTAGTCTTCAATGTCTCAGATTGGACACGCTTGGCTGAGGCGGTAGTTATCACAAATACGCCCACCCCCACGGAGACGGCGACGAATACGCCAATTGATACCGCGACGAATACGCCAACGAATACGCCAACCCCCAAGATATATCAGTGTGGGTTCTTGCCAAGTGAGCATGGGTATAACTTTGGGAACTTTGGCAAGAATAGTAGTGATATTGGTCTCAACAATTGGGCCTTCTTTAAGAAGGTCTTTGCAGGAAGCCCCAACGATGGAAGTGAATACGATGAATTTGAATTAGAAGGTGGAGCGCATCGGACAGTCACTGATAACTACTTCAAAAATATCTACCAATATGTTGATCTTTTTGGAAACTGTCACGGTTTCACCCTCGCATCGCTGATCCGCTGGAGTAGCTGGAGTGGTAATTCTGAGACAATTGAACCTAGTGTCTTGGGTTCTTACCAAAATGTAAAACCTGCTCACGCAATGCCAAACGAAGTTGAGGTTCGGGACTATATTAGGCTTTACCAAGCACGGCAACTTGGTTGGGAATACGATTTGTGGGAGAATTTACAAGTAAAAGTACGTCCTCTCAATACTTACATTGCTATCAAAACAGCCCTATCCAATTGTAGTACTAGTGAGCCACTAGCGGTTTGGATTCAAAACTTCAAACCATCTGGTGGCGGGCACACGATGTTGCCCTATAAGGTAGTGGAAGAAGGCCCTACAGGAAAAATCTACGTTTACGACAGTAATTACCCCAATCAAGAAGACCGCTTTATCACTGTCTCTCTCCAAAATCAGGGGAGCTTGAAGAGGGGGGCTTGGTCGTATGAGTTAGAGCCTGGCGAAATTTGGGGTGATCCTACAGGATACTCTGGTTTACGAGCCCCACCTTTATCATTGGCATTTGCTCCAAGTTTGCCAGCTGCTGCCATTCAGGGTGGTGGAGATGAAGGCAAAAATCATCATGGCAAAAATCATCATGGCTATCTCCTCTCTGGAGTGGGTAGCAGTGTTGATCTTCTGAACAAAGATGCTCAACTCAATGCTCTGGGCAAGCAAGATGGGCAGATCTTCTCTAATATACCCGATGCTGCCTATTTACCTATCTCAGGCTACAATCTCAACTCCTCAAATGCAGAGGTTCTAGAGCAATATACTGTTCCCGCAGGGGAATACCGCGTTGAGGCTCAGGCAGTTGCAACAGCACCTTACGACTTTGCGGCGTATGGCGATGGGGCAGCGATCAACTTGAAAGGTCTTACTTCGGCCATCTCCCAAGTCAACGTCATCACAGTCTCTATTGGCTTGGCAAAAGTTCAATTCCAACCGGCCACAGCGCAAGGTCACTACTGCTTCGTGCGAGCGGCTGACCTCAATGACCAATCAGGGCGCACGATTGAACTCTGTGCCAACGCTCCCGCAAACGGTCTAGCCAGCTTTGAGGTAATCACACCTACGGGCGAGATCAATTATCGGAACGCTGGTGGCGAAACAACCTATACGCTCAAGGTTGAGCAGGTTGGGGCTGATCCTTTCGTTTACACCAAGACGGGCACGGTGGCCAAGGATGAGTTGTTGAGCGTAACTGAACAAGAGCTACTTTCTGCTCCGCAGGCAAAAGCGAAAATTTCCTCTCCCGCCGCCGCGACTTGCCCGAACACGGTCACGGAGCTTACGGTCAAAGGAATCTCAGGCTCCAGCGTTTTCTCAACAACCGTTCCAACCTTGGCGACCATCCAAATTGGGGGCGCAGGTTTCCACCTTAATCCTCCCTCCTCCGTTACGCTGACCAGTAATGGTCAAAAGGTCGAAGTCAAACCAACGAAAGTCCTCAGCACTGCACCTTTCGTTTCTCCTCCTGGCGAAATGGGCTATGTCTTCCAACAAGTGAAAGTGCAGAGCGGCTTAATCACGGGGCAAATCAACGAGGCTGACCCGACCAAACATACAGGCGAAACGTTCGTGGTCGCTGCTCCCAAGGATGCGGCAGGGATGACAAGTAGTGGTTACGTTCCTACCTTGCAATACGCTTGGGGCGGCGATAATGGGCGATATTCCATTGGCCCCGCAACGTTGGTCTTGACGCTCCCTGCGGCTTTGGTAAACTCCACGACCCTCAAGGTCAAAGTAGTCGTAATGGACAAGAACGTCCAGACCGCGACAGATCGGCGGATTGCGCTTGTTAAGGCGGAAGCGGGTGGGGTTACTACCGAGCAAACCTTGACCAAGCCCGATAGCCCAAATGCGAATCTGGTCGAGTTGACTTTAGAGAATGTACCTGCGGGCACGCAAAATGTGAAGGTCACGCTCGAATCACCGCGCAACACGGGCCCACAGATGAATACGGATGGGGCAGGCGATTCGGTCTTTCTGTTGGGGGCGGTTGCCGAGCATGAGTGCCAAACCGTGGGGAGTAGTGATCAAACGGTGGTAGCCCCAATCGAGACCGCGACGGCTACCCCCGAACCTACCGCCACGGCCACAGCAGCGACCTCTACGCCTCGGCCGACGGTAAATGCCACAATAACGCCGACCATTCAGCCGACGGTGGTAGAAGCCAGCGTAACGCCGACGGCGGAGGAAACACCTGTGGTAGCAGATGTTGCTACGCCTACTTTTGAGCCAACGGTTGAAGTAGCGGCCACCGCAAGGCCTACTTATCTGCCTACTGAAGAATCTGTTTCCCAGCCAAAAGTAGTCACAGAGATACCTTCACCCGAATCTACGGTCACAGCTATGGCTACCGTTACTTCCTCGCCTGAGCCTTCAACACCGCGAGAAAGTGAAAAGCCAAAGGCAGAACCAACGGTAGTTGCTCCCGCTATTACAGAACCAACGGTAGCAGTAGGCGAAAAGCCAAGTGAAGTGCCAACGATAGTTCCTACCGCTATCACAGAACCAACAGTAGCAGCGACGGTTACACCAATTGCCGATCTAGGCAAGACAACCACCGAAATCACGGTGGACAAAGGTGGGAGCTTGGCCACGGCTGATCAGAAGCTAAAGATTGAATTCCCAGGGAGTGCGGTGGCGAAGGACGTTACCTTGAAGCACACGACCACCGATAAACCACACTTCGTCCTCACGGCGGGGAAGAAGTCCATCCAGAGCTTCACCTTGGAAGCAACGGATAAGGAAGGTACGCGGGTTCGCAAATTCCAAAAGGAATACACCATTACGCTGCGCTATACCAGCGATGATCTTGCCGCAGCGGGGATCAGCGATGCGACGACTTTAACGCTGGCCTTCTGGGACGAAGCGAAGGAGGAGTGGGTTCCTGTAACGAGTAAGGTTGATCAAGCAACGCAACAAGTTGTTTGTACGCTCGACCACTTCACTGAATTCGCGCTAATGGGTGACGCTGCAACGGTAAATACAAAGCAGCAGGTCTTCCTTCCCCTGATTCAGAAGTAAGCAGGTAAAACCCAGACCGTAAATGTCTAGGGTTATGGAGGAAATAGGGCCCCCGTCCAGGAACTGGACGGGGGCCTTTGGCAAACTCAACCCTACCGCTAGGGACGCTGGTTTCGGCAGTTCCCTGAGCATGCCTAAGCGTTCCCTGAGCATGCCTAAGCGTTCCCTGAGCTTGCCGAAGTTGCCTAAGGGAACAAAGTGATCTAGTTGGAAGTTAAACCTGGCCCCCACCCCTTTGCGGTCATCAGGTAGGATCGGCAGCTTGCCTGTCCTCCGCCAACGTTCCCTTTGGTTAGTTCAAGAAACTTCCTTACCGTAGGGGAGCTTGGATGTTAAACCTGGGACATGGAGACCTCACAGGTCTCGAAGACCTGTGAGGTCTGGGTTGTTTGGCTAAACCTAAACCTCAAAAGTTCGCTGTTATTTAGGATGGCAACACGGGCTTCGACAGGCAGGATGCCTGTCTTACGCCGCTGGGCGGGAGCGGGAGCCTTTGGGTTACTTAGAGCGCAATTTTCGCCCTTGACTATACTTTTCGCTTGCTGTATTATTGAATTAGGGAAAACTTTAAGAGAATATCACGATGGTGAGGCTTTATGAATGAAGACGAATTGCGGAGACTGCTTGGCCAGAAAGAAGGCTTAAAACTCGATTTCAAACAAGAACTGTATAAGCTTGATTCGGAGAAGGGGAAAGAATTAGAATGGAACGAGTTTATAAAGGACATTCTGGCACTTGCCAATGGCAACTTTGGCACTGCGAATCAGACAGGTTATCTTATCATCGGTGTTGCAAACGAAATAAATACAGATGGCACACGCGATCTCTATGACGTAATTCTACCTAAAGATGATGCTAGTTTTGCTTCTACAGTTCTTGACAGAGTAAATGCTATCTGTGATCCCCCGCTCCCCGATCTTCAATGTCAAACCATCGTGATCAATGATAAGCGAATTGTGGTTATATCTATCCCCCCAAGCCCCTTTTTGTATGAGCTAACAAAGCGAATCAGGACCCCAAAGCGTGAATTCGATGAGCGAACGCTTCTTATTCGCCGTTCTGAAGGGATAAGGATAGCTACGGAGGATGAGCGCCAGGCAATTCGTAAAGAGAAGGAGCGCATCTATGGTGTTCCCTACCATTTTGCCCAAGCAGATGCCCAAACTATTTCCTCGCAACTTGAAGATATTAGGTTGTTTAACCGTACC
>DCSM01000004.1:7482-9149 GCA_002325605.1 Chloroflexaceae bacterium UBA1466
CATCGCCTCTTTGGGGGGCGAGATGCGGAGTTGCAACAGATGCGGGATTTTCTCCAAACCAGGCAGCAGGGTTATATCTTTGTGACGGGGCCGTCGGGCTATGGGAAAACGGCTCTCTTGGCTAACTTTCTCGCGCCTCTGCAAACCAAAGCTTGTTGGTACTTCCTCAACCAGCTTGACAATACCCACCGCCGCCGCGACTTCCTCCGCCAGATGTGTGAACAGCTTTTGGCTTACTACCAGCTACCGCTCCAGAGCGAGGCTGACCTTCCCTTTGAAGAAGATCGCTTAGAGGCCCTCTATGCCAAACTGCTGCGGATGCCCCTCGTGCAAACGGGGCAACCGTTAGTCCTGGTCATTGACGGGGTTGACGAAGCCGAACTTAACCCCATGCGCGGGAAACCCTTTCTCAACGATTTGCATATCCCCCGTTGCCTCCCGCCTGGCAAGTTTATCATCTTTTCCTGCCGCGACACGGGGCAAGCTGAAGTTGCCAATTTGGGCCTGCCCCCAGCCGAAGTCTTGACCATTCGCCTCCAGAGCCTCGACCTGGTGGGCATAAAAGCCTTACTTCAAGTCGCGGGCGGCCAAGCGACGGATTGGGCTAACGATGAGCAACTTCTGTCCCAGGTTGAACGGGTTTCGGAAGGTGATCCCTTCTATTTGCACTACCTCGTGCAGGACATTATGAACGGGAAGCTGTCGCCCGCGCAAATTAAACAGCAGCCGACGGGCCTTGAGAGCTATCTTGACCATTGGTGGGAACAAGTCAGGAGGGAACTTAGGGGCGACGACATCCGCAACAGCTTAGGAACTTTGATGGTGACCCTTGGCCCGTTGCCCAGCGCGGATTTCTTTCAACTCTACCCCGACCTGGAGTGGAACTTTGAGGAGGTCTTGGCTCCCGTCCGCCGCTTTGTGATCGAAAGTTCAGGGCCAGCCTACACCCTTTGCCACCCCCGCTTCCAAACCTACCTTACCGAGGTCAAGCTCAAGGGGCAAGTTGCTAAATACCGTGCCCAATTGTTAGCGCACTGCGCTCGCTGGCAAGAGCAGCAGAGCAAGTATGCGCTGCGCTTCTACGCGCAACACCTCGCCGAAGCCCAGCAATGGGAACCGTTGTATACCTTAGCGCGGGAGCCGACTTTTGGGCCAGCGCAGCTTAGAGCTTTCCCCAACAACCCCGACCTGCCCCTGGAAACGCTGCAATTAGCCCTAGACGGTGCAGCCACAACGGACAACGCGGGGGCAATGGCCGAGTTCCTGCTGGCGCACGCCCGCAAGCTCATAGATGTAAGGCAGGAAAGCCCCTTAGAAGCTTTGCGCCAGGTAAGCTTAGAGCGGGCCTGCAAGTTAGCGGACTTGTATGAGCCTGAAAGCAAGGTATTGTGGTACTTGTTGCTGGCCTGGGATTTACACCACCAGGGGCGGGACGAGGAAGCAAGGGCATTGCTGGCGAAGCAGGTGGGAGAAAGGCTGCCTTATCTAAGTTGGCAGGCTAAGATAGTAAACACCTTTCTTTGTGACCTCTTTGCTGTTGATCACCATGCAAGCAAAACCCTTGTCCAGTCGTTAATTGAGGATGGTGACGATGTTCTCACGGCCATTGCAAAAGCCCAGGTGCAAACAGGGGACTTCCCTGTGGCTCTCCAGACCGCCCAGGCGAT
>DCSM01000004.1:9250-10332 GCA_002325605.1 Chloroflexaceae bacterium UBA1466
CTCTCCAGACCGCCCAGGCGATTAAGGATAAATGGTCACGGGCATCTGTTCTCAGTACCATTGCCGAAGCTCAGGCCCAAGCGGGGGATATACCTGCGGCTGTGGCAACCTTTAATCTTGCTCTCCAGACCGCCCAGGCGATTGAGAATGAATGGGAACGGGCAAAGGCTCTCAGAAATGTTGCCATATCCCAGGCAAAATTAGGGGATTTCCCTGCGGCTCTCCAGATCGCCCAGGAAATTGAGAATGAAAGGGAACGGGCAACTGCTCTCAGTACCATTGCTATTTCCCAGGGGCAAGTGGGGGATATCTCTGCGGCCTCTGCAAACCTTACTCTGGCTCTCCAGATCGCCCAAGCGATTGAGGATGAATTGGAACGGGCAACTGCTCTCGAAAGCGTTGCCGCAGCCCAGGCAAAATTAGGGGATTTCCCTGCGGCTCTCCAGACTGCCCAGACGATTAAGAATGAAAATCTACGGGCATTTGTTTTCAGTGCCATTGCCACAGCCCTGGTGCAACTAGGTGATATCTCTGCTGCTCTCAAGTTTGCTCAGGCGATTGAAAATGAGGAGCAACGGGAAGATGCTCTCAGCATCATTGCCAAAGCCCAGGCACAAATGGGAGATATAACTGCGGCTCTACGGACCGCCCAAGCGACTAAGAATGAGAAGGAACGGGAAGATGCTCTTAGTATCATCTCTACTACTCTCCAGAATGCCCAGGAGATTAAGAATGAGGATCAACAGCCATCTATTTTCAGTGCTATTGCTATTTCTCAGGCACAAGTGAGAGATTTCCCTGCGGCTCTCCAAACCGCCCAGAAGATTGAGGGTGAATGGGAACGGGCATTTCCTCTCAGTACCATTGCCAAAGCCCAAGCGCAAGCGGGTGAATTCGACGCGGCTCTCAAGACCGCCCAGGAGATTGAAGATAAATGGGGACGGGCAGAAGCTCTCGAGTCCATTGCCGCAGCCCAAGCGCAAGCGGGGGATTTTTCCAATGCTCGCCAGATCGCCCAGGCGATTGAAGATAAATGGGGACGGGCAAATGCTCTCAGTGCCATTGCCGCAGCCCAAGCGCAA
>DCSM01000118.1:0-13044 GCA_002325605.1 Chloroflexaceae bacterium UBA1466
AAATGCAAGCCTTTCGCCAGGAATTGGGCGGGGTTTCGAATCGGCTGGGGCGGATAATCGAAGATTTTGTCGTGCCCAGCATCCCCGCGCTTTTGCCTCGGCTGGTTGGCAAGCTAGAAACGCTTGAGCGGGTCGCCACCCGCGTCCAGAGCCGTTTTGAGGGGCGAATGCAGGAATATGATCTGCTGGTGGTTTACGGCGATTACCTGTTGATCAATGAGACCAAAAGCACTTTAGGCACTGGGGAAGTCCGCGATTTTCTAAAGGTCTTGCGCGAAGTTCGCACTTTTCTGCCTGAATATCGGGAGAAAAAGATTATTGGCACGATGGCTAGTCTTTACATTGAACCTTCAGTTCTCAGTTTTGGGCAGAAAAACGGTCTCGTGATGCTGGGGTTGGTTGGGGAACTCATGCAAGTTTTGAACAATGCTGATTTTTTGCCCACGCTTTTTTGAGTTAAACTATGGAATCTGAGTTTGTCATTCAGACTGAGCAACTTACTAAACACTTCAAAAAGCGCATCGCGGTGAAAGATGTCGCTTTAGAGGTGCAACGGGGCGAAGTATTTGGCTTTTTGGGCCCCAACGGCGCAGGGAAAACGACGACAATCGCTCTGCTTTTGGGGCTAATCAAGCCAACCCGTGGGCGAGCAAGGCTCTTTGGCCACGATGTGCAGCGCAATCCTGGGGCTGCGCTTCGCAAGGTGGGGGCAATGATTGAAGCACCTGCGTTCTATCCTTATCTTAGTGGGCGCGATAATTTGCAGGTTTTAGCCCTGACCGCAAATTTGCCTAAAAGCTCCATTGAAAAGGTCTTAAATCTGGTTGATTTAGCGCAAAGAGCTAAGGATCGCTTTGGAACCTACTCCCAAGGCATGAAACAACGGTTAGCAATTGCTGCTGCCTTACTTGCCGACCCTGAATTGATCATTTTAGATGAGCCTACCAATGGGCTTGACCCTGCGGGCGTGGTTGAAACTCGCAATTTACTGCTCTCTTTAGCCGCAAAAGGCCACACGATCTTTCTTTCTAGTCACTTGTTGCATGAGGTTGAGCAACTTTGTCAGCGCGTGGCGATTCTCAAGGAGGGCCAAGTTTTGGCGCAGGGCAAAGTTACTGAACTGCTGCGAAGGGGCCAAGGCGTGCAAATTCGCGTGGTAAATGACCCTCAAAAAGCGGTGCAATTCCTTCAAACGCTGCCAGGGATCAAAGAAAAAGAGATCAGCCTGACCGAAAATCTCCTTTTCCTCGCGGTAGCCAGCGAGCGAATCCCTGAAATCAATCATTTTCTGAGCCAAAAAGGAATTTTGGTCGCCGAAATTCGCGCCAAAGAAGAGACTTTGGAAGATTTCTTTTTAGCTTTAACAGAAAGCCAACCGCAAAATGCTTAATCAAATGCGGGCCGAATGGCTCAAAATCTCTCGTCGCCCAATGGCCTGGCTGCTTTTAGTGGTTTTTCTGGCTACGTTGCTCTTGAAATTAGGCGCACTCTTTTTGGTCATTGGGTTTCACGAGGGAAGTTTCACAGGTGGCGATGCGAAAATTCAAATTTTGCGCGAAGCTGAATTGGCCCAATTTCGCTTGCAATTAGGTTTTCCAGGGATTTTTGGCGCGATTCTGGCCCATATCAATGGGCTGGGCGGCCTTTGCGCGATTATTTTGGCAGCGGGAACGGTGGGGAGCGAATATGACTGGGGAACGATGCGGCTTCAACTTACCCGCCAACCGTGCCGTAGTAAGTATTTGCTGGCTAAAATCTTCGTTCTTTTCCTCACTTTGTTCGCAGGAATGTTGCTTGCGTTAGTTTTCGGGGCAAGTTTTGGGCTTTTAAGTAGCACTTTGCTGAATTTACCAAATAGATTGCAATTTTCTGATCTACTTTTGCTTCCTGTTACTCTTTTCCTGGCATTTCTCGTGCTTTTGCCCTACGTCATGGCCACCATAGCTTTTTCTACTTTAGGCCGTTCCTTGTTAGCGGGAGTTGTCGGCGGAATGCTCTTCCTTACGCTTGATCTGAGTGCTGGAGGTACTTTAGCCTTTCTACCTAAACTAGATAAAACTTTGAATTTGATTTATCAATTGCTTTTACAGCCAAATATCAATACCTTAGTTATTCTTAACGCTCAGACTTACGGCCTTGAACCGTCTCGAATTTCTCAATTTAATCTCGAAAAGCTCCCTTCGCCGTTGCACGCAATATTTGTTATCACTTTTTATAGCCTTATCTTTGCAGGCTATGCTTTCTATGGCTTCACCAAACGCGATGTGTTAGGCCCAAACTAGAAAGTGATTTAGAAATCCACTGGCGACAGCTAAAGCCGCCGTATTCCTCCTTTTTTGCATTCCTCCATGATCTGTTGTAAAACAAAACCCCCTCCTTTCTAAGCAGTTTAGGAGAGGGTTTTCTATTAGGCAAATCAAGCTCAGGAGACAGGACAACTTTTAGCGCATTTTGCGGGGGCGACTCCAAGTCGTTTTGGGGGGCACGTCGCGTTCGGGCCGAATGATAATCCGTGCGCCGCGATCATAAGTAAAGTAGTTGTAAGCCCAATTGGTTAGCACAACTAGCCGATTGCGAAAGCCAATCAGCATAATCAGATGGACAAAAAGCCAGCTAATCCAAGCAGTGAACCCACTTAGTTTTAGCCCAAAAGCCTCCACCACCGCTGCTCGTCGCCCAATTGTGGCCATACTCCCATTATCGGCATAGCTGAATTTTTCCATTGGTTGTTTGCGAATCTGGGCCAAAATGTTCTTGGCCGCTAATTGCCCTTGCTGAATCGCAACTGGCGCAACCATTGGAAAGGGTTTGTTGCCCTTGAAACCCTCTAAATGCGCCATATCCCCAATCACAAATACGCCGGGACACTCTTCTTGCGTGAGATAGGGCGTGACAGGAATCCGACTAGCCCGTGCTAAAGGCACTTCAAGATTGTCGGCCAGGAGCGAAGCCCGTACCCCCGCGGCCCAAATCACAGTCCGCGCTGGGAGCTTTGTGCCATCTTTGAACAGAACACAATCATCTTCAATGTCGGTCACAAGCGTGTTCAGCCGTACTTCGGCTCCCATGTGTTCTAATTGCTCTTTGGCCTTCTTCTGAAGCACAGGGTCAAAGTTGATTAGCAAGCCACTCATGCCTTCGACTAAAACAACCCGCGCCTCTTTGACATTGATTTCAGGGTAATCGCGCCGCATAACGTGGAGGAAAAGCTCCGTAAAGGAACCTGCCAACTCAACGCCCGTTGGCCCGCCGCCCACAATCACGAAGGTCAGCAACATCGCCCGATATTCAGGGTCTGGCTCGCGGGCTGCTAACTCGAAGACTGAAAGAATATGGTTTCGCAAACGCGCTGCATCATCAATATCTTTCAACCGAAAGGTTTTTTTCGCTAATTCGTTATTACCAAAATAGTTATCGGCACTGCCTGCGGACAAAATCAAGTATTCATAAGGTACTGGATCGCGGAGGCTATCGGTGTAAACCAATTTGCGCTTAAAATCCACACTGTGAACTTCTGTCATTTGGAAACTGACATTTTGATAGCGGCCCACAATCGCTCGCACGGGGTAGCCAATCGCTTCAGGCTCTAAGCCTGCGGTGGCGACTTCATAGAGCAGCGGCCAAAAGCCGTGGTAATTGTTGCGATCTAAAACTAGCACATCAACTTCCATATTAGCCAATTTTCGCATCGCATTGAGGCCGCCAAAACCAGCCCCCACAATCACTACGCGAGGCCGCTCAACGGGTTTCGCTCCGTCTTTAAGCTGCCCATTTTGCCCCATCTGTTGGACTTTTGCCTGTTCTGAAGTCTCTTTTTCAGTGATCATTTTTACCTCTGTTTTTGCTCAATGGGCCTAAACCCCCATTGTTAAAATTAAGTCTACATGGTCTGGTTACAAAATGCTCTTCTTCGCAAGAAAGTTGCAAAAAAAGTTTTTCTTCTGCTACCGCTTCTATGTTATGATAGGCTCATGTTGCGCCTCGGCTTTCCCCTTCGCATCGTTGGTTGCCCAGCTTTACGGCTCCCCGATAAGCATTGGGGAAGTGGGCTGCAATTCAGCGTCAAGCTGATCTATCTGCGCGACATTCTGCGCTATCTTCAGCGCATAGATGTCCATTTCTATCGGCTTTCACCGCATTTTACTTCTGCTTTTACGCCTAAAACTGCTTTTGAGCAATTTCAACTTTGTGCTGCTGAGTTAGAAATTCTCCGTAAAGCGCGGGAAGCGCAAAATCTTCGCTTTACGATCCACCTTGAGCATTCAATTGCTTTAGGGAGTGCCAATGAAAAGTCGCTTTTGCACCAAATTGCTCAAATTGAAGTTCAAGCCTTGCTCTTAGAACATTTAGGAATGCAGGAAGAAGGCGTTTTGGTGGCACATGTTGGGGGAAAAGCCAACGATAGTCAAGCTTTGGCCCGTTTCAGCACCCATCGAGCCTTGCTTTCAGAAGCGGCCCAAAAGCGGTTGGTGGTGGAGCATGATGCAAGCAGTTTCAGCTTGGGCACAGCGCTTCAATTGCATCAAGAATGTGGCATTCCCGTGGTTTTTGACTATTTACACTGGCTTTTGTACAACCCTGAGCAAATTCCGCTTGACTTGGCGCTTGGTTTGGCGTTGGCCACGTGGCCCACAGGGGTGCGCCCCAAAATTCACCTGAGTACGGCGCGCAGCGAAGCCCATTTGCGGCCCCAAGCTCGTCGCCAACAGATTTTGCCCCCACATCGCGGTCAACATGCAGATTTTGTGGTGGTCAATGACCTCATGCAAATTCTTCAGGCGGCCAAAGGTTTGCGGTGCTTTGACCTGATGTTGGAAGCCAAAGCGGGCGATCTCGCGCTTCTGCGGCTGCGCCAGGAAATGGCTTCGCTTGCCCCGAATCTCGCCGCACAGCTAGGGTGAGCTAATTCCAGTCTGTGCTAAAATAGGCCCAGCTTTAGGGATATGGGAAAGATAGATTGGGCTGGGGCCGAGCGTTAGCGGAATTTGGTCATTTGAGACAAAGATCAGCGTCGAGTTCCCATTGCGATTGGCCATGACCGCTTGACGCGAAAAGGTTGGAAGAGTTACCTTAACAGGTTGCAAAGCCCAGAGAACATCTACAACTGTGAGCGGCGAAACATCTTCTTTCGCAAAACGGACGGCATAGATTTCGGGCCCCTGCGCGATGCTAAAGTCATCCAGATAGATTGTCCCTGCACCATTGCGCGAATCAGGCTCATCATCAAGGATCAGAGCGATTAAACTCACAGGAAAAGTCAATTTGGTACTGCTTTGCGCTGTTTTAGTAATGACATTGCCCGCTTCAACTTCGCCCGTAATGGAGGTGCTAAGAAATTGCCAGCCGCCGCCCCCGACTACGCCCAGCCGAAATTGAAGAATTTGGCCCGTGGCATCGCGGATTTGGGCCCGCAAAATGTGGCCGCTATGGTCGCCAAAAACCCAAAGCCCAAGCTGGCTCGGCTGCCCAGGAAGCTGAATTGGCAAACGCGGAATGAAGGCGAGATATTCATTTGTGGGCGCAGTAAACTTGTAATTCATTTGCGCCGCGAAACTTCCCTGGTAAACCTGCTTTGAACTGCGCGAAAACTCAGGTGTTTCGTCGAAAACCTCAAAGCCAAAAACTGGTTGCCAATCCGTTGTCTTTTGTAAACCAACTAACTTAGTTCTAACGAGTTGTTCATTAAGCGTTTTGAAGGCTTGATAGGCAATCTTAGGCTGACTATAATCACTGACATTTTTACCTAAACCAAATAAACCATAAGAATTGAAGGGTTGACCATCTTTGACTTGGGTATCTTTCAAGCTATACCAAAAAACTCGCTCGGCCCCAGCGGTGTGCATCAATAAGGCTCCACGAACTAGATAGTTTGCTTGGCTTTCTGGCTCCCCTGGGAGTTGCGGGCTGCGGTCACTAGTTCCCGTGGCCCACCCAAATTCAGTGGCCCAAATTGGTTTAGAACCATATTGGGCGAATAAGGTTTTCACTTCCCCAATGCCATGGGAACCCATTTGAGCTTCTTCGGGCCCAAAGGGATCAACAAAAGGATGCAAAGAGAGCAGATCAAAGGAATTCCAAGCCTTATCTGCGGCAAGTTCCCTTAAAAATTGCAAACCAAAAGGCACAATTCCTGCAAGCAAAACTTTAGCTTCAGGATTAGCCTTCTTGATCACAGGATAAGTCAGCTTTAGCAACGTTGCATAAGCCTTTGAATCAGGTTTAGGCTTCCAATAAAATTCATTTTCAGGTTCATTCCAAACTTCCCAGTAGTTTACGCGGCCTTTGTAGCGCGCAACCACGGTTTGCACAAATTGGCCATAGAGGTTTGGGTCAGGCGAAAAGAAAGAGACTTGATTGGCAGCATCTTCGGCAAAAGGCGTGGCCCAACCAACCGCAGGGGTCAAAACGCCGACAATGTTGATGCCGCGAGCATTATAGAAATTAACGGTTTGGTCAAAATAGCTCCAATCAAAGACTCCAGGTAGTTTTTCAATGCGATGCCAATGGAAATCTTCTCGTACCCATTTTGTTCCTGTTTGCGCCACAAGTTCCACTGGCACTTGAAGGGTTTTTTCATCTTTATGGCGCGAAGCGATATGGCTATTGAGGCCAAATGGCGAATTGGCTTGCGCTGTAGCGCGGGAAGCTAAGGAAGGTGCAGAGACATTGCCCAACACCGCACAGGCCAACAGCCCGAAAGCAGCGAGGCTCAAGCAAAAGCCTGAAGCGCTGAGGCGCAAAAAACGGTGGAGAGTCATAAATTTATACTCCGCTGCGATGTAGGTGGAACCAAAAGCTAATCTTGAAGCTCCCGTATTATAAACGTTCACAGGCAACAGAGCGAATTAGGCCTTAGAAAAGCTAGACCTAGTCGCCCCCACCACAACCAAGCGCAAGCTGCAAGAGTAACGTAATGTGCTATACTTTGAGCATGGCCGTAGAGTCAAGCCCTCACAAGCGAAAGTGGCTGATACAGAAGGGACCGAAATGACACGCGAATTATCGAGAACCATTGGAGCGCCTAAGACTTCCTTTATTGGGCGCACTTGGCTGCTGGCGCGGCTCCAGAATTGGTTGGCGCAGCCCCAGGAACGGTTGTTCCTCCTGACAGGCCGCCCCGGCACAGGTAAAAGTAGTTTTAGTGCATGGTTGGCGGGCGAGGGGCCAGCGCCGTTGGCGGCCCCCGCGCAGGCCGCCAGAGCGCAGCTTCGCGCCAACCTCAAAGCGGTCCATTTTTGCACCGCCGCGAGTCAAACCAGCTCTCCCCCAGCCTTCCTTCAGAGTTTAGCGACCCAACTGACCCACGAAGTGCGGGGGTTTGGGCGGGCCCTGGAAATTTCGCTGGGGAATCAGATTCGCCTGACCGAACAAAGTAGCCTTAGTGGGGAACGGGCGGGGGCCCCCACGGGCCTTACGTTGACGCGGTTTGAGAGCTGTTCCTTTGCTCTGCCCGAACTTCTGGATCGGGCCATTCGCATGCCGCTCCTTAAATTAGCCAAAAATGGCGCTGAAGAGCCAATTTTGATCTTGCTTGACGGCCTGGATGAGGCGGCCACTTACCCCAATCCTCATTCCATTCCCCATTTGCTGGCTTCCCTCAACGACTTGCCACCCAATGTGCGCTTCATTTTGACAACCAGCCCCGACCCAGCGCTTCTGGCGCTTTTTCCAGGGGCCCAAACCTGTGACCTTTGGGCCGATGCAACCGAACCGGACCTTTTGACCTTTGTTAAAGCGCGGTTAGCAACCCTGGCGACTCCCTGGCCCGCAGAGTTGGCCACGCAGATCAGCGAAGTAGCCGCAGGCGATTTTCTCTATGCCACGCTGCTCCTGGATTATTTTTGGCCCAACCTAACTCCTAACTGGCCTTTGCCCCCAACGCTTAACGCCCTTTATCAGCAGTTTTTAGACCAAGCAATTGGCCCAGAACGTTGGCAACAAGGCGCAAAAACGGTGGTTGGGCTTTTAGCAGCGGCTCAAGCAGGGGACTTGAAAGCCGAAGACCTGGCCCGAATCAGTGGCTCGGACCCGCAGCCCGTCCTTCAGGCCCTTCAACCGCTTCTTGCCTCAACCGCTAATGATTTTTTAGGCTTTGCCCATCATTCATTTAAGACTTTTTTGACCCAAGCTCCAGAAAATGAAGTTTATCATCTCGATCTGTCAGCTTTTCATCGGCAAATCGCTACTTCTTACTGGGCAACCTATCAAAATGATTGGCGGCAAACCGATCATTATGGCCTCAACCACTTGGCAATGCACCTTTTCCAAGCTGGGGATGGGCCACGGTTGTTAGAACTCAATAGTGAACGCTGGCTGCGGGCCCGTTTTGTCAAGAGTGGCTACAATTATCGCGGGTTTGCGGAAGACCTCAATTTGATGGAGCAGGCGGTTCGGCACGCTAAAACCGAAAAGGAAACCATCCTCGCGCTGGTCCGTCTGCAAGCGGCCCAACAAGTCATCAATCAACCTGTAAGTGGCTATACCGATACAGATTTGAAGACATTAGTTTGGTTAGGGCGCGAGGTTGAAGCGCTGACGCATGCTCGTTTGCGCGATAAACCGCGAGAAATTTTTGACAGCCTTTTGACAATCTACCATACTTTGCTTGAAAAAGGGCAAACGGTTGCGGACCTTTTGGCTGAAGCAGGCGAAGTCGCGGGGATGATTCAGGAACCCCATGAGCAGGCCGCCGCCCTCCGCGATTTGGCCACAGCGCTGGCCCAGGGTGGGCGGTATGCTGAAGCCCGGGCCGTGGTTGACGATATAGCGGACTCCAGGGAACGGGCGGGGGCGTTACACTATCTCGCGGCAGCTTTGGCCCAGGATGACCAATTTGAAGCTGCTGAACAGGTCACCAGTGCGATTCAGGATGAGCGGGAGCAAGCCTGGGCCTTGCGGGACCTTTCTGTCGCTTTGGCCCAAAAGAAAGCTTTGGGCGAGGCGGCCCGGATTGCCCAACTGATTCACGACGAAGGTTGGCAAGCCGACGCGCTGCGCGCTCTAGTGGGCGCTCTGGCCGAAACAGGTCGTTTCACTGAGGCCCAGACAATCGCCCGCAAGATTCAAGGCGATGAGAAGCGAGCGGGGGCGATGTGTGCTTTAGCCACCGCGCTTGACCAAGCAGGCCTTCATCTTGAAGCCACCGTGGTCTTCAACGAAGTTCTGGCAACCACCGAAGCGGTTGCGGATGAGGGCCTGCAAGCTTGGGCCTTGGGGGCCCTGGTTACGGCGCTGGCTAAAGCGGGCCGGTTCGCCGAAGCCGAAGCGGTTTCGGGCACGATTCAAGATGATTTCTGGCAAGCCTCGGCCTTCCGCGAATTAGCCTCAACCTTAGCGCAAGCAGACCGCTTTAGCGAATCGGAGAAAATCGCTTGCGCCATCAAAATTGAGGGCTGGCGGGCCGAAGCTTTGCGAGCCTTGGCGGCGGCGCTGGCCAAAGCTAATCTCTTTGAGGCTGCCAGTCGCGTGGCCAATTCGATTGAAGATGATTTCTGGCAGGCTTCGGCCTTGCGGGAGTTAGCCGCCGCTTTGACCAAAGCAGGCGACCCTCGCGCCAGAGCGGTTTTCGACCAAACCCATGAGGTTGTTCGCAATATCCAGGACGACGAAAGACGGTCCGCCGCCTTATGTGTTTTAGCCATCACCCTCGCCGATGCCGGCGATAGCCCCGCCGAAGTAGTTTTGGATGAGGTTGGCGAATTGGCCCACGCCATCCAGGATGACCGGGAGCGCGCGGGCGCATTACGGAAATTGTCCACGGCGCTGGCCCATGCGGGTTGGCTCCAAGAAGCAGGCGAGGTCGCGCATGCCATCCAAGTGGTTGGCTGGCGAGCCTTTGCGCTGCGCGATTTGGCCGTGGCCTTCCACCAGGCAGCCGCCAGCCTTAGGCAGCCTTCGGTAGAGCTTCAGGAACCGCGCAGGAACCGCGCAGGAACCGCAGCAGAACTTTTCACGGAAGCCTGGGAAGCGGCGCGGGCCATCCAAGTGGATTGGTGGCAGGCGGATGCTTTGCGCGAATTGGCCGTCGCGCTGGCGCTGGTGGGGGATAGCCGCGCTCAGGCCGCGTTCGGCGAAGCGCGGGCGGCGGCCCAGGCCATCCAAGTAGATTTATGGCGGACTGATGCGCTCCAGGATCTAATCAAAGCTTTAGCCAAGAGCAGTTTTTTTGCCGAGGCCAAAGAAGCGGCCCAGACCATCCAAAATGTCGAAGATCAAGGGCTGGCCTTGCGGGAGCTTGTTAGGACTTTAGCGCAAGCGGGGCATTTTGAGGAAGCAACGCAAGTCGCCCAGACGATTCAAGTCCCCGCTCGGCAAGCCGAGGCTTTGGGCAAATTGGCCACCAGCCTCGCCCAACATGGCATGGAAACCGCTGAAACAATCCTGGCCGAAGCGGAAAAGGTGGCCTTGGCCATCCAAGATGAACACGAGTTGGAAAAAGCCCTGAAGCAAATTGCGCTGGACTTGACCCAAACGCAGTGGTTTCCGCAAGCGCGGCACTTCATTGACCTGCTACCTAAAAGTGCAACAAGTCAACGGGCGACGGCCTTGCGCGATTTGGCTAAAGCTCTAGCCGAAGCGGGCCACTTTGCCCAAGCCCAGGAAACCGCTGCGCTGATCCAGGAGAGTGGGCGACAGGCCGAGGCTTTGCGCGCCCTCACGCTTGCCCTGGCCAAAACAGGAAATTATGCTCAAGCTCAAAGCCTGGCACAAACTATTCAGGACAATCAGACCAAAATGGAGCTTTTGCGCGAGTTAGCCGCCCTCCTGGCCCGCGCCGACCAGTTCGCGCTGGCCGAAACCATTCTTCAGACCATTCAGGGCGACGGGCGACGGGCTGAAGCTTTGACCGACTTAGCCATCATTCTCGCCAAAACTGATGAGGCTAAAGCGCAGAAGTTCTTTGCGGAAGCCGAAAATCTGGCCAGCGGCCTTCAAGATGAGAATCAACGGGCTTTAGTTCTGCGGCAACTAGTCAACGCTTTTATTCAAGTGGAGCAGTTTCCTAAGGCGGCCAAAACGGCCTACGCGATCCAAGACTCTTCTTCCCGCGCCTTCGCGTTAGCTAGTTTGGCTAACGCCTTAGCCCAAGCTGGCCAGTTCGGCACAGCCTTGAAGACCATTGGCCACAAGCGCTTGGATGAATTCCTGCAAGTCTTGGCGGAGTGGATCCCGCTTTTTGAAAAAGTCGAGGCGGGGCTGGCAATCAAAGTTTTGCGCGAAGCAACGGAGGTTATCGGTTGGGTCCGGCCAGACTGGCGAAAAATTAACGAGTTGTTCTAGTCCGTAGAATAGGCAGCTGGCCTGTTTCAAAGGCTGAAAATAGGCAGCTGGCCTGTTTCTTCAGAAAGCGCTTGGCTAAGAGAGGGTTTCATGCTGGCAAAAGTCTTTAGTTGCGCGGTCAACGGCCTGGAAGGGGTGCTAGTCGAAGTCGAGGCTGACATCGCGCAAGGCTTACCCACCTTCACCGTGGTGGGGCTGGGCGATACGGCAGTTCACGAAAGTCGGGAGCGCGTGCGGGCCGCCATTCGGAATACGGGAATGACCTTCCCCATGAAACGCTTGACGGTCAACTTGGCTCCCGCCGACCTGAAAAAGTATGGCCCGCTTTATGATTTGCCTATCGCTTTAGGGCTGCTTTTAGCCTCAGAGCAAATTGGTGGCGAGACGGAAAAAGCGGTTTTTATTGGTGAATTATCGCTTGATGGCACATTGCGCCATACGGAGGGCATTTTGCCGATGGTCGTTACGGCGCGGGAAAGAGGGATGGAAAAGGTCTTTGTGCCCCACGATGATGCTCCCGAAGCGGCTTTGGTGGAAGGTCTGACCATTATGCCCGTTCCCACATTAGCCGCCTTGGTCTTGCACCTCATTGGGGATCGTCCCATCCAGCCCTTCGTGCCCCAAACCGCGTTCAACCCAACCGAAGTTGAATATACGGTAGATTTCGCGCATGTGCGCGGCCAAGAGCATGTCAAACGGGCTCTGGAAGTGGCCGCAGCTGGGGCCCACAACGTTTTGTTGACAGGAAGCCCTGGCGCAGGGAAAACCATGATGGCTCGCGCTTTGACTTCAATTTTGCCCCCGATGAGTATAGACGAAGCCCTTGAGGTCACGCGAATCTACAGTGTAAGTGGGCAATTGCCTAGTGATACACCGCTGATTCGCCAACGCCCTTTCCGCGCTCCCCATCATACTACCTCTTTGGCAGGGTTAGTTGGGGGCGGAAGTCGCATTCGGCCTGGCGAAATTACGCTGGCACATCGAGGCGTGTTGTTTTTAGACGAATTGCCTGAGTTTGGCAGTAAGCTGGAAGTTCTGCGCCAGCCACTTGAAGATCGGTTTATCACGTTGAGTCGCGCTGCGGGCAGCTTGACTTTTCCCTGCGCGCTGATGCTCCTTGCCGCCCAAAATCCTTGCAATTGCGGCTATTACGGCGACACTGAGCGCTCTTGTACTTGCGGAGCTGCTGCTGTCAATCGCTATCAACGCCGCGTAAGTGGCCCCTTGTTAGATCGCTTTGATATTCACATCGATGTGCCGCGAGTCAAATATGAAAAGCTGACCAGTGAGCGGCAAGGTGAAGCGTCTCTAATGCTTAGGCAGCGCGTTTGTCAAGCGCGGCAGATTCAGGTCGAGCGGTTTCAGGGTACAAAATTGTTGACCAATGCAGATATGGGGCCCGCCGAACTCCAAATTTACTGCAAGCTTACGCCCCAGGGCGAAAGCCTAATTAAGGCCGCAGTCCGCCAACTTAGCCTTTCGGCTCGCGGCTACCATCGCGTGCTGAAACTTTCGCGCACGATTGCTGACCTCGAAGCTGCAAGCCAAATTGCTCCGAATCATCTAGCGGAAGCGATTCAATATCGGCGTAGGCAAGAGGAATAAGAGGAATAAAATGTGCGCCCCGTTGGCCTGAGAAAGAAAAAGCGACTCAAAACGTTCCAACGTTTTGAGTCGCTTTCTAGTCTAGTCTGAAACCCAAGCGCTCTTCCCCCGGAGGCCACAGGTGGTTGCTGAACTTGCTGAAGCATAGCTGTTGGGCCA
>DCSM01000118.1:13148-15579 GCA_002325605.1 Chloroflexaceae bacterium UBA1466
TCAGGGACGAGCTTGCCGAAACCAGGGGCTTTCTTGGCTGTTTAATTCTAATCCACAGGGGGGGGGATGGGAGTTGCATAAGCTTTGAGGGGCCGAATTTCAGTTGCTTTTGCCACCAGCCGCAAGTAAATGATGTGCGTGGCCGCCGCGTCATAATTGAGCGCCGCGACAGTCGTAAATTGCTGCTGACTTTCGCCCGACAAACCTGTGCCTCCCGCCGTATAGCCTTTTGAGCTTCTTGTATTCACTGCATGATCATGATCCTGCCTGGCACACGGCGCGGCCAAAATCGTTGGTTTGAAAGGCAAAGTAGTTGGTAGCTCTGGCCGAAAAATGACTTGAATCAGCCCCGTCTCAGCCGAATGCTGAAGATTAGCACTTTGGGCCTCTTGGGTGCCAAGTTGGTAAAACGTGAAGCGCCCTGGGTTCTGAGCAGGGTGTTCGAGCCGAACTTGGCTACCTGCATTCACGCGCCAAATGCCAACCACTTCAGTATCTATAGTCACTTCAGCATCACAGCGCAAGGGGGTTGAATTGTGCAAAAGCAAACTATATTGCGTCCCGTGAACCAACTCGACATAGCCATCCGCAACCTCGCGCCCTTCGGGAATCCGAACCGCAAAACCTGCTAGTTCCATATCGGGCCTCCTTTAACAAGCTAGGGGTTAATGCTTCTCCATTGAAATTATTGTAGCATAAACTGAACGACAGAAAAAAGCGTTTAGATTGAGCATAAACCTCATTTCCAGAGGCCGTCAGGCTTTAGCAACTTGTTAAAGGCCGCAGCAGGTCGCGGTAGCGCTTAACAATCGCCGCCAGTTCGTCAACCAGTTTGGCTAACGAGATCGGTTTGGTAATCATGGCATGAAAAACTGTGTCGTCAGCACATTTGGCCAACAGGGTTGTGGGATCAGAACCGCTATAGGAAACCCGCAGCGTTTGCTGAAAGGCGATTTGATTCCGCATCCAAAGGGCCAAATCCATTCCCGTCTCGTTGCCCGCCAGTTGATTATCCAACAAAACTAAGTCGGGCGGTGAGGCACTGATCAAGCGTTTTTTGGCCTGGCGGACACTCGGTTTCATCTCGACGGTTTGGACCCCGACCCGCAGCAGGCCCGCTTGCAGACTTAGGGCCAAATCGGCGGCATCTTCGACAATCAAGAGCCGCAAACCTTTCAAAGACTCACTTGTTTGGGGCATTTTCCGAGGCTTCTTTCTCCGTTTTTTCTTACGGGCTATGCTTATAAGAATATGGAAGGGTCTCCATTCCCACAAACCGATCAAGCGGGACCGCTGGCAATCGCAGCGTCACGGTTGTGCCCAGGCCTTCGCCAGGTGAAGCCAGAACTAAAGAACCTCCGCTAAGTCGCGCAACCCCCATCGCAAAGTTTAGCCCCAGCCCTGAGCCTTCGAGGCGACCTTCGCCCTGCGCCACCCGCACAAATTTCTGCCCCAACTGCTGCAAGTCTGCGGGCGCAATCCCCAAGCCGTTGTCGCTGATTTCACAAAGCAGATCCGCACCCTCCTGCAAGAGCCGAATTTCTACCAGGCCATCGTCGCGGAACGAACAACTATAGCGAAGGGCATTCTCTAAAATATTGGCCAAGACGCGGCGGATCCGTTCGGCATCACACCAGACTTTGGGCAAAGCGGTGGCTGGGGGCGTAAAGCGAAGCTGACATTCGGCTAGTTCAAAGCGGGCGGCCAGCTTAGTCATCACTCGTTGAACCAAAGCGGCCAAATCAGTCTCTTGCGGCTGAAGCTTCAGGTGGCCACTTTCCAACAGGGCCGCATCACGCAGGTCGCGCAAAAGCATTTGTTGGTGTTCCAAGGTACTTTGGAGGCGCTCCTGCCCCAACTGAAGAAGCTCCGAATCAATCTCAGCATCTTTCAATTCTAAGACCCAAAGGTCTAACGCCGATTGAGTCGCTTGAATCGTATGATTGAGATCATGAACCACGGCCCGAATCGCATCGGTGCGAGCGGTCAAGAGGCTTTCAATGCGGGCTTTGTGGCTTTCCATCTCGCCCTGCACTGCTTGGAGCGCCAGGGTCCGTTGCTCAACTTGTGCCTCTAAGTGGACTTGTTTCGTTTGCAGTTGAGCAAAGATTACGTTGAGAGTTGCTACCAAAGGCTTGAGGCTGTGGCCATTTATTTCAATGTGCAGATCAAAAAGTTGGCCTTCCCTAACTTGGAGGGAGCGCAGCGGGGCAATGATTCGTTGAACAAAGAAGAAAGAGAAACTAAGGATGACCAGCAAGGCCAGCAGCAGAATTGAACCGATTGTTAGGGCGGTGAGATTTAGCCAATGGTTCCTTTTTAGGGACAAATCGCCGACAATTTGCCAGCAACTATAATCTGCTGCGGACAAACCCTTGAAAGCCCCTTCGGCAGCCTTAGGCAGAGCTTCAGGGGCCGTTTGCGGGGGTTG
>DCSM01000118.1:15638-24904 GCA_002325605.1 Chloroflexaceae bacterium UBA1466
CCCTTCGGCAAGCTCAGGGACCGTTTGCGGGGGTTGAATTTGCCGAAACCCGAAGAGATCGCTTTCTTCGCCAGGAGAAATCAGCTTACAGATCGCTGGCTCATTTGCTAAGGACTTTAAGCCTTGATTTTGCCCAAAGGAAACGAAGAAAAAATAACTTAAACTGCCTAGCGGAAGGACTGTAAACAGGATGAGGATCAAGACGGACCGAAGTTGGGGGATAGGAAAGAAAGGTTGACAGAGCGTCAACGCCCGGCCAGGAATTCCTGCCAATCCAGAAATCTTTGGGTTGCTCATCTTTGAGATTACCTTCTAGCCTACCTAGCGTGGTGGCCGGTTGTTGAAGCTCTGCCGAAACATTGCAGTTGCGTGCAAGTTGTCCCCATAGCCAGGTATATAAGTTGAAGGAGAAGAAACTTTCGCCTCAAACTCCATTACTTTTGCAAACGACTCCGAATCGCTCTTGCTGTAAGATGCCAAGTATTCCGCAAACTCAAAGGCCATTGAGCCAGCTGTGGCTCAAGCAGATCTAACGTCGCTTGATCGCCAACCCAAGCCAGGGCCTCAATCACCGTCTGGCGCAGGTTGAGCGTCTCTGGCGCATCCGCTTGAACTTCCTCTCGAAAGCGAAACCCTAGCTCCTGCAAAGCAGCGGGTTCCCAATTGACAAGGCTAAACATGATTTTGGGCATGAAGTTCCTGGTTTCAGTCAGGGGCGGCAAAGCAGCTGCAGTTGCTGAACGGTGCCTGAGCTTGCCTAAGTCTGAAGCATCGCGGGCCTTTAAGAGCCAATCAAAGGAGCCAGCTGCGACCCCAATCCAGGTGATGGAACGCAGCGCGATGGCCTTAACTTTGAGGTCAAGGTCAAGCCTTGCAGATTCAAGAAGCCAAGTTGCCACAGATTCCTCCTTCGTCCGCACCCGCCCCACAATATAGGCGATCTGTTTGCTGCTTTGGGGGGGAACCGCGGCCTCTTGCCTGAGCAAAGTAACTAACAATTGTTCAAGATCGCTGGCTTCAAACAAGTATAAGGCTTCGGTCATGGCCCAAAGAGCTTCCGACCACTCTTCGGTGGAGAGATTCACTGGCTCTGGCCCGACAATCACATTGAGGATCAATTGGGCATCTTCCTTGGTATAGGCCAGATCAGCGAGCGCAATGGCAGCGACGGTTCGGGCAAGCGGGCTGGCCGTTTGGTTGGCCAATGTCTTCCCCAAGGCGGCGCGGGCCAAATCCCGAACGTTATCCTGCCCATACGCGGCTCGCGCCCAAAGGACAAGTAACTGCATGAGCGCAGGTTCCAGCTTTTTGACCAGCGCGGGGGCCTTGACAGTCAGCAGGAGCAGCGCACGGGCCGCCGCAATCCGTACCGTAGCATAGTCGTAGCAGGCAATCCGTTCCTCTCGAATCCGCACTTTTTCCATTAAGAGCCGCCTAAGCTCCCCAACCACTTGCTCTTCCTTTAGCCGCCCCAGGGCTGTCGCCAAGAGCGCCCGCCGCTCTTCCGAAGGTTCCCGTTCGACGTGCAGCCGCGAAATGCAGGTGTCAAACAATTCTTGGCGTTCAGCAGCCGTCAAGAGGCTTGCGGCTTGCGGCGAAAGCGTTTCCAAACAGCGCGCCAAAAGCAAAGTATGGACACTGATGTTTTCTGTTGCGGCCAGACTAACAATCAACCGTAAGGGTTCAAGGCTTTCCAAAAGCCCTACTAGGATGTAGAGGGTGTCCCCCCACCAGAGCCGCCATTTAGTTACACAACAATCCGTGACGATCTTATCCAAGCGTTTCTGGAAATCGGGCTGCTCTTGCATGGCTAAGGCTGCACAATAGGCCTGGAGGATCGGATAAGTGAAGCGGACTTGGTCAAGGTTCTGGGTGGTTAGCAGGCCGACATCTGAAAGGGCTTGAAAAAGACCCTCTAAACTGTAATCGCGCTGCTGGCGAACTTCGGCCATTACGGCGAAGGTTTCGGCTAAATTCAGGCTTTCGTGGTAGGTTGACCGCATCCGCCAGGCCAAGGCAATCACCGTTTTCCGCGCCGCATCGCCGCCCGCGAAGTTGCTGGCAAGATCTTCCAGCGCATGAGCTAACATTTCGTGGAGCAATTGGTTGCGGGTAAAGTTGGCGGTTCGCTTATTGCTCAGGCGCTCATAGATCATTTTCAGGAGATTGGGGTCAGATGCAAGGTCAAGAAGCCGTTTTTCAACGATCTGCCGAAAGAAGATCGTGCTTTTAGCCAGATTACGTTCGCGGAGATAGCGTAAAATCTGGCGTTCACTGAGGCGGCGAAGGAGTAAAATCAGCGCCTGAGTGAAAACCCCACTGGGAAATAAGTTATAAATACAACTTACGACTATTGGGTAGTGGGGAAACCGATGAGCCAGATCGAGGATTTCAGTACTGGCTTTGAGCCTTTGTTCCCCCGTGATGCTATCCAGACCATCCAGGATAAAGACCGTCGGCCCAAGGGTTTCTTGTCGGCCAGCTTCGGCTAGGTGAAACCGATGGTTAAGCTCATTTGAAAGCGTTGGATTCACTTCCTTGACCGCATCGAGGATTAAGCGCTCAAGGCAATTGTTGCCCCGATCTTGCTGATATTTTTCCAAAGGAACGTAGATCGGCACAGGGGCATTTAGCATCGTGCCCGTGCTTAAATCCGCCGCCAGCATCCAAGCCAAGCGTTGCATATTGGCTGTCAAGCCCGAACGTGGGGGCCCTAAGACCACTGTCAGGTTGGGCTGAAGAACGCCGTCCACCTCCAGCGGCTGGCGCTGAAGAGCCTGTTGAACCGCATCCATGAGGTCGCTGCCCGCAGCGGCATCTTCAGGCCGATTGCGGATCAGCCAATCATGTTGCCCCGCTGGAATAACCGCCGCCTCCATGCGAATGAAATCAGGCCCCTGCCAGTGAGCAAATTGCGGATTAGCGTGCAAGGCTTTGCTATATTCCAGGCGCGCATTGGGCGAAAAAAGCTGGCCATCGCGGCTCCGCAGATAAAGGACAGGCGTACTCCAGGCAAAGCTATCTGCCTGAAAAAGCCTTTGGCGAGCGGCAGTTACCGCAACATCAATTCCTCCTTCGCGCAGCAGCGAATCGCAAAGATATTGGGTGAAGGTGCGGGCAAAGCTCAGATCAACCAACCGTTGCATGGCGACAACCGCAGGAATTCCCCCTTGTTGCACCAGCGCCGACCCCAGGGAAACAGGCGCATTGCCTCCCATCGCGGTGGTTTGCGCGGTATTGCAAGCTATCAAAATGAACAGACTAGGCCGCTTTGCGGTCTGTTGCAAAAACCGTAACAATTCGCTGCCCGCGTACAAGGCCGCCAACCCCGTTTCATGGTCTTCCAAGACCAAGCGCGCCCCATACTCTGGGTGTTGAAGCGCATGCCCAAAATATAAGACAAGATCATAGCCCTTCGCTAAGGCGGCCTCTAAGGTCTCCTCTGAAGTCCTAGGCAGGAGAAATTCGTAAACCAAATGCCCTGAAGCGGTCAAGGGCTTGAGTAAGTCCTCAATTCCGCTTTGTTCCGCCCCTTTGTCGATGGCGACCAGATCAGGCCATTCTGTCCCTAAGTCGCTGGGAGCCGCAATTACGATTAACATCCGCAGCGGGCGGCGGGTGATTGGTTTGCCCCAGGCCTCACTACTCGCCAGATAGCGCGAGAAAGCGACTTTGAGATCGGTAGTCAAGGGCAGGGCCGCCCCCGCCCCAACGCCAGGATTGTAATGCAGCAATTCCCAGGGAATAGCATGGAGCGTCGGGTCAGCGCTATCCAGCCACAACTGAACCCGCAACCGCTGCTGATCTTCCTGCGCCACGCTGCCCCAAGCTTGTTGGAAGGCCGCAGCCAGCGAATCCGCAAAGAGGCGGCGGAAAAGCTCTGTGCCATAGGCCCTAATCTCTTGGGCACTTCCTTCCGCAGGCAGTGTTAAGCCTTGCAAGCGGAGCCAGCCCTGGAAGTTGCGCTCGCCCTGGAGGGTTACCTCAACGGGGTAGGCTTGTTGTTTGGGGTCAAAGTCTGTGATCCGAACCGCAAGGGTTTCAAAAGTTGGTGGTTGGCTCTCAGGCATGCTTAGGTTTTCGATCCCTTAGCCTCTCCCCCGTGGGCGGCAGAGAAGCACGTTGCAGAAAGAATGGCCTCTACGGCCTATTGTACCACGGCCTTGCTGGTCTCCGTGCATGCCTGCTGCGCTCCGCTCAGGCCGGGGTTTTTTTGAGGGCAAACGTTCGAAGGGCTAAAAGGTTCCCAGAAGCGGGGGTTTTGGGGTAATTCATGGCCCTCGGCAGCCGTGGTCTGAGCTTGCCAAAGGGCCCCGAACAAGGGAAGGTTCTGCTAAACTGGGCTTGCGCTTCTGCATTGCGGCATGATAAATGTGCTATACTATTCACGGTGTTGATTCCGCAAAGCTAGAGATAAAGGGCAATGGCATTCACTCCACAACAAAGACGTTGGTTTGTGCCCCTTCTTTTTGGGCTGTTGGTTCTAGGCTTCGACCAGCAAACTAAGCAGTTGGTCCTCACGTACCTGGGGCCGGAGCCGCTTCTCCGCTCCCAACCTTTGCTGGGCGAGCTGCTTAGTCTAGTCTATTGGCGCAACACGGGCGTAGCTTTTGGGCTCTTCCAAGATGCACCTCTCCTCCTCACCCTCACTTCTATCCTCATTTGCTTAGGGGCAATCTTCGTTTATAGCACCCAGTTACCTAATCTAAACCTAATTGTCCAGATAAGCATGGGGCTTATTATGGGTGGGGCACTTGGCAATCTCATTGATCGAGTTCGCTTAGGCTATGTCATTGACTTTATCCAAGTTGGTTGGTGGCCGATCTTTAACTTGGCTGACAGTGCAATCACTGGCGGAACATTACTCTTAGTCATCTATCTCTTTTTCAGCGAAAGCCAGCAGAAAGCAGAGCTTTTGCCTAAGGAAGATGGTCTTTTAGTAGATTTGCTAAGGCAAGATCTTTCGCAGGCAGCGGAAGGAGGAAGGCCCGATCAGCAAGCTAAAAGTTAGTTAGAGCTTAGAGATCTGAGAAATATGTTATTCGCAAGCCAGACCATTTTGCAAAAGAGCCAGGAAGCAGGTAGCCAATGATAAGGGAAGAGCTTTTACAACTGATTATCACTCCCGAAGAAGCGGGAGAACGGATTGACCGCTATGTAGCCCAGAAAATAAGTGAATTATCGCGTTCCTATACCCAGCAATTGATTATGGATGGAGCGATTCAAATCAATCAGCAACTGGTGAAGGCGCGGCAATTGTTGCAAGCAGGCGATTTAGTTACGGTGCAATGCCCTCCTATCCAGCCAAGTGAGCTTATTCCAGAGGACATCCCGCTAAATGTAGTTTACGAAGATGCGGATGTGGTCGTGGTCGATAAGGTGGCGGGGATGGTCGTTCACCCTGCGCCAGGGCACATCACGGGGACGCTAGTTCATGCGCTTTTGTGCCACTATCCTGATGTGCAAGTCAATGGGACAGTCCGCCCAGGGATTGTGCATCGGCTAGATCGATTTACATCAGGGTTGTTGGTGATTGCCCGCCACGAAGGGGCTATGAAACACCTAACGGATCAGCAAAAGGCGCGCACGATGTACAAAGCCTACTTGGCGGTGGTGCAAGGGCGGTTTCGGGAGCCGACAGGCACGATTGATGCACCGATAGGGCGACATCCCGTAGACCGCAATCGCCAAGCGATCTTGGCGGATGGCCGCGAAGCCATTACGCACTATCGCGTGCTGGAGGAGCTAGGGGAATTTACGCTGATTGAGGCGGTCTTACAGACGGGGCGCACCCATCAGATTCGGGTGCATTTCGCCTACAAAAGCCATCCCGTGCTGGGTGACCCCACTTATGGCAGTCGCAAATCACGGGCGGCCTTTGGCATCAACCGCCAATTTCTCCATGCCTACAAACTTGGTTTTCGTTTACCCAAAGATGATTCTTGGTGTGAATTTAATTCTCCCCTTCCCGAAGACTTAGAAACCACGCTTCAAAAACTACGCCAAAGCCTATAACTTTCTAAAACCTTTCTTTTCTTCCGCTTCACTACATCCAAAACTTGACCTGGGAGCTTTACAAGAGCTTCCCAGGTCTTTTTATTTGCTTTCAAGCGCATGTGGTACAATGGCAAGAGGGTTTGGGGAATCAAGGTCTGGTCAAAATTTTAAGGAGGGCATGATGTCTACAAATAAGCCTACAAAAATTCCTGTCCCGCGTATTGAATCCATAACAGTGCAAAACTATCGCGCTTTGCGAAACATTGAACTAAAGAAACTCACTCCCTTAACGGTTCTGATTGGCCCCAACGGCAGTGGTAAATCTACGCTTTTCGATGTTTTTGCTTTTCTTTCCGAATCTTTCAATGAAGGTTTACGCAGAGCGTGGGATAAGCGGGGGCGTTTCAAGGAATTACGCACCCGCGGCGCGAAGGGGCCCATTGTCATTGAGCTAAAATATCGAGAGAAACCGAATACTCCAATCATTACCTATCACCTTGAAATTGATGAAAATGCAAAGGGACCTTTTGTTGTAAAAGAATGGCTCCAGTGGCGACGAGCCGAAAGCGGTAAACCTTTCAAATTCCTCGATTTCAAGGATGGTGAAGGTCAAGTAATAAGTGGTGAAGAACCAGATAAAGATAAAAAAGACTCGCGGGTTCAGGAAATGTTAGATTCGCCCGACTTGCTGGCCGTGAATACGCTGGGCCAATTTGCGAAGCATCCGCGAGTCAGTGCCCTTAGGCGCTTTATCACGGGCTGGTATCTTTCCTATCTCAGCGCAGATAATACGCGCACCATTCCCGAAGCTGGCCCGCAAGAGCGGCTTTCCAAGCTGGGCAATAACCTGCCAAACGTTATTCAATATCTCAAAGAGCAATATCCTGAGCGCTTAGAGCAGATTCTGCAAAATCTTACGCGGCGGGTCCCGCGGCTGGAGCGCGTCGATGCTAAAGTCATGGAGGATGGTCGCTTATTACTTCAAATCAAAGATGCTCCTTTTGAGCAACCGATTCTAGCTAAATTTGCTTCGGATGGGACGCTCAAAATGCTGGCCTATCTTACCATCCTGTATGATCCTAATCCTCCTCAGTTAGTTGGCATTGAAGAGCCAGAAAACCATTTGAATCCTGAATTGCTGCGCGAACTTGCCGAAGAATGCCAAATTGCTTCAGAACGATCTCAATTGATGGTAACGACTCATTCGCCTTTTTTTGTTAATGGGCTAAAGGCTGAAGAGGTCTGGACCTTACTTCGAGATGAAAAAGGCTACACCAAGGCCCAGCAAGCCACTGAATTCGAAGGAATTGCAGAATTTATGCAACATGGCGCACTGCTCGGCGACCTTTGGATGGAAAAATACTTGAAACCGAGGGCTTAGTGAAGCTGGAGAAACTTTCAGGAGCTTTGATCAATGCACATAGATTTTTTGGTTGAAGAGCAGTCAATGGAGATTGTTCTTGAAAATATCGTTCCCAAAATTATTGGAACTTCCTCAAATATCACGTTTCAAATCCATGATTTCCGCGGAAGAGATCGTCTTCTTGGAAAGTTACAAGATCGGATGCGCGGATATGCTGCAATAATGAAGGATCAACATGATTTACGAGTTGTCGTTCTGATAGACGAAGATCGAGAAGACTGCCAGAAGCTAAAAGCTAAATTGGAAGCTGTGGCTACCGATGTAGGTCTTATGACTCGTTCAAAAAGTGCAGGATCGCGGTTCAAAGTTTTGAATAGGATTGTTGTTGAGGAATTAGAAGCCTGGTTTTTCGGCGATCTTACTGCAATTAGGGAGGCTTATCCGTATATTTCACCTGATCTGCTAAAGAAAAAAGCCTATCGTGATCCTGATGCGATTCCTGGTGGGACATGGGAATCCTTAGAGCGTGAACTGTGCCGAGGTCGCAAGAAATTAGGAAAAGGAGCAATTGCTCGTGCTATTTCTCCTTATATGCAACCAGAGCGCAATTGTTCCAAAAGTTTTCAGGTTTTTCGGGATGGCTTGCTAGAACTTATCAAGTTTGGATGATAAGGATTAAAAACAGCCTGGCAAAATTATGCTACAATAGGCTGCGTTGAAAGGCCCCACGCTGGAGCGGGGCTAAACAGATGCAGGAGGAACTTCCGCATGCGAAATAAGATTTCCATCATCGGGTCTGGGTTTGTTGGTTCGACCACCGCCCATTGGGTCGCGGCCCAGGAATTGGGCGACATTGTTTTGGTTGACATTGTCGAGGGTATTCCCCAGGGTAAAGGGCTTGATTTAATGGAAGCCAGCCCGATTATGGGCTTTGATGCCAAAATCTTTGGGACAAATGATTACGCGGATACCGCTAAATCTGACGTAATCGTGGTAACTTCGGGGGCTCCGCGCAAGCCAGGCATGAGCCGCGAAGATTTGATCAAGATCAATGCCAATATCACCCGCGACTGTATCACGAAAGCGGTCAAGCATTCACCTGATGCGATCATCATTTTGGTCAATAACCCCTTGGATGCCATGACCTATATGGCCAAACAGGTCAGCGGCTTACCGAAAAATCAGGTTTTTGGGCAAGCGGGCGTTTTGGATAGTGCGCGTTATCGCACATTCATCGCTATGGATGCTGGGGTTTCGATTGAGGATGTGCAAGCGATGCTGCTCGGCGGGCATGGCGACGAGATGGTTCCCCTGCCCCGTTTCTCAACGATTGGCGGGATTCCCGTCAGCGAATTTATCCCCGCAGATCGCCTAGCCAAGATCGTAGATCGGGCCCGCAAAGGGGGCGGCGAAATTGTCAACCTGCTCAAGACGGGCAGCGCCTACTACGCGCCTGCTGCCGCCACGGCCCAGATGGTCGAAGCCGTTTTACGCGACAAGAAGCGCGTTCTCCCCGTTTCGGCCTACCTGGAAGGCGAGTACGGTTTGAACGACATCTACTTTGGGGTCCCAGTTGTGTTGGGCGCAAATGGCGTTGAGCGCATCATCGAATTGCCGCTTAACGACGAGGAAAAAGCCCTTGTCGAAGCTTCCGCCAACGCCGTCCGCAGCACCATAGATGTCTTGAAAACGCTGTAAAAGCTTTTGAGGCCGCACGGAAGATACCGCTGATACCTAGAAATAAGGTGTCGGCGGTATTGTTATTTTAGTAGACTTCTTGTGGTAGTCCTCTCTGGCAAAAACTTTAGGCGAAGATGTGTTATAGTGTATCTTGAAAGGTGCTTCTAGCATAAGTAGCACCTCTAGGAGGTGAAGAAAATTTCTTTTTACTTAATTTTTACATTAT
>DCSM01000132.1 GCA_002325605.1 Chloroflexaceae bacterium UBA1466
CGCTGGCACAAATTAGCGAGATTCAGGTTCTGATAATCGCTTAGAATCTTCCACTGGTCGCCAGGCTGAAATTCAGCAGTGGCGAATTGGTCGCGCCCCAGGCGGGCCAGCGGATAGACTGGCATGTCGGGGCGACGATGCTGAAAGGCCAGCGCTTCCAGCGTTCCAATGCCCAAGATTGGCAAATTCTGCGCCAGCGCTATGCCCTTCCCCAAGCTCAGGCCAACGCGCAGACTACTCCAACTCCCTGGGCCAAGCGCCACCGCCACCGCCTGAAGCGCACTCGGTTTTTTGCCCAGCTGCCGCAGCAAGAGATCAAGCTGGGGCAAAATTTGGCGCGTTTGATTCCGCCCCGCTTGCCAAACACATTCGGCTAAAAGCCCTTGTTCATTATAACACGCTAGACCAGCGAAGACCGCAGATGTATCAATTGCTAAAAGCATAGAACTCAACGGAAAGTTATCCTTTTGAACGCTTTGATTAAATCTTCGTAACGCTTCCCATAGGGAATAAGCCGAATTATGCGCTTTGACTCGTCAAGGTGGCGCAAATGAATGTTGAGATGTTCCGCAGGGAGCATTCTTTCGGCCCGCTCGGCCCATTCAATCAGACAAACATCCTCTTCATTCCAAAGTTCTTCCAAGCCGATGTTGCTTAATTCAGTTTGCGCTTCGATGCGATAAAAATCAGCGTGAGTGATTCGCATGCCCTGCCATTTTTCGCCGGCTTGATATTCATTGATCATGACAAAACTGGGGCTTGTCACCAGGTCTTGGGATTCTAAACCTTGAGCAATTCCTTTAACTAACTGAGTTTTGCCGACCCCAAATTCCCCAAGCAGCAAGATAAGATCGCCCGGCTGGAGTTGACTGCCCAGGCGCTGCCCAATCCGCAACGTTTGAGTCAAGCTGTGGCTGATGAAGTCAAGCACATTTTGCGCTTGGACGGCTGGCAAAGATGACTGGCCCATAGTTTAACTATTGTAGCATAGAATGAGAAGGCTTCGATAGCCCATCGAGCCTAGCTTGCTTGTGTTACAATGCAACCAAAGATTTTGGGAAGCAAAGAGGCTCGTAACCTTCGCGCTGAAGGTTCTCTAATTTGAACGGGAAAAGCTCGGTTTTAGAAGTAGAAAAGTTAAAGGTGAACCATGAATCTCAGTCTAAGCATTGAACCCGAAAACCTTAGCTTGACTTTTCAGCAAGATTCGCAACTTTATTATGCGCTAGTGAGCCTAAGCGTGCAAGGCGCGGCCAAAATCAAGCGAGCGGTCAATTGGGTCTTTTTAGCCGATGCCAGTCGTTCGATGCGGATTCCAATCATCAACGAAACCCAATTTCGGCAACTGGCCCGTGCGGGGTGGGCGCAGGAAATTTTGGTGGACGGGATGGCCGTGTGGCAAATTAGGGGCGCAAGGCCCGAAGAAGTAGATCGTCAAGCGCCACCTGCCCTGGCTTACGTGGCGCGGGCCCTCCAGAGCGTCGTCGAGCAATTGGATAATGCCGACCAATTTGCGCTGGTCGCGTGTGCAGAAGAAGCAGCGCTTTTAGTTCCACCGACCAGTGGAGCGATGCGGAACGCTTTGATTGAAGGAATCAGTCGCCTCAAAACACTCAATTTGGGCGAGCAAACGGATTTGGCGCAGGGTTTGCGGTTAGGTTTAGCAACTTTGGCTAGAGATTCTAAGCCGCAAGCGACGAAACGCTTGTTTCTCCTGACCGATGGTTTTACACAACATGCTGCTGAATGTTTAGCTTTAGCCCACCAAGCAGCGCAGCAGGGCATTACCATTAGCACTTTGGGCTTAGGCGGCGATTTTCAAGAAGATTTGCTGATTCAGTTGGCCGACCTAAGCCATGGGCGGGCGGTCTTCCTGCAAGAGGCGCAGGCCATCCCGCAAGCGGTGACACAAGAATTGGCGGTGGCCAGGGACATTGCGCTCAAATCCGTTACCTTGACCATCGCAGTGGCTTCATCAGTTGAGTTGTGGCGAGCAACGATGATTCAGCCTAAGCTTACCCCATTGGAAGCTCCGCGCAACCCTTCCCTGGCCTACCAACTTGCGGTAGGTGATCTGGCCCAAAACAGCCCCATCTTGGTTTTACTCGAACTTCTGGTACGGCCTGCGTTTGGGCGAGCGTTTCCCGCTGGGCAGCGGCTTGGTCTAGCGCATCTCTATGCCCAAAGTGAAGGTGAATTTGTCGCTGTCGACCTGCCCGCGAGCTATCAGGCCCCTTCGCTCCCACCACCCCCAACGGTTTTAGCCGCAGCGGCCCGCGCCAATGCGGCCCGGTTGCAACAGCGAGCGTTGGAAGCGCATGCGAAAGGCCAGCGCGCTGAGGCGATCTCCCTTTTGCAGGCGGTGGCAAAGCGCCTCACCGAGCTTGGCGAAAATACGTGGGCGAACGCCACTTTGCGCGAAGCCGCCGCCTTACAAACCACGGGCCAAACCACGAAATTAGGGGTTAAAGAATTAACCTACGCGACCCGCCATTTAGATCCTAAGCCAACCCCCTAAGCAAAAGGGTCCGCAATTCGGCCACGCTGGTCGCCGTGAAGGTTGGTTCGCAAGCCGCCAATTCCTCCGCGCTCCCGTAGCCATACGTGACCGCGATGCTCGGAATCCCGTGAGCTTTTGCGCCATAGACATCGTGTTCACGATCTCCCACCATCACACATGCCGCCCGTTCCTCCGCACTCAACTGCGGGAGCAAAGTCCCCAAAAGTTCCCCTTTGTTGGTGGTCAAACGGCCATCAAGAAAAGTGCCCCCAACCAGAGTAAAATAGGGCCGAAGCTCAAAATGGGTCAAAATCTGCTCGGCGTAAACGGTAGGCTTGCCTGTAGCCAAAAGCAACTTACAGCCCGCCGCTTGCAAAGCCGCTAAAAGTTCCGGGATCCCTGGATAGACTTTATTTTCAAAGAGGCCAATTGTCCCAAACCGCTCTCGAAAAATGGCCACCGCCTGCTTTCCCAAAGCTTCATCCTGGGTTTGGAAATAGGTCATAAAAGAACCTACCAAATCAGGGCCAATCCAAGAATTAAGAAGGGTTTGGGGCGGGACAGGTTTCCCAAACTTTTCCAAAGTATATTGAATTGAGCGCGTAATTCCCTCTACCGGGTCGGTCAAAGTTCCATCAAGGTCAAAAAGTACGGTTCGATAGTTTGCTGCTGAATGCTGCATTTAAGGGATTCCTTTCCAAAGTTTGCCAGGCAAGATGCCTAGCC
>DCSM01000048.1:0-1834 GCA_002325605.1 Chloroflexaceae bacterium UBA1466
GTTGCGCCAACACCTTTGCCAACTGTTGTGGCTGCTGTTGAACCAATGCCCACAACTCAGCCGCAACCAACTAACACGCCGGTCCCGCCAACTGCGACTAACACCCCAACTGATACGCCAACTGCGACTAACACCCCAACTAAGACCCCTACCGCGACTAAGACCCCTACCGCGATTCCGAGTCCCGTTTGCAGCACAGGAGAGGTATTGTTTGATACAGGGAACCATTTGGGGGCAGTTTGTAATGATGGGTATAATTCCAGGGCTAGGGGCAGTGGGGCATGTTCTAATCATGGTGGCGTTTCCTATTGGATTACCGAAAAGATTTGCGCGACCCTAACGCCAACTAATACCCCAACATCCATCCCGATTGACTCCCTTGCGGTGAAGCTGCAAGTGCCTGAAGTAGTTATTTCGGGGACAAATAATTTGACCTACACAATTGAAGGAGTGACCAATTCAGACAAAAAGAGGTTTAGCTACAAAATTGTAGTGCCAAATGCCAGTAATTGGACCGTTAAAGATATAAAAATCAGTACGCTATCCCTAGGTCTTACAAATACCAATGTTTCTGTGGGGCCACTACCAGTAAAATTTGATTGCACAGTCCAGGATGATTATGTGAGTTGTACTATTGACTCCATTTTGCAACATGACACTCGCACCATCATCATTTCGGGAGAGCCTAACTTTACTCAAACCACGCGACTGGTTTATACTACAACTGTGAGTGCCCCAGGTGCTGTAACGAAAAAGCTACAAGCAACAACCTACTTTGTCAAGCCCACGGATAACCTCATTAAAAATGGGGGGTTTGAAGTTAATACAAATTGGAGAACAGCATACGAGGGTGTCTTAGTAATGGAAGATTTTTCTGTTAAAGAAGCAGATTCCATTGCCAAATATGAAGGAAGTAACGGAGCCTTAATTTCAGCAAAACCAAGCGGAAGAATCATCCTCTACCAAAACTTCCCCACCACTTCTGGGAAAACTTACCATGGCTTTGCACGAATTAAGGTAGCCTCACCGGCAATAGCAACAACAAATGATGTTCTAAAACTCTTTGTTTACGATGAAAGCAATGTTGTTCAAGAACTAAACATCGTTTCTTCGTTAGTAGCTCCAGATGAATACAGTTCAAGTCCGAAGGAAATTCATCTCTCGGCCCCTGGCGCTTGGAAGCTAATCGAGTTTTCGTTTGTGGCTCAGGCTGGTACAACATCTCATTCCATCTACATCACATCAGGCGCTCTTGCTACTGATTTAGAAGCCTACATTGACGACGTGATCATCTTCAAAGAGCCATAAAGCTGGGGGAAACCAGGGCAAAAAAGCGCAGGCTGGTAAGCGTGTTATAATAGCGGGCATGTAGGCCTTTAAGGATTTGAACAGTGCCTGAGTTGGGCCTAAGTTAGGGCAAGCAACAAAGGCAAAAGGAGCGAAATTAACCCATGCAACGTTCGTTCGTAATTGGAATGGTAGGCCTTGCGTTGATTGGCGGCTTTCTGACGTTTGGGTGGGGAAGCCAGCGCAGTGCCAGGGCAGGGCAGGCCACACTTTTCATTATTGGGGATCCGACCCCGGCCCCAACCTGGACTCCTGTGGGGCCAAGCGCAATTCCAACGGCCACTAAGACCCCTAAGCCAAGCGTAATTCCAACGGCCACTAAGACGGAGACTCCGATTCCACAAGCCACGGCGACGCGGACGAAGACTCCTGTGCCGCAAGCCACGGCCACCCGAACGCCCACCAAAGCCCCAACAGCGACGCGGACCAAAACTCCTGTGCCGCAGCCAACGGCGACGCGGACCAAAACTCCTGTGCCGCAGCCAAC
>DCSM01000048.1:1955-4786 GCA_002325605.1 Chloroflexaceae bacterium UBA1466
ACCAAGACCAAGACTCCTGTGCCTGGAAGGGCTACGGCCACACCCGCTCACAGCGCGGCCACGCCCGTCCCAACCAGTCAGGCCGTTGTAACGCCTACAAATGGGCCGAGTGGGGGGGCTGTGGCCACGGCGATCCCGATTGCCTTGACCCCAACCTCAAGTCTCCCGTACATTGGGCCCACGCCGCTCCCCCCCTCGCCCACGCCGCTGCGGTAGACGACAGGCAAGGAAGGAAAGGTTGGACAAGTTAGCCGCGCCGCCCAAATTGGCGTTCTAATTGCCCTGGGGTAAGCAAAACCATGGTTGGCCGCCCGTGGGGGCAAGTACGGGGGCTGCTACATTGTTCAAGCTGATGGAGTAAAGCCCGCATCTCTTCGAGGGCCAGAACTTGGCCGGCCCGCACAGCAGTATGACAAGCTAACGTGAGCAGCAGCGCCTCTCGCCAGTCGAGAGGTGTTGTTGTCTCGGCCCCCGTCAACTTAGCGGCAAGCTCCAGCAAAGCTTCTTCGATATACTCTAAGGCTAAAATTGCTGGAATGGCGCGGACGCGGAGGAGCCCTTCGCCCCAAGCTTCCAGGGAAAACCCCCAGGCGCGGAGCGCTTCACTTTGCCCCAGCAAGACCTCAACGGTGGCGGGGGGCAAGGTAAAGGTCTGGGGCAGTAAGAGTTCTTGGGCTTCAAGGGTTCCTTGGTCATTTTGGGCCAGGAGCTTCTCATAGGTAATCCGCTCATGCGAGGCATGTTGGTCGATCAAATACATCCCTTCAGGCGATTCGGCGACGATGTAGGTAAGCCCAACTTGGCCGACTACGCGCAAGGGAGGAATCGCAGCTTTCGGAGGAAGAGGCGGGGGCGACGGTTCTGGCGGCGGGTTGAAGGCTGGCGGGGGCGAGCTAGCTGCTCCTTTGCCAACCTCAGGTGCTTCAGCCGCTTCAGGAAATAAATCCTCTTCAGGTTCTTCGGCTTCCTTTCTGGCTTTCACGGCGGTGGGAAAAGGTGGCGCTGGAGGCTCGTTTATCGCTTGTGGAGCCTTACTTCCCCCAACATCCCACTTACTTTGCGCGATGCGCCAAACCCGTTCGGCGACTCCCCAACTTGGGGCCGTGATGGCCCCACTTTGACCTTGACTGCCAGCCCGTAGCTCAGAAGGTTGAAGGACATGGATGCGAGGTTCTTCGACCCACGTTTGAATCCCTGCCGTCGTTAAAGCTTCCCTTATTCCCCGCCCCACAACGGCCATCACCCGTTGGTGATGCCGAAACCGGACTTCGCTTTTGGTAGGATGAACATTCACATCTACCGCGCTGGGATGAACTTGAAGGGCCAAAACGGCCACAGGAAACCGCCCCTTCATCAAAGAAGTATGATAAGCTTCGAGCAAGACGGCCAATAAAGGCCCACGAGGTTGAATGGCCCGTTGGTTGACAAAGAATTGCAAGTATTCGCGGTTCCCGCGAGTTACGCTGGGGGGGGAAATAAAGCCCGTGATTTTAAGAGCTTCTTCGCCCGCGCCTGAATCAACTTCGACAGGCAACATCTGGCGGGCCGTATCCAGCCCATAAAGGTCAAGCAAAACGTCGCGCATGTTCCCATTCCCAGTGGTCTGAAAAGCTAGTCTGCCCTCTAACAGAAGCCTAAAACTCACATTGGCGTAGGCCAAAGCATATTGTTGGGCAATGGCACTTATCGCGCTGGCTTCGGTAGCTTCGGCGCGGAGGTATTCCCGCCGCACGGGGATGTTGTAGAAGAGGTTGCGAACGCTGATACTTGTCCCGACGGGGCAACTCCGTGGCAGACTTGCTTGAAGTTCACCCCCTGCAAAGCGAACCTCGGTCCCGACTTCTTCGGTAGCTGGGCGCGTGACACAGATCACTTGGGCCACCGTAGCGATACTTGGCAACGCTTCGCCCCGAAAGCCGAGCGTTTTGATGGCCCAAAGGTCGGCAACTTGGCGCAACTTGCTGGTCGCATGCCGTTCAAAAGCTAACTCTACTTCAGCCGCTGGAATCCCACACCCATCATCTTGAATCTTGATCTCCCGAACCCCTCCGCCACTAACTTCAAGGGTAATGCGATGAGCGCCAGCATCGAGGGAATTTTCCATCAATTCCTTGACGACAGAAGCGGGGCGTTCAATAACCTCGCCTGCGGCGATTTGGGCCGCGATGAAAGGTTCTAAAATGGCGATGGGCATAGCTTTGCTCTGATTTCAGCCCGACCTTGCCAGAAGATTAGGGCCAGGGCCGGGAGATAGAAGAAGTTTACGACCCACGGAGGCGCAAAAGCTACCGTGGGCCCACTGAAGTGGAGCCAACCAAAGAAGCCAAGCCAACTTAGCAAGCTCAGAAAGAGATGCTCCCCTTTGGTTTGGGGAATTAGCCAGAGCAGCAATTGGTCATAGAAGATCAAGCGCTGGGGCAGAAGGGCCAGCAGAAGGAGAAGTCTGGCTTTACGGTCTCGCCACCGCAGGAGCGCAAGGAGCAGAAGGGGGCCAGGAAATTGAAGCAAAGGGAGAGCATGGCGATTCTGGCCCAGATTCCCAAGCCAATCCTGCACCCAAGTTGGCAAAATTGCGAAGCTTAGGAGAAGTAAAATTAGGCTGGCAAAAAGGCCCTTGCGGGAAGGGTATGTGAGAAGGAGCGGTAGGCCTAAGTTTGGTTTGGCAAGGGCCGCAGGGAGAAGGGTCGGCAACAAAGCTCCCGCCATTACCAACGGTGACCACTGGACCCAGCCTAGGGCTAACCAAAAGGAGGCGCTAAAAAAGACAAGGAGGTTGAGGTTCCCTAGTCTGAAACCTAATTTATTTTCCATAGGAATCAACAGCTTTAGCT
>DCSM01000048.1:4922-5319 GCA_002325605.1 Chloroflexaceae bacterium UBA1466
ATAGCTCTTGAAAAGAGCCTTTCTGGGCTGCTTGGGTCAGGCCAAAGGCCAGCAAACTTGCCGAAAGGCCAAAGAAGAGGGCCCCTGCTAATTCGGGCGGGAAAGGTGAAAAAGGGAGTGCAAAGAGCAGGGCTGGAAGGGGATAGTAGAGTGGGGCATCAGAGGGATAAGGTTGCCCCGCAGCCAAAGTAGGGTCGTGATAAGGGTTTTGGCCCGTAAGCAGAAGCCTAGCTCCTCGCCAGGCCCAGGTGAAGTCTGCGGCAACCAGGCCTTCCTTCCTTAGGCGCGTGTAGCAAAGCAGACCGCTAAGAAGGCCAATGATCAAGGAGAGTACCAACCTTTGGCGCATGGTACTTTGATGGGCCATATTTTTGCTTCTGGGGCGCGGCGGGCGGCT
>DCSM01000048.1:5395-13021 GCA_002325605.1 Chloroflexaceae bacterium UBA1466
CGCGCCCCAGCCTTCCTACCTACTGACCAACGCTTTTGGTATGGGTAGCCCCAAACCCTTCTAAGCGATCTTCCAAATCATCGTATACTTCGCGCAAAGCTTCCAGCGTTGCCTCATCTGCATCCCAGAAACCCCGCGAATTGGCCTCCAGTAACCGTCGGGTCATAGCCGCCGCAGCGTGAGGATTGAGCTTCGCCATACGGTTCCGCATATCCTCGTCCAGAAGGTAAGTTTCTGCTACCCCTTGGTAGACCCAACCTTCCACCGCGCCTGCCGTGGCGCTCCAGCCATAAGTATTGTTGACCCGCGACTCGATCTCCCGGACCCCTTCACTCCCGTGGTGCAACATTGCTTCAAACCATTTGGGATTAAGCAACTTAGCCCGTGATTCCAGGCGCACCATCTGCTCCAGCGAAGAAACTCGCCCCGTCGTCGAAACCGCATCAGCGACCATCACCGTAGGCCGCTTCCCGCTAAGTTTTTCAACGCTCTTCGTTACTCCGCCAAGGTTCTCATAGTAGTTATCAATATCGCTAATCCCTACCTCAAAACTGTCAACATTTTGGAAGGTAAGGTCGACGGTAGACAACGCCCGTTCCATGATCTTGCGACTATCGTTCCATTGCCCATTGGAACCCAGGCTAAAGCTCTTGCGTGTCAGGAAAGCATCGCTCAGTTGATCATCGCTGTCCCACGTCCCACTTTCGACTAAATTATTTACATTTGCACCGTAGCTCCCTGGGGCATTCGCAAAGACCCGTACCGCTGCTTCTTCCAAACTAATGCCCAACTCCTGCGCCTGGGCCAATGCGTGCATGCGGATAAAGTTGAACTCGATTGGCTCGTCGGCAGAAGCTGCCATTCGGGCCGCTTTATCCAACAAGACCATCTGATGATGCAGCAGATCGCGGAAAATCCCGCTGACGGTCACCACTACGTCAATGCGGGGCCGCCCAAGCTCCTTGAGCGGGATCAGGGCTACGTCGGTAGCTTTTCCTAGCTCATCAAGGACAATCTTGGCCCCTAAGAGGGACAGAACTTGGGCTACACCTTCACCTTCGCTCTTGAGGTTATCAATGCCCCAAAGGACAATCGCTACGTTTTCAGGCAGCGAACCTTGTTCCAGTGTCTGGCGCTCCAGAAGCTCCTTAACCAACCGATTAGCCGTATCTTGCGCGACGGGAGAGGGAACGCGGTACGGGTCAAGGCCATAGATGTTGCGCCCCGTTGGGACAACCGCAGGGTTGCGAACCACGTCGTTGCCTGGAGAAGGTTGAATATAGCCCGATTGCAAGGCCTTTAAGATCCCTTGAGTTTCTTGGTCGTGAATAATCCGATCTAATAAATCGTGCAAGAAATTCCAAAGCGGAGTAAGGGTTCCCGCCTTGATCTTGGCCTCTTTAGCCAAGTAAGTATCAACCTTTGACCAACTTGGGATAGAAGCTTTGCCACTTTTGGCCTTAACCGAGGCTAGGGAAAGCTCAATAAACTGCCGCATGGCTTCCCGACAAGTTGCATCAATCTTTTCCCACTTCTCCTGAGCTTGATGATCTTTCTTCAGCCGCTCCCGAATTTCCTCATAATTCCAGCCCAAACCTTTAGCGATTAGCTGCGGAAGGGGGGTAAGGTCATTAGGGCGAGCAAAAGCAGCTACAAGGGCTAGGATGTCAGTGAGTTCGGTGGGCGAAGGGGAAGCTCCCAGCACATGCAAGCCCATAGGGATCATCCGTTGCTCAACTTGAATCAACTCATGGGAAAGGGTCGCAATATATTGCTCTTCCCCCGCCCCATTCAAGTTTTCGGCTGGAACTTCAGAGGAAAGGTCAAGCTTTGCCGCTTGAGTACGAATGTCCTCTAGCAATTCAGGCGAAGGTTTTTGATAATAACGGTCAATGCTATCCTTTAGCAACCGGAGGCCTTTATACAGCCCCGCTTGCTGCAAAGGGGGAACCATATAGCTGATTAAAGTAGCTGCTCCCCGCCGCTTCGCAATCGTTCCCTCACTAGGGTTGTTGACGCTATAAAGGTAGACGTTGGGAAGGCTTCCTATCAGGCGCACGGGCCAACAAGTACTACTTAAACCCGCTTGCTTCCCTGGCATGAATTCTAAAGCTCCGTGCGTGCCAAAGTGAACGACAGCATCAGCCTGAAAGATATGCTCCAGCCAAGTGTAGAAAGCAGCAAACCCGTGGTGTGGGGAAGCATCTTTGGCCATCAAAAGGCGCATAGGGTCGCGTTCATAGCCAAAACTTGGCTGGATTCCAATAAAGATATTGCCAAATTGATGTCCTAAAATGTAGAAGTTCTTACCGTCATTCAGCAATTCGCCAGGCGCTTTTCCCCAAAAGGGTTCAATATCGCGGGAAGCTGGGAAGAGTCGCAAGTAATCCGCCACAGGTAAACGGGCCGCGACGTTCCCATCCGTCCCGTGAAGCATTGCATTCCCTTCAACAACCGTCCGCCGCAAAGCCTCGACATCCGCAGGAACATCCACATCATAGCCTGCCGTTTTTAGCTCTTTCAAGAGATGATAAAGGCTGGCGAAGACATCTAAGTAGGCCGCCGTCCCAATATTCCCTAAGTTGGGTGGGAAGTTAAAGATGATCAGCGCAACCTTCTTCTCAGCATTTTCTTTGCGATGCAAGGCAACCCGTCGGGCAATCCGCCGCGCTGCAACCTCAATTTGGTCGTCAAGGGCGACAAAGGTCTCACTTCCTAGCGTCGGCCCCCCAATGACCATAGGCTCTATCGTCCCGTCAAGCTCTGGGATGGCCACATTCATGGTCAAGTGAATCGGCGAAAGGCCTGTCTCATCGCGTCGCCACTCTTCCACCCGTTGAAAAGAAAGGGGGAAAAAGTCAAGACAACCAACATCCAAAGCGGTAAGGGTTGCTTGAGCTTCTTCAGGCCGACTCTCCGCTGGCCCTCCAACTAACGAGAAGCCTGTTCCGTTGATCAACAAATCAATTGAAGCTCCGCTTGGTTTTACTTTGCGCCCGAAGGGTAATTTGAAACCTTTAGTGGCACTTTGGGCAAAAAACTTCTCAATCGTGGGGCGAAAATCCAACCCTGCACTATAGGCCATTTGCACTTCTACGCCCCGTTGCTCCAGCGCATGGACTAAAGCATCGAGGTGAGCCGTATTCCCCGATAAGGCAACCGTGCGAAGGGAGAGCAACCCTACACAACCTTTATCCAATTTTGGCAGTTTCCCGCTTCCCTTGCTTGCTTTGCGATCCGTCCTGCTCTTCTGCCACTTGTGATAGCTTTCCAAATCAGTGAAAGGTTGGGGTGCATCGGGGTGAAATAGCGCAGTATCAGGGTAAAGTACTGCATCTTCAATGGGCAACTTGCCTTTGTAGCCAGGTACATAACCTTCAATCAGCAGGCAAAGCATCCGCCGCAGGTTTTCAGGGGAGCTATGCAGCCAATATTGGTGCATAGCGATGTAAGTATAGAGATCGTGAGCTTTCCCAGGAATATGCTTGAGAACTTTGCTGAGATTTCGCAAAACCGCAAGTTGCCGACGGACTTCGCCTTGCCCCATTTTGGGCTTGAATTTATTAGCTAATTGCTGTAAGAGTCCTTGCTCCTCTTCTTCAGGCTTCGGCTGGAGCGTAAATTTTCCCAGGCGGGTATACTCAATCAAGCTCGGATTACTGGTGATAATGCAAATTGGGCAGCGAGCCTGAGCAAACGCTTTTTGAAGAGGTCTAACATAATCTTCACCAAACAAGCGTGCGCCAAAGACGAAATCGGCTTTTTTGATCTCCGCCTCAAGCCGTTCCCAATCGCTAGGATCGCGCAGCGAAGGCGCATTGTAAAGACTTAGCTGAAGGTCTAGCTGATGCTTTTGGCGCAAGACTTCAGCCGCATCACGCAGAGCGGCCCCATGTGTGCCATCCATAGTGAGAAAAATGAAACGCATACGATTTTCGGCTACCTTTCGGGTTTTATTGGTCTGAGCGCGAGCTTAGGAGAATTTTAGCTTGCCAAACGCGACAGCCCCTAGACTCACACGGGCCGCATTGTAACACAAACATGCACGGCGTTCAATTGCCCAGCGCAAGGCTTGGCGGATTCAATTTCGGGCTATCGCCCCCAAAACGAACAAAGGTCTTGTTACTGAACTGTAACAGGCCGCTCTATAATTGACAATTGACGGGAGAGTTAATTTTAGGAACTCACGTCGTACCTCTGTGCTCACACGGTAGCCGCTGGGTCCTACGGCGGCTTTCGTGTTTCTCTGCGTTTGGCCTTCCCCAACCCCTCCCCAAATTTCCCCAACATCAATGCCTCTTTTTTCTCGCTTTGTTGCGAAGAGTTATAATAGCCCAGAGCGCTAATTGCTCAGTGTGTCAAAGGTAGCTGCGAAAGGAGCCTGCTGATGCTTTCACATCCTCCTAAAATTAAGAGTAAGTCTGAATTTATTTTACCTCCTGCGCTTCCCAATGGCGAAAGACATTTGCCGATGAGCTTGGAAGCCTTTTGGGCTTGGGAAGATGGCCGCAATCAACAAGCAGAATGGGTCAATGGCGAGGTTATTATCTTTATGCCCCCAAAAACAATTCACCAACGAATTGCAGGTTTTCTCTATCGGTTGTTGGCAGACTATGTTGAGCTATTTCAGTTAGGCGAAGTGCTAATTTCACCTTATAGTATGCTGGCGCGGCCTGAAGGCCCCGCCCGCGAGCCAGATCTGCTCTTCGTTACGCAAGCTCATTTAGCTCGTCTAACCCCTGAAAAGCTCGAAGGACCTGCCGATTTAGTGGTCGAAGTGGTTTCTGAAAGTAGTATCCTACGCGATTACGAAGATAAATTCATTGAATACCAAACCGTAGGTGTGCAAGAATACTGGATTATTGACCCTTTGCCGCAGAAAAAGCAAGTTTCTTGTTTTACCCTTAATGCCGCAGGGGTTTATGAACTGATCTTACCTGATGCTCAAGGGCATTATCATTCCCTTCTTTTGCCAGGTTTTTGGTTTGACGCAACTTGGCTTTGGCAAACCCCGCTTCCCAGCCCCTTACTGATTCTGCGCGAAATTGCGCCCAGTGCTTTTTAAGAAGAAAATCGCCTTGCGCGATGCTAAAGGGTTTTAAGGCTTAGGAAAGCTTTTTATGTGATTTTAGCCTTGCTTGCGAATTACGACAAGGTGTGGTACTATAATAAGGAATTTAGAGAAAGTTTATTCTAAAGAGATGGGGCTGCGATGTTCAATCTACATTGGCTGCCTAGCGGAGTTGCTTTTTTTCGCTCCCGTTTGTGGTTTTCCTGTTGGCTTATCTCCTCGATTTTGACCATTATTGCTACTTCCTTGGGCGACCCTCACCCCGCCCAAGCGCAGAATCCTGCTGACCTTCTAATCAACGAAATAATGGCCGCTCCTCCTTCGGGAGAAGCAGAGTGGCTTGAACTTTACAATCCAAGTGAGACTTCCATAACCTTGAAAGGGTGGTCTATCACCAAGTCAACCAGCACCATTACGCAAGAGATTACAGCAACTATTCCATCCAAAGGCTTTTTTGTACGGCAATTTAGTGGAGGAGGTTGGACCTTGCCCAATGATGGCGGGAAACTTATTTTGTATAATGGGGCAAATCAAAAGATAGATGAAGTAACCTACCTTTCCTTGAAAATAGGCCAAGTTTATGCCCGTAAAACTGATGGTGGTGCAGAGTGGGCCCTCGACTACCCTCCCTCCCCTGGAAAGCCCAACCTTCCTCCACCATCCCCTACGCCCACCTCTACCTTTACCCCTACGCCGACCTTCACTGAGACTCCCACCCCTACCTTTACCCCTACGCCCACTGAGACCGCTACGTCTACGCCCACTGAGACCGCTACGTCTACGCCCACCTTTACTGAGCCTCCTCTCCCTACTTCCACTGAGACCGCTACACTTCTACCAACAAGTACCCCCCAACCGCATACCGTCTTAATCAATGAGCTTCTTGCGGCTCCTCTCATGGGACAACAAGAGTGGGTTGAGTTGTACAATGAGGGAAATATAGCGCTTCAACTGACAAAGTGGAGTCTTGAGCGCGTTAGTAAGAGTGGGGTAAGCCAGCAAAAAGTTTTAGATACTCTGGCTGTAGCACCAAATGGCTTTGCGACCCAAGAGTTTGTCAGCGGTTTCCTTACAAACGATGGTGGGACAATTCGTTTGCTCGATGACCAAGGACAAGTGGTAAGCGAAATAAATTATCCTGAACTCAAAACGGGCCAAGTTTATGCTCTTTTGAAGAAAGGTGACGGGAAGTTTGAATGGAGTTTGGATTGTCTACCTTCACCTAATGCACCTAACCTTTTGCCAACCCCTACTGCAACTTCTTCGCCCAAACCTTCCTCTACGGCCACCTTTTCTCCTTTACCTTCAGCTACTCGCACATCTACTTTGCAGCCAAGTTCTACCCCTTCAGTTATTTCTTCCCTTTCAATTCCAACCCTTACGCTTACCCCAGGAGCGGGAGAAGTTCCCGTTTCAAGCCCCACAAACAACCTTCCTTCGCCTACCGATACCGAAACAAATCAAACTCTTCCCCCCTTGTTCCTCAGTGAAATCCTGGCTTCGCCGTCGTCTGGCGAAGCTGAATGGGTTGAGTTCTATAATGCGGGCGAAGTTCCAATCACGGTGGCTGGCTGGACGCTTAAACGGACCAGTGAAAGTGGGGCAATTCAACAACAGAAGCTAGATGAGCAAACAATTGCCCCTGGGTCTTTTGCGCTCCAGAGGTTTTCAAGTGGTTTTCTGCCCAATGGGGGAAGCTTACTTGAGTTCTTCGATGCCCAAGGCCGAAAGGTGGGAGAAGGTATAAGTTACCCTGCGCTAAAGACAGACCAAAGCTATGCTTGGGATAGCGAAGGTTGGCACACCGATTTTCTCCCTTCTCCTGGTATGCCCAACCTTTCGCCGACTCCCACCGTTATCCCGTCGCTGACCACTCCGCCTTCGCCCAAACCTTCGGCAACTCCTTCTTTGACTCGTACTCCGACCTCTTCCCGTACCCCTTCCCCAACTCGGACCCCTTCTGCGACCCGTACTCCTTCCCTTACGCCTACTTCTTCGCCCATGAAGACTTCTACACCTTTCAATACGGCCACTTCTTCACCAACTTCGCCTCCTCATACCTTGTCAATCAACGAAGTTTTTGCCGCCCCTTCTTCAGGCGAAGCTGAATGGATTGAATTCTATAACGCAGGGCCCGAAGCGATTGATTTGACTTCTTGGGCCATCAAACGGACTAGCAATAGCGGGGCAACGCAGCAAAAGGCCCTGGATAACGTAACTCTTGAACCATTGAGCTTGTGGGTTCAATCCTTTGAAAGCGGCTTTTTGACAAATGGCGGAGGGATGCTGGAAGTATTTGATCCCCAAGAGCAATTGGTGGGCGAAGCTTTATCTTACCCCTCTTTAGCAACAGGTCAAGTTTATGCGCGAGAGAGGGAAGATAGCTCTGGGTGGCAGGAAAATTATCCTCCTTCGCCAGGAACGCCAAATTTTTCCCCTACCCCAACCTTTTCTCCCTCTCCCTATTCTACTAAGACTTCTCTTCCTACCTTTACCCCCAAACCTTCTGCAACCCCCAAACCTTCCGTTACCCCCAAACCTTCTGCGACTCCCAA
>DCSM01000048.1:13080-15757 GCA_002325605.1 Chloroflexaceae bacterium UBA1466
TCTGCGACTCCCAAACCTTCTGCTGTGCTTAATTCCCAAAGTAGACCTAAATCTTCTACCACTTCAGAGCCAGCGCCTACTTTTAAGCCGACCTTATTGCCCCTTTCTGCTTTGGCCAATGGGCAGGAGAACACGGCCCGTTCTCAGAACTTGGAAGAGTCCATCCCTTTACAAGCAAATGCTCAGAACCTTACTTCAATTGAGAAGATAGAAACCCCTGTATCGCAGCGAAGAAAAAATCTTATAGAGCTACCTAGCTCTGTGCGGGCTGGGGTTTACCCTCCAAGTAAACCTTATGCTGGCACAATAAAAGGGCAACCCTATTTCTATGGCCAACAGGCGATGGTTGCTGCTCCTCCATATCCGCTTGCTTTGTCTTCCTCTCCTTTTTTGCCCCAAAGACCTTCCCCTTCCCCGCAGACCAGTTCAGATCTCGGCGAGATCGAAAATGAAGCTCCCGAAGCGCCTCCTCTTTCTGAAACCCAAACTTGGCTAAGAATCCTTGGATCTTGCATGCTTTTACTGGGTCTGGGATTTGGTTTCTTGCAATTTCGTCGCTCTGCATAAATGTGGTACAATTGCCAGAGAAGATTCGGTTGGCGCGGGCGATAGGGCCCATGAGAATTGCCCCACCGAAAAGTTCTTTGAGAGTTGGGCAACAAAATGTGCTATAATTTGAGCGGCCAAAGAGCGCCGAACACCTCACCGTGAGCATGGTTCTGGAAAGGAAAATTCGATGCCTAATCCACAAATGCTGATTCAAGAGCGCTTGGCCCACAATAGTTGGGGGCTTCTCGGCAACCAGGGCTATGTCTTAGGGGTTGACCTGGGGGGGTATGGGTTGCGGGCCGCGTTGGTTAATTTGCAAACCCACACCTACGTTAGTGTCCATACAGCCGTACAAGGCACGGAACCCCAACGGATTGTTAGCGATGCGCTCGGGTTGGCGCGGGGGCTACTGACCGATGCGGGCCTAACCCAAGACCGTCTGGTCCGCATTGGAATTGGCTTTGGCGGGCCCGTTGACCCTTGGGGCGGCACAGTACGCCTTTCGCCCCGCATGGGTGGGTGGGAAGATTTTGCGCTCAAAGATTACTTTGAAAATGCTTTTGATGCCGTGACGTTGGTTGATAATGATGCCAACCTCATTGCTTTAGCCGAAGCAACTTTTGGTGCTGGCCAGGGCTGCAAAAACCTTTTCTACCTTCATTTGAGTAGTGGGGTTGGTGGGGGAATGGTCTTAGATGGTCGCCTCTACCGCAGTGCATCGGGCATGGCGGGTGAGATCGGGCATCTAGTTGTCCGCCGTGGTTGGGATGCTCAAGCCCGACCTTTGACCCTTGAAAATCTCGTTTCGATTAGCGGTTTGCTCCAGGCCGCCCAAGAACTGGGCTTGAAAACGGATAATTTGAACGACCTTTTTCAGGCCGAATCGTTGGGCCAGCCTGTGGTTCACGAAGCAACAGACCTGCTGGCCACTTGTCTGGCCCAAGTAGTCGCCCTCCTTGACCCCCAGATCATCGTGTTGGGCGGCATTGTCGTCCGCATTGGCGGCGAAAGTTTTGTCCAAGCCATTGGGGAAAAGATTCAACTTTCGCTGGCTCCCCAATTTGCCCGACCCGTCAAAGTTGTTTCTTCGGTTTTAGGCACAGATAGTGTTGCGATTGGAGCCTTAGCTTTAGCCCTAGAAAGTTTACGGGACTAAGCCTCCCTTGCCTTTGGTAAGCGAGTTTTTGCAAAGTAAGTATGGAGTATGCTCTATGGAAACAAAACCCATTATTTATGGGGAAACAGCCCTAAATAAACTGGTTGAATGGTTGCGGATCACTGGCAAACCCCAAAAGATAGAGACCGTCGTGCAAGAATACCTCCGAATTTTACACAAGTATATGCGGGAAGGATAAAAGAAGATGAGTGGACCTAACTTTGGGGGTACGCCTGAACAGCAAAACTTAGCGAAGGAAATCTTCCAATTGATGACCTTTCAAGGAGCTTTCTTTGCTACCGAGGCCCCAATTAAGCAAACTTTAACCAACTTAGTGACCTTCTTGGCCCACAAGAACAAGCAACCCGCGGACCATGTACGGTCTGAAGTTGAAGCTGCACTACATGAAAATCAGCAAATTTTCTGCCGCGAAGAGCAAGGGGCCGAAGTTCTCTATCTCACGACGCAGAAGGGGGCTTATACCCTTCGAGAAGATGATATAAGTCATACCTTTCAACAGCGACTCTATGAGCCTGAGAACCCTTATTCACTTGAGGACTTGAGTGTCGTCATCTCTACAACGCGCCCAGCGCTAACTATCGTTGAACCTGTCTTTGTCTCAGATTATTGGCAGCAACGGTTAGAACAATCTACTAGCCGATCCTCTGAAGAAGTACCCTCCTTTGCAGGCGAGGAAGATCGGGAAAGTAGCGACCTTGAGGTAGAGAGGATCACCGAAGCTGAAGCAGAGCCTGAAACAGAAGAGCCTGAAAGCTTACTTCAAACTTCTGCTCCGCTTGAAATCCTAAGTGAGGCTGAGGTTGATGAAGTTAAACTGACGCTTCTAGAGGTTATTAACGCCCAGAAAGCTGACGAAACCGTAACCTTCAGCAGCCAACCAATGCCTTCTGAAGCCCCAGTGAGCGAGCCGCCACCAAAGCCGACCTTTGGGGAGCAAGGGGAGCAAGGGGA
>DCSM01000048.1:15862-23555 GCA_002325605.1 Chloroflexaceae bacterium UBA1466
CCCCCCGCCAAGCCGATCTACTTTACTTTGCCAAACGGGGTTCTGATTGACCTTAACCTGCCTGCGGAAGACCTTTTGGCCAGTCACGGGCCCGCGCTCAAAACAGCCTTACTTGAGCGTCTCGACCAAGACCCCTTCCGCCGCATCGTTCGTTTTGGCAACAGTCTCTTCTCAGATTCGCAAGTTAATAACTTAGGCAAAAATGCCCTGCGAAAAATCGGCGACTACATTGTTGAGGATGGCGAACCCTTAACGGATACCAAGCTGGTTGGGGAGATTTATCAACGCAACCCTCGGCAGGAAGACTACGAAAGCTTCCGTTTCTCGCTGAACTATCGTCTTAGTCGAGAACGCGACTTTGAATTCGTCGGCATTGAGGGAGTTTGTCTTTGGTCGTTCAAAGGGTTGCCAACCATTGGGACAAAGCGAATTAAAACCAGCGAGATGGCCCAGCTTACCGCCTATCTAATGGAAGGTTATGATGAGAGCCTGAGCCTCCAAAGTGCAGAATCGATTCAGCAAACGGGGACTGTAGACCGTTTCCTAACCTTCTTTGAATGGCAATATGGCATCCTTCCCTTTGATGCCAGCCTTATGGCTCTTTTGCCCCAACCGATGCTTGCTGACCAGCGCAGGTCGGTGTTACGCTTTGAATCCCCACAGCACTTCAGCAACTATCTGGTAGAAGTCCGCTACCCGACGGGCAATCGTGGCGGGTGGCTTCAAGGCTTGGAGGATTTCTTCCATGAACACCTTGTTGCCGGAGCGTTGATTCGGTTAGCCCGAACCGAAGAGCCAAATGTTTTCACCATCACCTACGAAGAAACACCTGATGAAGAAGATCGCTTGTTGACGTTGGATGAAAAGAAAAACAAGCTGACCTTCATGGATACGGTCTATTACTGTGCTGTTGATAAAGATCAACTTTTGGCGCAAAGTCGCTTTGGGAAGTTCAAAAATCTCAAGGCCTTGCCGATCAGTGACCGCCGCAAAGCCGAGAATATGCTCAAGCATGTCTTTGAAATGATTGGCGATAAGCTTGGCACGCGGACTGAACCAAGCTATCGGCTCGATTTTGAGACCCTTTATATCGCTTACAATGTTTTACGGCCTAGCTCCCGCCCCTACCTTATGGCCCTGCTCAAGGATGACGAAGCCTATTTCCCCGATCTTTCAGCTGGCCCCAACCTCTATTGTTATAAGCCAGAACCTGAGCCAGAGGATCTTACAACTGATGAGGAGCAGGAAGAAGAAGGTTTAAGCCAACTTTGGGGCTATGATGATGAAGATTGATCTAGGTTGATGAACGCTAAATCCAAACCGCCCGAAGTACCAGCTTTTGCGACCTACCTCGCAAAGCTCAAAGATTCAGCCGTTTCCCTTTCGCTGCGAAACCTCAAAGCCCTGGCGGGGCTGGAGCCTGCCCACCAAGCTTCCTTTCAGCAGCTTTGGGCAGCGCTCCCTCCCTCGCGCCGCCGAGAGGTTGTCAAGGCCTTGCTAGAACTTAGCGAGGAAAACCTGGAACTTGATTTTAATCCCCTCTTTTTTTGTTGCCTTGAGGATCCCGACGAGGTAGTTCGGGCCACGGCTTTAGAAGGATTGTGGGAAAATGAAAATCCACAGCTTTTTCAATGCTTGCTATCCCTTCTCAAGGACCCAGCGCCCAGCGTGCGGGAAGCGGTAATGCTTCACTTTAGTCGCTTGGCCTATCAGGCCCAAGTTGGGGAATTGAGTCCCGCAAAAAGCCAGATCATCTCCACAACCCTTCTCCATTGGGCAACCGACCTTGCCCAACCTTTAGAGATTTGTCGGCGAGCCATTGAAGGTTTAGGCTACTTTGATTCCCCTGCGGGGCAAGAAGTAATTTCGCAAGCCTCTCAGCACCCTAAGCAACAGATGCGGGAGAGCGCTTTGGTGGCAATGGGGCGCTCAATGAATCCCATTTGGCTCCCCTTCATAGCGCGTGAATTGACCAGTGAAGTATCGGCCTTGCGTTATGAAGCGGCCAAGGCGGTGGGCGAATTTGCCGAAACGGGGCAACCGCTCCTCGCGGCTCTTCTCCCGCTTACGGAGGATGCGGATACTGAAATTTGTTTAGCTGCAATCTGGGCCCTGGGGCAAATTGGGGGGCCACATGCCGAGCGAATTCTGCAACGGTTGGCCCTTACCAGAGATGCGGCTCGCGCTCAAGCAGCGCAGGAGGCTCTTAGCGAAGTAGCTTTAGGAGAATGGGGATAAAGAAAAGCGCAGGTTTGTTTTTGTCAAACCCGCGCTTTCGGCTTTAATTTAGACTGAAACGGCTACTTGTTCATCCCACTGTTAATGTTGCTGAACACGCCGCTGACTTTTCCACCAAGAAGGGTCAGGATTCCAATGACTACAATAGCAATAAGAACTAAAATAAGAGCATATTCGACTAGACCCTGACCTTCTTCCTTTGCAAAGAAGCTTCGTAACATCTTTTCCACCTCCTTTCGTGAAAAATTATTGTTTCCCTCCTTTATCTTCTTCTTGATAGGAATTATACACCTTCAATTAGCAAAGTGCAATAGGATTTTAGTACCCTAGCTAAGGATTACTTGAGTACCATTTGGTTGTCTCCAAATTGCACCTTTTTGAGGAAAGAAATTTCAGGAAAGAAAAAGGACGAGTTTGCTTTTGCCAAACCCGCCCTTTTTCTTTTGGATTAGACTTAGAAGGCTACTTGTTCATCCCGCTGTTAATATTGCTGAATACACCGCTAACCTTCCCACCGAGGAGTGTCAGGATACCAATGACAACAATGGCAATGAGCACTAAGATAAGTGCATATTCGACTAAACCCTGACCCTCTTCCTTTGCGAAGAAACTTCGTAACATCTTTTCCACCTCCTTCCATAGTGGATTTTAATCTTTTATTAAGGTTCATTATACTCTTTCAAGTCCTAAACTGCAATAGTACCTTAGTACCACGCACCATGAAAAATAAAATGGCCCGCCCTTTTTCCAGAGCGTTTGAATGCAAAGCCTGGTTGTGTTACAATGTGGCCAAATAATTTTCCGTTGGGGGAGTCCAGGCAAACTGGGCTGAGAGGATAGCTTTTTGGCGCTATCGACCCCGCGAACCTGATCTGGCTAACACCAGCGGAGGGAAACGGGTGGCTCGTGAGAAAGCCGAACGCTCTTCCGCTGGGAAGGGCGTTTTTTAGTGGCGGAGCTTAGATGAACAAAAAAGCGTTTGATTGGTCTGTCTATCTCCTGACTGATCAACACACGGCAAATGGGCGACCTCTTTTAGAGGTCGTGCAGGCGGCGATTCACGGCGGCGCGACAGCCATCCAATTGCGGGCGAAGGAAATGTCAACCCGCGAAATGTTCCAATTTGGCCAGGCGCTGCACAAAATGACGCAAGCGGCAGGGCTTCCTCTAATTATCAATGACCGCCTCGACCTCGCGCTGGCTTTGGAAGCTGAGGGAGTTCATGTCGGCCAGAATGATCTGCCTGCAAGCCTGGTGCGCCGTCTGCTTGGCCCAAACCGGATTTTGGGCGTGACTGCTGAAACCATCGCGCAGGCCCAACAAGCCGAACAAGAAGGAGCCGATTATCTTGGCTCCGCAACTGTTTACCCAACCTTTTCCAAAGCTGATGCCCCAAAACCAATTGGAGTCGTTGCTTTGGCTGCGGTTGTGCAAGCCGTGAAAATCCCTGTTGTAGCAATCGGCGGGATCACTTTGGCCAATGCCGCCGCTCCGATTGAGGCTGGAGCCGCGGGAGTCGCCGTGATTTCAGCAATTATCGGGGCTGTCGACCCTGAAATTGCAACGCAAACTTTGGCTAAAGTCGTTAAGCAAACCAAACTTTCGAGGATAAATTCATTATGAATAAGATCAATTCACGTGTTGCCCATGCTTTAGCACGGCTGCGGGCTGAAAAGCCTTTGATTAACCATATTACTAACCTGGTCGTGATGAATGACACCGCAAATGTTACGCTTCACCTGGGTGCTTTGCCCGTGATGACTAATTTTGCCCCTGAAGAAGCCGAAATGACCAGGATTTCTGGGGCCCTTTTGCTCAATGTAGGCATGATTGACGATGCTTGGGTCGCTGCGATGTTGGCGGCGGGCAAACAGGCGAATGCCTTAGGCATCCCGATTGTGCTTGATCCCGTTGGTGCGGGCGCGACTAAGCTGCGAACTGAAACAGACCTTCGCTTGCTGCGCGAGTTGCGAGTCCAAATTGTGCGCGGCAATGCGGGCGAAATCGGCGTTTTGAGCGGGATGGGCGGAATCGTAAAGGGCGTTGAGAGCGTGGAGGATTTGGAAAATCCCATCGAGGCGGCCAAGCAACTCGCTCACACCACGAAAGCTGTCGTAGCCCTGAGCGGCAAACGCGACATAATCACCGACGGCGAGCGCGTTTTAGGCGTAGACAACGGCCACGTTTGGCTGACAACCCTCACGGGCACGGGCTGTATGGCGACAACGGCCATAGCTTGTTTCGCGGCGGTTGAAAAAGATTTTCTCTTGGCAGCAACGAGCGCTTTGGCGACGTATGGTTTAGCAGCCGAATTAGCAGCTTCCAAAGCCCAAGGCCCAGCCAGTTTTAAGGTCGCTTTTCTTGATCAACTCTATCATCTTACACCTGAGCAAGTTGCGGAAGGGGCCCGCATTGTGGATTTAACGCCCAAAGCGCCAGGAGCCTAAGCCATGCAGGTGACAGACATCGGCGAATTTGCGCTTATTGAGCGGCTGCGCCAGATTATTGCCTTTGACCACCCCGATGTTCTGGTCGGCATTGGCGATGATGTCGCGGTTTTAGCTACGCAGGGCGATGAATTACTTTTAGCAACTATTGATTGTCAAGTTGAAAAGCGACATTTTTTGCCCGACCTGATTACACCCCGCCAGCTTGGGCAACGGGCCTTGGCCGTCAACCTTAGTGATATTGCCGCTGTAGGTGGCCAGCCAACTTTTGCCCTTGTGAGCCTCGCGCTGCCCACCTCAACAGAAGTAGAGTGGGTTGAAGAGCTTTACCACGGGTTGCGGGCGGAGGCGGATCGCTGGGGAGTCAGCGTTGTGGGCGGCAATCTGACGCGCTCGCTGGCTGGCGTTTGGATTGATATTGCGCTTTTGGGCCGCGCAACTCGCGCTCAACTTATTCTCCGCTCTGGGGCCCAGCCTGGCGATTTGGTTATGGTTACGGGTGAATTGGGCACTGCTTTCGTCGGTTTGCATTTGGCTTTGCATCCTGATGTTTTGGTCGATTCAGTAGATAGAAAGGCTTTAATCACCCATTACCTTGAGCCAAAACCGAAATTAGCTGAAGCGGCAATCATTGCTCAAGCCAAACTTGCAACTGCAATGATTGATATTAGCGATGGATTAAGTAGCGATTTGGGGCATATCTGCGAAAAGAGTAAAGTTGGTGTGCGAGTTTGGGCGACAAAACTTCCAATTGCGCCAGCAGTCCAGCGGGTAGCTGCAATTGTGGCCACACCACCTTGGCAATATGCGTTGGAAGGGGGCGATGACTACGGCCTCTGTTTCACTGCGCCCCCCGAAGCGGCAGCGAAACTTAGTGCTGCTATCACGCAGCAAACGGATACAAAAGTTACGGTTATTGGTGAAATTTTGCCTGAAGTGCAAGGTAAACGCTTTGTTTTGCCCAATGACCAAGAGATTTCACTCGATTCCATCGGTTGGCAGCATTTCAGGAAGGAATAAATTTCGTTTAACTAACCAGAAAGGCCCTTTATGAAGAATCAAAACGTAACACGGCGCAATTTCTTACAGATTTTGGCCGTCGGGAGCAGTTCAACCGTTTTAGCAGCTTGTAGCAGAAGTGCTACAAATCCCAAAATTGCCCCTTCTACTCCAACTAAGCCGATAGATTCAACAGCGCCTATCACCGCGATGAACAACTTAACCACCACTGAAACGCTTCCTGCGTCAAAATCTTTAGCTAAAGATAGTTTGGCGACCAAACTCTGGCAAGCCAATCAGGATTTGGCCCAAGAAAGCCTCCAGAATCCTTTTATCCGAGGCCTTGCGGATGGCACTTTGCCTCAGAAGGCCTTTGCTTATTTTGTCAGCCAGGATACCTTCTTTCTTGAGGCTCTTGCGCGAGCCTATAGTTTGGTAGCAGTTAAGGCCCCTGATTGGGAGGGTTTTCAAACCTTTCATGCCCTTGTTGAGGGGCTTATCGGGGAATTAAAAAATCACGATTCCTATGCAGCGAAGTGGGGCGTAGACAATCGTAAAGCTAAGGCGGGTGCGGCAACCCGGCGGTACACGGACTTTCTGCTGACCACGGCTTGGGGCCAAGAAGCAGGTGTGGCTGCCGCTGCCATGGCCCCTTGTGATCGCCTTTATACTTTCATTGGGCAGGAATTAGCGAAAAACGGCATTCCCAATCACGCTTATAGTGATTGGATTCGCACTTATAGCTCACCTGAAACCGAAGAATACACTCTTTCAATGGAAAGCTTCGTGGATAAATATGCTAATCCTTCGCCTTTGATAGATTCAGTCTATCGATATGCCATGGAATGTGAACGCGATTTCTTTCAAGCGGCGTGGGAAGCCCGCTCTTAGGCTAATTGGATTAAAAGGTTTTTATGCAGAAAGTTTTAACCATTGCAGGGTCAGATTCGGGCGGTGGCGCAGGAATTCAAGCTGATCTGAAGACTTTTGCGGCCCGTGGGGTCTTTGGCATGAGCGCCTTAACCGCAATCACGGCTCAAAATACGGTTGGGGTGCAAAGTGTTTTCGATTTACCTTGCGAAATCATCGCGCAACAAATCGATTCTATCATGGAGGATATTGGCGCAGACGCTTGGAAAACGGGAATGTTAGCGAATGAAGCGATTATCAAGCTTGTAGCCGAGCGCATAAAGCACTATAAGATCCAGCTACTTGTGGTTGACCCCGTTATGGTTGCGAAAGGGGGCGATTTACTGCTCCAGCCCGAAGCCCGTAACGCGCTGATTACTGAATTGCTCCCTTTAGCCTACGTCGTTACGCCGAATCATCATGAAGCTCAAGTCTTGACGGGACTAACTATTCAAACCATAGAGGATGTACAGCGAGCAGCCGTAGCAATTCAGAAGCTGGGGGCAAAAAACGTTGTTGTGAAAGGGGGCGATCTGCCTAATAGCTCTGATGCAATAGATATTCTGTTTGATGGTCAAATCTTTAGTGAGTTTCGCGCCGCCCGTATTCCTACTAAAAACTCACATGGCACAGGTTGTACTTTTGCTTCAGCGATTGCGGCAGAATTGGCCAAAGGTTATACAGTTTTTGAGGCTGTCGAAACGGCCAAAAACTATGTTACCCAGGCCATAAGCATGGCCGATCTTATGCACATTGGGCACGGGCATGGGCCACTCAATCATTTTTTGCGACAAAATTCGCATTTCTAATCTTCTACAGCAAAATAAATCGCTCGCGCATCCTCATAACGGATCTTCCAGGCTGGCTTAGTTCGCAGAAAATCAACTAAGCCAGCTTGGTCGACTTTATCCAGCAAAAAACCATCAAATTGATATTTGGTCAATATCTCTTCAGCATTATTTCCGCCACTTAGATCAATATAATCGCGCCATTGAGCATAAGGATAAAGTTCAATGCGCGGATCAATGAAAACTTGTGGTTTAGGCAAGGCCCAAATCAAATAACTTCCGTATGCTAAACTATGAAAAAGGCGTTTGGGA
>DCSM01000002.1 GCA_002325605.1 Chloroflexaceae bacterium UBA1466
TGGAAGGGTATTTTTGCGGTAGATTTTACGCTCAAACAAACTCGTCTAAGCTCTTATCAACTGAGCGAAATTTTACTAAAGCAGAATAAAAGTTGTCTTATTGCTTATGATACCCGTTTTATGTCCAATCTCTTCGCGCAGGATATTGCTAATATCTTTGAAATCCAGGGTGTGAAAGTTCATTTAGCTGCGATGCCTGCGCCCTTACCAGCGATTCAGTTAGCTTTAAGCCAGCAGCAGATTCCTTATGCGCTGGTCGTAACGGCCCGCAATGAACCTTATTGGTACAATGGCTTAGTGATTTTGGAAACGGCCCTTCAACCGACCTTACCCCTTCTTACTCCTCCCGCCGTGCTAAATCCAATTTTTGCGTGGCCGACCTTTCCCCCTCCCTTGCCTAAAGCTGCTGAAGCAATGCTTAACCTTAGAGGGCCTTACCTTGAAATGTTGCGCGAAAAACTGGATGTCAACTTGATTCGGCGTTCACCGCTTACGCTTTTTGTTGACCCGATGTGTGGCACAACGACGGGCTGCGTGCCGCTAATCATCGGCGACGGGAGCCAAACGCGAGCCGTTGAAATCAACCGCGAAACTGATCCTCTCTTTAGTAAACTTACTCCTTTACCTGTCGGCACAGACCTGGCGCGGATTAAGAAGCTGGTGCGCGAGAGCGATTCGCATTTGGGATTAGCCTTTTCAGCCGATGGTACAGCGCTCGGCGTGGTTGACAAAGCGGGCAATCAGCTTGATCAAGTAGAAATTGCGCTGCTTTTAGCCAGCTATCTTGCGCGACAATATCGCCAGAAAGGGTTAATTATTGTGCCTCAGCCTCTTGCGGGATCACCGTTAGCAACAAATTTGAAAGGCCTTTCGGTTTGGCAAGAATCGCTTGGTTTGCAAGTTGAGTTTAGCGCGGAGGCCACCGATCAAATAAGGTATAATTTAGCGCAGGAGCAGCCAACCTTGCTTTTGGGTTGCACGCCTGAAGGGGAAATTGTTTTTGGGCAGGGCAATCGTTGTCCTGATGCTTTATTTGCGGGAATGCTGATTGTTGAGCAAGTCGTGCGGAATGGTAGCAATCTCCGAGCGCTCCTTAATGATTTACATTTGGCACTCAAAGGGGCTGCGTGATGCAGAAAATTACAAAACGTTTAGCTTCGCTGATCTATCTCTTGCAACCTTTGACCTTTGCCCTTTTAGGGATTCTTTTGATCTCGCTTGGGGTTGCTTGTCTTCTCATTTGGGCTTATCGTACCACAACCGTGCCTCATACCTTCTACTACTTAACTTTGCAATTTCTTCCGCTTGAAAAGCGAGGCTTGGCTCTTGTTGTCCTTGGTCTCTACGTTTTGGGGATTGGCATCTGGAAACTGAGCGGTGTTGTCGTTTATCAACTGCATGGCCAGCAGGTTCCAGGTCAAGAAGTTATGTTGGATTACAAACCTGCTGGCGGGCCGCCGCAAGTTACGGTTCTCTCTGGCGGTTTTGGCCTCCTGATGCTGGCTGGTTTGGGCGAGCATGTCAAGCGGCTGACTTGCATTACACCTGTGCAAGACCCCGTTGAGTATTATTACCGCGCATCGAGCCTTTTTAGCTCTCAAAATGTCTATTATGTTGTACCGACCCCTACCGCTTCAAAGGTTTATGCTGAGTTAGATGATGGAACGCGCTTGAACGTAATGCACATTGACCATCATCAGACGCTGGCCGAGCGGCATGTTGATCAATTAGCGCTTTTAACCGTGCAAGAAGCCGATCTTAAAGAACAAGAGCTGGAACACACCCCTGATTTGACAATTTTTACCAAGCGAGATTTGCCTCTCACGCGCCTGGCGCGAGAAGCGTTGGAAACCGCAGATGTTTTGATTTTGGGCCCAGGGAGCCTTTTTGAAAGCGTTTTGCCCAATTTGCTCATTGAGGAATTGCGGACAACCATTCAGAAAAGTAAGGCCCGCAAAATCTATATTTGTAATTTGATGACCGAGCCAGGGCGCACGACAGGCTTTAGCGTAAGTGAGCATCTTAGGCAAATTAAGCGCTATGGTGGTTTCACACCTGACTATGTCTTGGTAAATGTGCAACGCATTGACCCCGAAGTGCGCCAAATCTATGCGGTGGCCCACCAAGCCCCCATTGATCTATCGCCTGAAGAGTATGAAGAGACCGCTGTCTTAGCTGGGGAACGAGTTTCGCAGCGCCAAATCGTTATCGAAGGAAGTATTGTCGTCGAAACAAACCTTTCAAGCTCAGTGGTTCAATATAGCGGTTCAATGGATAACCCTGGCCAAAGCCAAGCGGCCCAAGTTTTACGCCATGATCCCCAAAAACTTACGGCAGCGATTTTAGAATTATTGCGGCGCGAAACGTAAGTGGTAGCCCTATAATGGTAGAGTACTTTGGGGGGCTTTTTGGTAAATGGAATCCAAAGGCTTTAGCCATTGGCCCCAAAGGCTAAAGCCTTTGGACTCCTGGATCATGGCCCCGATCCTCACCATTTTGGCACTACCATATAAGTTCTGCGCGAGTTTGCGAAAGAATTATGATTGCAATTCTCTTTGAAGATGAACTTTGGCGAAACTTTACCCCTTTGATCTATACGCGCCCGATCTTTGACCTGCGCTGCGGCGCTTTCAGTCTGCGGGAGCGCGTAACGGCCTTTTTCGCTGCGAACGCACCGCAAGATCAGCCTAAAGTTTTGGGGTTGTGCCGCCCCTACTTAATGGATTGTTATGGCCCGCAAGGGGGCCTGCGAACCTTTCTAAGCAAAAGTGCCCCGCTGACCTTTCTCAATGGCCGCACCTTAGACCCTTCTTGGCTTCCCGCGCTGCTGGAGGAACCTTTAGAGACCGTCTACAGCGCAGGGGGCATCTTGCTGGGGGCCCGTTTGTCGCCCGCGTTAGCCAGCGCAATCCTCTACTACCTCCGCGAACAAAGAGCAACCGAAGCTTTAGAAGAGTTGCAGCGCTTTGCGCGGGTGGTTGAAATTCCCGCCCCTTTGCTCCTTTACCCCTGGGACTTGATCAGTCAAGTTGGCGAACAGATCATCCGCGACCTGCCCCTCCTCACGCCGCGCATTCCCCGCTACGTGCAAACGGAGAGTACTTTGGTGGTGCGGGGCGCAGCGAACCTTTATGTGGCCCCGACGGCCCAACTCGAAGGCCCGTTGGTCTTGGATGCCCGCAATGGCCCAATTATTATTGACGAAAAGGCCCACCTTGAACCGTTTACCTTCATTCAAGGCCCAGCCTATATTGGCGTAGGCTCCCTCATCTCCAGTGCCAAGCTTAGAGGCGAAACTAGTATTGGCCCCGTCTGCCGCATCGGGGGCGAAGTTGAGGCTAGTATTGTGCAGGGGTTTAGTAATAAGCACCATGATGGGTTTCTGGGGCATAGCTGGCTGGGCGAGTGGGTCAATGTCGGCGCTTTGGCCACCAATAGCGACCTGAAGAATACCTATGGCCCGATTCGGGTGGTCATTGAAGGCTTGGGGCAAGTCAATAGCGGGACCCAAAAGCTCGGCTGCTTCCTCGCCGACCACGTCAAGCTGGGGATTGGGCTGCACCTGACGGGCGGAGCCGTGATTGGCGTGGGCAGTAATCTCTTTGGCGTGCATATGGTTCCCAAAACTGTACCCCCCTTCACCTGGGGCAGCGAGGTCTTTCGGGAGTATCGCATTGACGGGATGATTGAAGTAACGCGGAAAGTGATGAGCCGCCGCAACCAGGTGATGTCCCCCGCGTATGAAGCGATGCTCCGCACCGTCTTCCTTTTGACCAGGAACAGCCGCGGCGGCCTGGGCCCCGTCCCGCGCCAAGGGCTTTTTGGCGGCAAGAATGAGCGCGACGATGGCCCTGGCGGCCAGCTTCTACGGCTCTGAGCTTTCCAATTTGTGCCCTAAAAACTGGCCGTAAAAAGCGGGGGCAAATCTCTTTACATTTAGGAAAATTTGTGGTATAGTTTTGAAAAGCCAGCAACTGGGCTGGGCTTGAAGATTTAAGGAGG
>DCSM01000068.1 GCA_002325605.1 Chloroflexaceae bacterium UBA1466
GCTTCTTTTAACTACGAAGAAGCTATCGCCCACTGCGATGCAGTGGTTCACGGCGAGGCTGAAAACCTTTGGACAACGGTCTTACAAGATGTTGCACAGGGAACCCTCAAACCGCATTATGACTCCCGGGACTTTCCCCCCGTCGAACAGACTCCAGGGCTAGATTACGAGCGCATCTTCAATGCCAGCAAGCGCGGGAAGGTAGATGTCAGGAAGTCGATTCCGATCTATACCACTCGCGGTTGCCCTTATAGCTGCTCTTTCTGTGTTACCCCTAACTTCACTGGGAAGCTCTATCGCATCCAAGAGCCAGAAGCTATCAAAAACCAAATTGAACAGGCTAAACGTGTCTTTTTCCAAAAGACGCGCTTAGGGAAAAAGCCCTGGTTTATGTTTACGGACGAAAACTTTGGGGTCAACAAGAAGAAGATGTGGGAGATCCTTGAGGCGATTAAGGAATGCGACATTAACTTCAGTACCTTCATTAGTATCAACTTCTTGGAAGATGCTAAAACGGTCAGGCTCCTGGTGGAGGCTGGTTGTGTGATGGTCTTGGTCGGCTTTGAGTCGATCAATGAGGAAACCCTCAAGGCCTATGGGAAAACCCGCCAGAACAGTGTCGAAAAGTTTACGAAGATCATCGAGAACTGCCGGAAAGCAGGGCTTTGTGTGCAAGGGAACTTCTTAGTCAACCCCGCAATTGATACTTACGAGGATATGGATGCGGTCTTGGCTTTTGTCCGCGATAACCATATCGTAATGCCGATCTATTCCCTCCTCACGCCCTACCCTGGGACAGCCTTATATTTAGAGTATAAGGAAAAGGGGCTGATTGTTGATGAGGATTGGGACAAGTATACGGCCCAGAACCTTATCGTGCGGTGCGATAAATATGACCCGCTTGAATATCAGATCAATTTCCTTCAGCATTACTTGGCTATGTACTCGCGCCGGACCATTGTGGGGCGAGTCTGGCATAACCCCATTAAACTCATTACCCTGATTACAAGTATTCTCTTCCGCAAGAATCTGCAAGACCAACTCAAGAGTGTCAAGCTGGGGAAACGGCAACCGGTGGCCCAGCCGCGCCCAGTCCCCGTTTCGTTGCAAACCTCCCACAAGGATTAAGTATTCATGGAAAAGCCTAGTTTAGGATCATCCCAGCCTCCGCGGTCCCCTGGGGCCAATGGGCGACGCAAGCATTGGTTGATTGTCCAACCAAAGAGCCATACCCCGCTCCTGGTTGATTCGGGGAAAGTTAGTATTCCCCTTAACTTGCTGATGGTGGCGACCCTCGTTAAGAAGCACTTTGACCTCACCTTCATTGATGAGCGGATCGGGGATAAGGTTCCAAAAGACCTTTCGGCTTACGATGTCGTGGCTCTCACCGCCCGCACCCTCAACGTCAAAAGGGCTTATGAGCTTGCGGATCAAGCTTTAGCCCAGGGGAAACAGGTCATTCTTGGGGGGGTTCACCCGACCTTGATGCTTGAGGAAGCAAAGGAACATTGTACCTCTATTGTCATCGGTGAGATTGAGTCGATTTGGGAACAGTTGGCCGCTGATGTAGCGCAGGATAAGCTCCAGCGCATCTACCGGTCCGCAACCTTCAAGCCGATGACCGAGATGGAACACCCTGACTTTGACATTATCTGGAAGCTCAAGCACGTGGGCCACTATAGCTCTCGAATCCCCATCCTGGCTACGAAAGGTTGCCCCGTGGGGTGCAGTTTTTGTTGTGCGCCCCGAGTCTACGGGAAGGTCTATCGCACCCGCGAAGTAACCCACGTGATTGACGAGATGAAGTATCATCAAAACCGGGCGGGGCGGGCCGATGTCCGCTTTTCCTTTATGGATGATAACATCTGCTTCCGCCCAACCTTTACCGAGGAGCTGCTCCATGAAATGACCGGCCTGGGCGTGAAGTGGAACTCTAATATCTCAATGAACTTCCTTGAACAGCCTCATATCCCTGAGCTTGCGAAGCAGTCGGGCTGCGAGTTATTGAGCGTGGGCTTTGAGTCGGTCTCCCCAGAGACCATTAAGCTGGTGGGGAAAGGCTCTAATCGGGTGGGGCGCTATGGGACAATTGTTGAGAATACGCATAAACAGGGGATCGCCCTGCAAGGCTACTTTATCTTTGGCTTTGATACTGATACCGTTGAGGGTTTTCAAGCCACGTATGACTTCATCATGCAGAATAGGATCGAGTTCCCAGTCTTCACCATCGCAACCCCCTTCCCTGGCACAGCTTGGTTCGAGGAAATCCAAGACCGGGTGGTTCACTTTGATTGGGATAAGTATGACACGATTCACTATATGTATCAGCCGGCTAAGATGGAGAAGAGCGAGTTCTTAAAGAACTTTATCAAGATTCAGCGCGAGGTCTACTCCTGGAAAGGGATTTATCAACGGCTACAAGGGCGGAAGCCCGACTGGGTCTGGGGGCTTAACCTCGCTATGCACTATTTCGCGCAACGCCTCAAACCTACGATGCTCCTTTAACCTTGCCTAACACGAAAGATGGGGGCCACCAGATGGCTATCGAGATCCGCGAAGAATACCTCGAAGGGCAAGATGGAGCCTTTCGCTATTGGCAATCCAGGCCTAACCAGGGTTTACCGGTCATCTTTGTGCATGGTTATGGGGGCACGATAGAGCATTGGCAACGAATCTTTCCTAAGATCGCGGCCAAGCATACCATCTATGCCCTTGATCTCTATGGATTCGGCGCTTCAGCCTACCCTAAAGGTGGGACTTATAGCGGGGAGTTGTGGGCCCGCCAACTCGCCACTTTGGTCACGGAGGTTGTTCAAGGGCCCGCCGTGGTGGTCGGGCACTCGATGGGCGGGATCGCCGTTGCTGAGTTCGCGCACCACTATCCCCACCTCACGCAGGGGCTGGTCTTGGTTAATAGCGCTGGGTTGGCCCGCGCCGACCTTAGCCCCGCTTTCTTGGAGCAATTCGTCTTTGAGCTTGTCCAAACCCCGCTCATCGGTGAGCTACTGTCAGGGGTTTTCGCTAACCCCTTTAGCATTTGGGCCTCCTTACAAACCGCCTATCATAATAAACAGAAGGTTACGCTCGATCTGGTTGAATTATTCAATAAGCCGCTCCGCCGCCGTGGGGCCATTGAGGCTTATCTGGCGGTTTCGCGGGCCTTTAGCAGCTATGCTTTGGCCATTAAGCCAGGCGCTGTCCAGGCCCCAACCTTAATCATCTGGGGGCAGGAAGACCTGGCTCTGCCCCCCTCGCTTGCCGAACGCTTTAAGGCCGAGATCTTCCCCCAAGCGCAGGTTTATCTCGTCCCCCAAACGGGCCATTGCCCCTTTGATGAAGCCCCCGAAACCTTTTGCCAAGGCCTCTTACCCTGGCTAGAAGAACTCTCAACTTAACCTGCTTTTAGCCTTCTTAACCGGCCCGTTTGCCCCGCAGCCTTTGCGAACTTAGACCGCAAAGGCTGCTTTTTTGCCCCTTGCCAAATGCTTTATTATCCCCTATAATTTATTTGCATCCCTCTGGAAGCCCACCTCTTTTGAAGGAGTTTGTATGTCAATTCATTATCGGATAGAAGAGAACAGCCTCAAGGATAACAGCTATTATGCCCGCGTGATGCGGGCCGATACGGTCACCTTAGCCCAATTGGTTACGAATATCGCCGCCAAGACCTCGCTCTCCCCCAGCGACATCAATGGGGTCGTTACAGCGCTGATTGAAGAGGTTACCCAAGCGCTCGTCGCCGGCAATACCGCTGAAATTGATGGGTTAGTCAGCTTCACTCCCACCTTAACCGGTAGTTTTGAAACCCAGGACTATGTCATTACAAGGGCCAATGCTCAATTGAAGATTTCGACCCAAGAAAACCAAGCCTTACGGGGGAAGGTCGCCGCGCAAGCGACCTACGTCCGCGAATCCTCAGTAGTCAAAATCCCTGCTATCGCCAGCTTCTTTGACGTGGCCACGCAGACTTATGACCAATATACGCCGGGGAGCATCATCCGCTTAGAAGGGGAGAATCTCAAGTTTAATTTGGCCCAACCTGATGAGGGAGTCTTTGTCCATGCCAGCGTGCCCGAAGTTCGCCTGACAGTCTATTCAATGGCTGGCCCCAAGCGCGTTGATGCTCTAATCCCCGCAGATCTTACGGGCAATTTGACGGTGCTTGTTCGGACACGTTATACCCCAGAAGGCAACCTGCGCCAGGGTACTTATCATCGAACCGTCGCTAAAGTCACCTAGCCCTAACCCTTTTTCTTATCCCCCCTTGACCTGCCAGACCTGAGTCGTCGGGCAGGTTTTTTTGGCCCAAATAAAACAGCCATGTTAGAATCACCTAAAGGCTGGATGGGGCCCTACATAAAGGCTGGGTC
>DCSM01000196.1:0-8281 GCA_002325605.1 Chloroflexaceae bacterium UBA1466
TTCAGATGCCTGAAATGGATGGCCTCGAAACCACGCGCTACATCTGTCAACGCTGGCCCTACCAACGCCCCCGCATCATCGCAATGACGGCCAATGCCCTGCGTGGGGATCGGGAGCGGTGCATCCGGGCCGGAATGGATGACTATATCAGTAAACCTGTTCAAGTTCACGAATTGATTGCGGCGCTTAATCTGCGAGCTTCCTCCGAAATTTTGACTCCCCCGGCTTTGCTGCCTCCCCTGCTTCCGATCCCTAACCCTATTGCTTTGGAAGCTTTGTATTCGACACTTGGCGATGATTCGCCTACTATCGTGCAAGAATTTATTGAACTTTTCCTGGATGATTCCGTGCGTTTATTGAGTGAATTAGACAAAGCCTTGATTCACAACGATACAATGCTTTTTTGCCGTGCTGCCCATTCCTTTAAAGCCAGTAGTGCTTTATTGGGCGCGAAAACATTGGCCAACTTGTGTCGAGAAATGGAATTAAAGGGCCAAAACAAAGATTTAACTGAGGCGGAAAACGATCTACTTCAAGCCCAGACCGAGTTTAAGTTGGTCCGCCAGAGTCTCGAAAAGATTCTGAGTTGTTTGGAAAATGAACATGGCTACGAGCTTGCCGTAAGTGCGAAATCTAATTTGCAGGATGCCTAGCTCGCCTTTTTGCGGCGCTGAAATTGAACCGCCTGATAGATAAAGGCTTCCAACCGCGTCTTGAGATTGGTGCCCTCTTGCCCATCAAAGATCAAATCTAACCACGGGATATTCTCTAAATCCGCCCTAAGCCGAGGAGCCATGGCCGCTGTAATGATCCCTGGCATGCACGAGAAAGGCATTACATTGATGATTCCGCAAGCCCCATCATGCTTAAACATATCAATTGCCTTGCCCATACTAAGCGTAGCTTCCGAATTGAGATCGGAATGATAGTAGGGTTTGAGGTTTTCCATCAATTTCCCAATCGGCGTTTCGTGGGGAAAGCGCAGCAAATGCGCTACAGGCTCGACCAGCTTGCGCTCCGTGTAGTTTTGATAAAATTCAGAGACCGTAGATTTGAAAAAATCCACGTATAAATCCATCAACGCGGTGTAATGCTTGTAATCCCAAGTGGTGAAGTGAAACCACTCGCCCAGTGATGCAAAGACGATCTCGCCGCCTGCCGCCTCGACTTGCCGAATAATCTCCTGGTTGCTAAAGGCATTAAGGCGCACATAAATCTCGCCGACCAAGCCAATCAACGGGCGACGTTCGCGGCGGTCAACCGCTAAAGCCTCATATTGTTTGGCCGCCCAGGCCATCGCTTCCACCAGCCGCTTATCGGCTCCCGCTTCAATCGCCCCGCAGATGTGATCTAAACAAAGTTGATAAACCTTGTCGGTTTCCCCTTTTTGGCATTCATAAGGCCGATATTCATGGGTCAAACGTTGCAAAAGGTCAACCGCAATCGCGCCTTGCCAGATCAGCTGGCGCATTCGCACGGGATTATCGCCCAAACCCAAGTAGGAATTACTGGCGGAAGGGGTAATAAACTCGATCTGGCCTAAGCCTTGCTCGCGCAAAAGCTCTTTTTGCAGGATGTCATATTGCCCAAAGCGACAAGAACCCGTGGTCGTGGGCATAAAGATCGCCGCCTTTTCAGGGTCAAACTCTTCTTGGCGCACTAAGTGGACAATATCGCCCGTCGTGGTAAAGCAAGGCAAACATTCTTGCCCCTTGCACAAATCTTGCCCCAGCGCTAAAGTTTCTTTATTCGGCGGGGGCAGCGTAATGGCGGGAATGCCCTGGGCCCGATAGGCTGCGGCTAAAGCATAGCAATGATCGCACATATAGGGCACATAGATCGTCTTTACAGGCTTCTTTAGTCTCTTTTTCAGCATTGAACTCCTCCAAGTATTGGTTGTTTACGGTGAAGGCCCATTTTAAGGCTATCGAAAAAGGCTTCACAGCGGGTAATAACGCCTGCATCCGCTGTATGATCATCCATTTCTAATTCTAGGAAAGGTTTATCATCCAGAATGCGCGTGAAGAAACTGCTAATAAACGAGTCTGGGCCACAGTTGAAACTGGTAACGTAGATCGCTTGTAAACGGGGATCATCTTTGATGATGGTGGCAGCGGCCAAAATATCTTGGCCACTGCGCCAAAACATTTTGCCATAGCGTTCAGAAAGATTCACCGTTTCAAGAGGTAAGAAATCCATTGGAATCGGTAAGATGCCGCGTTTCCGCAACTTAAAGGGCAAATCATGGCAAACGCCCAAATCCGAGGTGTTGTAAGGTCGCCCGACAAGGACGGCAGCTTGTTGGGTGGGGCCCAAATCGTGCAAAATCTCACGTCCGCGCTGCCGAATCGCCAAGTAAAAATCTTTTTGAGCCGCTTCAGCCGCGCTAATCGCTTGAGTTAAGCGTTTACTTGAAACCTCAAGCTGTTTGCCCAAAGCTTTTAGTTCCTTTTGATAGGCTTTCTGCCAAAACATATGTAATGGAAAGTTAATGGGCTGCACGCCATGAGCGCGAAAGTCAATTTGAGCCGCGACCATATAGGAGGAAGCGGGAATGAAGGGGCAGTAATTGTTCTCGCTTTGCCCAGAAGCAATATTTTCACGGTTGATGACGCTGGGGAGGAAAACAAAATCAACTTGCTTTTCCAGGAGATCAACTACGTGGCCATAGGCTAACTTTACCGGAAAACAGGCTTCTGCATTGGCATGTTCGACGGTTTGATGAGTGATTTTGGGGTTTGTGGCATCTGAAAGGACAATTTCAAGGCCCAATTGACCAAAAAATGTGCGCCAAAAAGGAAATAGATCATAGAAAATCAGGGAGCGCGGGATTCCAATACGGGGTTTTCCATTGCGCCTTGGGTCTGGAGGGGTATAATCGCCTAAGAGAAGTTTAACCCGTTCGCCAAAAAGGTCAGGGACTTCTGTGTTGACCAACTTTTTGTGCTGGGGGCTATTGTGGCCAAGGTCTTCAAAGATGTCGCAGCGCGCTCCATAGTAGATTGGGGCTTCCTTTGCAATGAAAATCTTACTGATTTCACAGAGATTGGGGCACGATTTGCATTCAAAAGTTGTGGTTTCATAATGGCGGTCCGAGAGGTCAAAGCCCCGAAACCGCGTTGGGCACTTTTGCCCCTGCTCGCGCTGGCTGGTAAGCTCTTCCATCGCTAAGATCGCCGAGCCAATCGCTCCTGTTACATCATGATGCGGTGGAACAGTTATTTTGCGCCCCAGCAATTGTTGAAAAGCTGCAACTACTCCTTGATTCCAAGCAACTCCACCTTGAAAAAAGACATTTTTCCCAACAAGTCGCCCATTGACTACTCGATTGAGATAGTTTTGGGCAATTGCGTAAGCCAAACCAGCCGTTAATTCCGCAACTTGAGCGCCTTGTTGCTGATGATGCACAATATCTGACTCCATAAAGACCGTACAACGCTCGCCAAGACAAGTTGGATGTTCAGCAGCTAAGGCTAAATCACTAAAATCGCTCTTAATATCAATTTTCAAGCGGTCAGCTTGCTCTTCCAAAAAGGAACCCGTGCCCGCCGCGCACGCGCTATTCATCGCAAAATTGACAACGGCTCCGTGCTTGAGACTGATATATTTGCTATCCTGGCCGCCAATTTCAAAAACGGTATCAACGGTGGGGTCGAGGGCAATCGCGGCTCGCGCCTGCGCGGTAATTTCGTTGCGAATCACGTCGCCGCCGACAAAATCTGCGGTCAGGTGGCGGCCAGAGCCTGTCGTGCCCACGCCTTGGACAAGCACTTTTTCCCCGACCTCCAGCCCAATTTCGTGGAGCGCCTGGCGCACCGCCTCTATTGGCCGGCCCGCAGTCTGGAGATACCGCCGGGCAATAACATTTGTTTCTTCGTCTAGCAAAACGACGTTAGTGCTAATCGACCCCACATCAATGCCCAAATAGACAGAGAGAAGGTCTGAATTAGCCTTTTTGGCTTGGCTAATTGTAGTTAATTCGCAACGCGCTGGCTGAATTTCGTGACTCTTTAGCGGCTCCATGTTGGTGGGAAGATTTTTTTGCGTTTTGATCTGTGCTTCGAGTGGTTCAAAACCAATGAATTTTGATAATTTGCCGAGCGCATCCTCGTCCATAGCGACAAAAGCTGTGCCTAAAGCGGCCATCATCGGGTGGTTTTCGGGCACAATCAGTTGGCCGGGCTTTAATTTCAGCAACCGTTCAAAAGCCCTTACCACGCCTTGATTGTAAGCGACCCCGCCTTGAAAAAGAATCGGGGGCGTAAAAGCCTTGCCTTTGCCAATCACGCCTTTGAAATTGCGGGCCAGCGCCAAACACAAACCTGCTAAAATATCCGCTAAGGGAATGCCTTTTTGTTGCAAGTGAATCATGTCGGATTTGGCAAAAACTGTACACCGTCCCGCGATTCGGGCAGGATTAGTTGATTGCAAAGCCAAATTCGCAAATTCTTCTTCGATAGAAATGCCTAACCGTTCGGCTTGTTGATCGAGGAAAGAGCCAGTTCCCGCCGCGCAAAGCGCATTCATCGCAAAATCAACTAGCACCATCTTTTCACTTCGCGCATCCCATTCAACCGCCAAAAACTTGCTGTCTTGTCCCCCAATCTCAATTACGGTGCGAGCTTCAGGGTGAAACTCACCAACCGCACGAGTCTGAGCGATAAGTTCATTACAATGTTGCCCACCAATCAATTGAGCAATTTGATCCCCGCCTGAACCTGTAAGCCCCACGCCAAGAATCTGCTTTGACGCTAAATCAGCTTGCAAATCGGCGATAGCGCGGAGCAAAGTCTGGCGCGGTTGCCCATTGGAACGCAAGTAGCGCTGGTGAAGCAGATTTCGTTGGCGATCTATCACAACGACTTTCACCGTTGTAGAGCCAATATCAATGCCTAGATAGACACTATTCATCTTTGATACCTCATAAAAGGAAGGAATTTACGGGCTGGAAGCCTGTGAAGCAGCCTCAAAAGCCCAAACTCGGCTTCCAATCGCAAATTTGTTTGGCATTTCTTTAATAAGCAAGAAAGAACACAGAGAACTTCCTTATTCCTAATTATACACAAACTTGCTTTTCTTACAAGCCAACGAAATTTTAACTTATAATAAGGTCAGGCAAGGGCAAATTGCATTTGACATGGTTTAAGCGTAATGTTACGATAAAAATTGGCATTCGTTCTATTTAAGCAAAGGACAAAGACCATCGAAGAACAAACCAAAGGTGGCAAACACCTGCACGAAACTGAACCGCCACGCAAACGGGCCTTTCTGGTCGGGGCGGAGGTTTTCACGGCGGCCAGCCCGTGGGGCGTGGAGGATTCGCTGCAAGAATTGGCTTTGCTTGCGGATACCGCAGGCTTAGAGGTCGTGGGGCAGCTTTCGCAAAAATTAAGCACGCCTTCGCCCAAATTCTTCATTCGGCCTGGGAAGGTAAGGGAAGTTGCGGCTTTGCGGGAGGAATTGAAGTATGACCTTCTCATCTTTGATGATGAGCTTTCCCCCGCGCAGACGCGCAACTTGGAGAAGGAACTTCAAACCGCCGTCTTAGACCGTACCGCGCTGATCTTGGATATTTTTGCCCAACACGCTCGCACGCATGAGGGAAGGATCCAAGTTGAGTTGGCCCAATATCAATACTTGTTGCCGCGTTTGCGTCGCCAATGGACTCACTTAGAGCGGCAAGCGGGCCAAGGGGGAACTTCAGCGGGAGGGGTGGTCGGGTTGCGGGGGCCAGGGGAAACCCAACTAGAGTTAGACCGGCGAAACATTGACCGCCGAATCGCGTGGTTAAAGGAGCAATTGGAAGCGGTGCATCGGCATCGGGAACTTTACCGCCAGCAGCGGCGCGAAAGTGGGCTTCCGGTGGTCGCGCTGGTCGGCTATACCAATGCGGGAAAATCAACCTTGCTCAATGCCTTGACCGATGCAACCGTCCATGTTGCGGATCAGCTATTTGCGACCCTTGACCCGACGACTCGGCAAATGACCTTACCTAACGGGCAACAAGTGTTACTTACGGATACCGTTGGCTTTATTCAGAAGTTGCCGACGCAGTTAGTCGCTGCTTTTCACGCAACGCTGGAAGAGATAAACCTCGCTGACCTTCTGCTCCACGTTCTGGATATTACGCATCCTAATGCCCAAGAACAAACGCAAACGGTAGACGAAACGCTGAAGAAATTAGGGGTTGAGGGAAAACCGATGCTGACCGTTCTCAACAAAGTAGATAAGATGGAGCCGATGAATGAAGCTACGGTTGGGAATTTGGCCGCAGAATTGGGGATGCCAAAGGATTATCTAGCGGTTTCGGCCCAGCAAGGTTGGGGCCTGGAAGCTTTAAGGGCCCGTATTGAAGCTAGTCTCGCCAACGTAATGCTGCTGATAGAAGCTTGTATCCCTTACCAAAAGGGGAATTTGGTCGCCCTTTGGCACGAACGGGGCTACATTGAAGAGGAGCAGCACGAAGAAGAAGGGACCCGAATTCGGGGCCGGCTTCCCCGTGCTTTGCTTCCCCAATTTGCCCCATTCCTCAAGCAGTAGGGAATTTTTCCTCACTTCTCTCTACAAGCTTAAAGAAGGGGCGTTCGTTTGAACGTCCCTTTCGCTTTTTTTCAGACCTTTTGCCAACGCAAAGCAAATCCTTTCCGCTCTAGCAAGACCTTTTGGAAGCTAAGAAAGAGGAAAATTTATGGCTTTAGACCTTGCGGCTCTCAGCCCACAGATTCGGCAAATGGGGAATTCTCTAGCCCAGGATGTGAACGAAAAGTATGCACGGTTGAATGAAGTAGCTGAACGTTACCTGAGTGAAACGGGGAAAGAAGATGCGTGGGGGCAAATCATAGATCAGGCGATCAAAAGCCGTAAACTCTTTCCCTGGCCTTTGGCCAAACCTCTTGAACCTTTTGATACCGTAGAAGATGCTCTTCCTTCGCCCACCGAGCATATTATTTTGGCCACTGACGGTTCTCAAATTGATGTAAATCATCATGGGAACGCGCTCTGCTACTTAATCAACATTGGGAAGGTCTACTTACACTACGGCCCCGAATCAAGGGCCAAGCTCTCTTCCCACCCGCTGCTGGCTTATGAAGAAGAGGATTTGTACCTTCAGAAAGAGGGAATGCAAAGGATTCCCGTCGCAGGGAGATACGTCAATTTTAAGCGCGATGTGCAAGAGATCAAATTCCTGACCGATCTGGCCGCCGAATTTACGGCCCCTAACATTCCCACCTTGGCCTTGCAAGATGGAACTTTAATCCGTTGGGTTTTAGCCAGCGAAGAAAGTATCATCAAAGAACATTTTTTAGAACCTTATCGGCAAAGCCTGGACTACTTTTGCCAAGAGCAGTTGCCGATTGCTTCCTACATTAGCCGCTCCAGGTCGCGGGAAATAATGGGAATGTTGCGCTTTATCTACTGCCATGATGTGCAAGTGGGGCAGGAGCCAAGGTGTCAAAGGGGGAAATGCAGCCCTAAAGGAACCCAGAGTAATCCGTCCTGCTTTATCTGTGAAGGTCTGACCGATGGGCAACTTTTGGGGAAGCAATTGCAAGAGGATGGTCAAAGGGGGCCCTTATTTATCTCCCTCAACCCCATGAACGTGAGCGACGATGAAGAGCGCCAAAGGATTCACTTCTTTTACATGCGGATTGGGAGGGAAATTGCAAGGATAGAAGTCCCCCAATGGGTGGCTAAGAACGCTAAACACATTAGCTTAGTTCAAAGCCTGATTTTTGACCAATGCACAAAGGGGCAAGGTTATCCCGTCGCTTTGGCACGGGCCCACGAGCAAGCCGTCGTGCGTTCCGCAGATCGCCGTACCTTTGAGAAAATGATTGAAGGAAGCCTTTTGCGGGCTGAAGTACCAAACTTTGCCTCCCGGAAGCTGGAGAGTAAGGAACAGATTACTCTTTGAGGGAAGGGAACTTTGGGCGTTAAAAGGCAAGGGCAACATCTGAAAGGATCTAACCATGCGCGACAAGGAAATTTTGGCACTCATCGTTGAAAAGACAGGCTTTATTCCAAACGATGTAAAGTACGATAGCGCGGAGCGACTTATTGGGTTAAACTTCGCGGATAAACCATTAAGTTCGCTCCCCCCAGAAGTCTGGCAGCTTACCAACTTGCAAATCCTTTGGTTAGCTCAGACGCAAATCAGCAGCATCCCTTCCGAGATTGGAAGGTTGCCCAATTTGCAAACCTTAAACTTAATGGGGACGCAGATTACCACCCTTCCACCAGAAGTATGGCAGTTGACTAACTTGCGTTGGCTGTGGTTAGC
>DCSM01000196.1:8378-10480 GCA_002325605.1 Chloroflexaceae bacterium UBA1466
CTATGGTTAGCCCAGACGCAAATCAACAGCCTTCCTTCTGAAATTGGAAGGTTGACCAATTTGTTGGTACTAGATTTGAAGGATAATCCTAACCTTCTTTCGCCTCCTCCAGAAATTGTAAGCCAAGGGATGGAAGCTACGCTTTCCTTCCTCCGCGAATTGCATAGCGATAAGGTTATCCGCTATGAAGCCAAATTGCTGGTGGTCGGCGAAAGCGGGACGGGTAAATCTTCTCTGCTACGGGTGTTGCGGGGAGAAGCTTTTGACCCGCAGCTTTCATCAACAGAAGGGATTGAAGTAGCGCAATATTGTACGCCGCACCCTTCTGCGCCCGACACCACCCTTACCTTGCATACTTGGGACTTTGGAAGCCAAGAGATAGACCACGCAACGCAGCAGGTTTTCCTCACGCCGCGTTCCCTCTACCTCTTAGTTTGGAATGCTCGTTTGGGGATAGAGCAAGGGAAGTTAGACTATTGGTTGAAGACCATTCAAACCCTTGCTCCCGCTGCCCCGATCCTTCTGGTAGCGACTCAGATTGAGGAACGTTCCCCCGACCTGAATGTTCAACTCCTCAAACAGAACTATCCGCAATTGGTGGGGCAGATCAGTGTTAGTAATAAGACGGGAATGGGAATCACCAAACTCAAAAAGAGGTTGGCGGAGGAAGCGGCCAAGCTCCCTTTGATGGGGCTACCTTGGCCAGGGAAGTGGGTGAAGGTCGAAGCAGACCTTTTAGCTCACTCGCAACTGCACATCACCGAACGGGATTATGTCGCGTTTTGCGAAGCCAGAGGGATTGAAATCGACCTGGCAAGGGGTACGTTGGGCAGCTACTTACACGATTTGGGCAAACTTATCTACTTTCTCGCTGACCCCTTGCTCGCGGACTTGGTGATCTTAAAGCCCACTTGGCTTACCAAAGCAATGAACTTACTTCTAACCAATGAGCAGGGAGCGCAAGCTGACTCGCAGATTTATCCCTTCTTGCGGCGCTTGCAGGAACGGTTTGCCCTAAGTTCCCAGCTTGCGGCGGAGCTTCTCCCTTGGTCTCAAGCTCCGCCCCTTGATCAACCGCAAGGTGCGGCTAGATCTAATTGTGGGATTCGTTCCCTGAGCATGCCGAAGGGAACGCTGGTTTCGGCAAGCTCAACCACCGAATTGTTCCCTGAGCGGTAACTGAGCTTGCCGAAGTTGCCGAAGGGAACGCTGGTTTCGGCAAGCTTAACTGACCTTTGCAAAGCGTTGGTTTCGGCAAGCTCAACCAACCTAAGCAAAGCGCTGGTTTCGGCAAGCTCAACCAACGAGCGTCCTGCTCCTTGACTTTTATACTTCCCTAGGCTTATAATCTAGGTAATGACTGGATAAAGTTGGTTTCTATAGGAGGAAGTGCGATGAAATCCGTTGCCCCTTTACGCTATGACGTAATCTTTAAGAAGGCCTTTTCCGACCCCGTCATCTTCACGGCCTTCGCTAAAGATGTCTTGCAAATTGAGCTTGAAATTACAAAGGTCGAGACTGAAAAGCGGTTTGAAATCCCCGTCGGGCCCATCGAGTCACGGTTTGACTTGTATGGGGAAGACCCTAAGAATCGCGTCGTTGTGGCCATTCAACAGAAACGCTTGCCTGACCACTATGATAAGTTCTTGTATTATCAGTGTGTAGCTTTGTTGGAACAGGCGGCCCGTTCAACGACCTATCGCCCCAACCTGAGCGTTTTTACGATTGTGGTCTTGACCTCAGGAGATCGGCATAAGCGGGACGTATCAATCATTGATTTTGACCCTAAGGACTTGGAAGGGCGACCTTTGGGTGAGATCAAGCATAAGGTCTTCTACCTTTGCCCTAAGTATCTCAATCCTAAAACTCCCCCCTTGATTCGGGAATGGTTGGAAGCGGTGGAAGATACCTTTGATGAAGAGGTCGACGAAACTCGCTATCGGGCTACGATTCAAGAAGTCTTCAAGCGGATTGAGAAGGACAAAACGACGCGGCAGGAGCGGGCCCAAATGAAAGAGGAAGCCGCGCAGCAACTGAAAGAGGTTGAGGAATACGAGCGGGGGTTGCTCATAGGGAGGACCGAAGGAAAGGCCGAAGGAAAG
>DCSM01000196.1:10535-11039 GCA_002325605.1 Chloroflexaceae bacterium UBA1466
AGGCCGAAGGAAAGGCCGAAGGATATACTGAGATCGTGGCGCGGATGGCCCAGAAAGGTATGGCCGCAGCCGAAATTGCTACTTTAACCGACCTTCCCCTGGAGACCGTCGAGCAGTTGCTCAATGATTTGGCTTTAACAGAACAGGAGTAGCAATGCTAGACAAGGAAATTTTGGCAACTATCGTTGAGAAGACGGGAGTTGCTCCAATGGAAACAGAGTACGATGATGAAGGACGACTCATCGAGCTAATGTTCTTTAATACACCACTAAGTTATCTCCCTTCAGAAATTGGACAGTTGGCTAACTTGCAATCGCTAAATTTGAACGGTACACAAATCAGCAGCCTCCCTCCTGAAATTGGGCTGTTGACTAACTTGCAATCGCTAAATTTGTACGGTACACAACTCAGCAGCCTCCCACCTGAAATTGGGCAGCTGACTAACTTGCAATCGCTAGATTTGTACGGTACACAACTCAGTATTCTCCCTTCAGAAATTGGGCA
>DCSM01000008.1 GCA_002325605.1 Chloroflexaceae bacterium UBA1466
CGCAAAAGCAGTGAACGACGGACATTTTTGAAGACTGTAGCTTCCATTTCAGCTACCTTGATTTGCTTTGAAGCCCCACATCGCCTTTTAGAAACTCTTAAAGATTTGTTGCTAGTTTTGGGGGATCGGCAGATCGTTGCGGCCCGCGAATTGACCAAATTGTACGAAGAGTTAGTCCGAACAAAGATCAGCCAGGCTCTTGAGCATTTCAAAAATCAAGCCCCACGAGGTGAATTTACTTTAGTTATCGAAGGATTAAAACAAGATTCCTCAACTTCAAACAACTTTTATGATGAAGAACTTATTATTCAAAAGCTGCAAACCTTACACACCGATGGGCAAAGTGGAAGCTTTGCGGCACGGATAGTATCAAAAGAATTAAATTTGACGAAAAGTGTTGTCTATGCAATTTGGCTCAAGCTCTATGGGGAAGAAAGTTGAATTAAATTGCTTTATAATCAGGAAAAGCAAAGCAAGAGATCTACAGGTTTTGAAAACTTGGCAGGTATCTTGCTTTTTTAGAAAGTTAAAGGCTAGTTTTAAGCTGTTCAAGCAAGGCTTATCTTTTGACGCAATTCATTTCATTTGGTAGAATAGCCCAATTAGAATGGGTTTGAAAGGAGGTTTTCCTTTGAATCTTCAGAATCGAGTGGCCGTCATTACGGGCGCATCCAGCGGAATCGGTGAAGCAACGGCGCTCCAATTTGCCGCGCAAGGCGCAAAAGTGATTTTAGTTGCCCGTTCGGGCGCAAAACTCACCGAACTCCAGCAGCGAATTTTAGCGCAGGGCCAAGAAGCGCAGGTTATCCCGACTGATGTTAGCGATGCTGCCCAAGTTAAGCAACTTGCTGCTCAAGCCTTAGCCCACTATGGTCAAGTTGATCTTTTGATCAACGGCGCAGGGTTTGGAATTTGGGAAAGTTTCCCAAAAGCCAATTTTGCCGATCTTGAAGAGATGCTGCAGGTTAATCTTTACGGGACCGTGCGCTGTATTGAGGCTTTTTTGCCCCAGATGTTAGCCCGCAAACAAGGCCAGATCATCAACATCGCGTCGCTGGCTGGGCTGCTTTCATTTCCTAACTTTACTTTCTATAGTGCAACCAAATTTGCTGTTGTAGGCTTTACGCGCTCGCTCCAGCTTGACCTTCAAGGGACAGGCGTGAAGTGCGCTTTGGTTTGCCCTGGAATCGTCCGCACGGCCTTTTACGAGCGGGCTAATGTGGAGAAATTGGGCCGAGCGAGCCAGCGGCTCCCGTGGCTGGAAGCTGAGGAGGTAGCGCAAGCCATTGTCCAAGCCAGTAAAAAGGAGAGCAACGGCGAGATTATTTTACCGGTCACAGCCCGGCCTTTGGTCGCGCTCGCGGGAGCCAGCCCGGCTCTGGCAAAATGGTTGCTGCGCCGCCTGGGCTAAGGCTTCTTTAAGGGCGCGATCTGGGTTGGTTTCTTTAACTTGACAACATCCTATCGCTGTAATATACTTGACTTCAAAGTAGAGATTTTATCTTTCATGCAAAAAACCTCCGTAAAAACGTTGAGGTTGCCCAGCAGTTGAAGCCTGGGCTGTTTTGGGGCATAAAAATGGTGGAAGTTGGCGTTGCGAAGTTTCCATAAAATGCGCGAAAGCGCCTGAAAGGAAGCAGGGATGAGTGCTGTGGTTTTGGATGGAAGTCGCTCGACACGTGTGATCGGAGGCCGGACTCTTGCCCAAATTGAGGCCGACTTCCGTAAGCCAGGAAGAACCTTCTTTGGGGACATCTTTGGCTTTGATCCGTTCGACTTTTGGGTAGGGCCCTTTTTCGTTGGGTTGTGGGGCGTAACAGCGATTTTGGGGATTATCATCGGGGTCTATTTCTACGCCGATGCGGTAATTTTCCACGGTCCCTATAGCTACGCCCAGAACTTCATTGCGGGCAGACTGGTTCCGCCACCAGCTGCGGTAGGCCTGGGTTTGGCTGCTCCCGGAACGGAAGGTTTTAAGTGGCAAATGACCGTTCTCTTTGCCTCACTAACCTTCTTTAGTTGGATGATGCGGCAAGCTGATATTTGCCGCAAGCTCGAATTGGGTTATCACGTTCCGCTGTCCTACAGCGTGGTTTTCTCGGCCTGGTTGACCCTCCAGGTTGTTCGCCCCATCGCCATGGGTCGCTGGTCGGAAGGTTTTGTTCTGGGTGTTCTCCCCCACTTGGATTGGATTATCGAGTTTGGCTATCGCTACAACAATTTCTTCTACAATCCTTTCCATGCGCTTGGAATCACGGGCCTTTTCACCTCCACGCTGTTGCTCGGAATGCACGGATCAGCAATTCTGAGCGCGACGCAGTGTCGGAGCGCAGACCCCGAAGCCAGTTTGCACAACTTCTGGCGGGACATCGTCGGCTACTCGATTGGGGAAGATGGCATCCATCGTCTCGCTACCCTCGTAGCGGCGGGAGCCGTGCTGGTCTCTAACCTTTGTATCCTCTCCTCCGGCTGGCTCGTAAAAGACTGGGTCGGCTTCTGGCTTTTCTGGAATAATCTCCCCTGGTGGCGTGGGGTTTGATAAAGGAGTAATTTATGGCAATCCAAAGCTTTGGAGAGAGACCAGTTATTGACGCGGACATTGGGGGAAGTAACGGACGAATTGGGCAACCGATTCACATTCAACTGCTGGACTTTTTCGGCGAGACCCAGCTTGGCCCGATCTATCTTGGGGTCTGGGGCGCGATTGCGTTCATTAGCGGTTCAATGTTCGCCTTCATCTGGCTGATGACAATGTTCGCGCAAGTCGGCTACAATCCCGTAGCTTTTGTCAAATATTTCGCGGTGCTGCAAATCGACCCACCTTCTGCCGCCTATGGGCTACAATGGGCCCCCTTTAATCAAGGTGGTTGGTGGCTAACGAGTACCTTCTTCCTGACGCTTTCCCTTCTGGCGTGGGAAATGCGCCTCTGGACACGGGCTTTAGCACATAATATCAAACCCTATTTGGCTTATGGCTTTAGCTCGGCGCTGGCTCTCTACCTAGTAATCTACATTTTCCGCCCGATGGCAATGGGTAACTGGTCTGAAGCCCCAAGCCACGGGATCAAAGCCCTGCTTGATTGGACAAACAACGTCAGTGTGCGGTATGGTAATTTCTACTATAACCCCTTCCACATGGTCTCGATTTTCTTCCTTTTAGGTTCGACAGTTTTGCTCTCCATGCACGGCGCGACAGTTTGGTCGGCGGAAAAGTTTGGAGCCCACGAGGAAATCGCCGAGATTGAAGCACCAGGAACGGGTACAGAACGCGCCCAGCTTTTGTGGCGCTGGGTCATGGGGTTCAATGCCAATGCCTATAGCATTCACTTGTGGGCCTTTTGGTTTGCATGGCTGATGGGCATTACAGGTGCAATTGGCATCTTCATTTCGGGTACTTTGGTGCATGATTGGTTCAAATGGGCGATTGAGGCTGGGGTCAATTATCCCCAACTTCCCTATCCTAATGTGAGTGTGCCTCCCCCTCCCCCTTTACCAACGGTAGTTCCCCCAGGGATGTAAGCGTTGGGAAGTCTCGCTCCTTCTTCCAAAGCCCGTTGGCGTGGATTTTTCCCGCAGCGGGCTTTACCTTTTCCCAAAGCGCATTTGCGGATTTTTGCACTTATGATATAATCTTTCTGTGTTTTCTTCTAGTATGAAACCTAATTTATTTTCCATATAGGAATCAACAGCTTTAGCTGTTGAGCCCCGGCTAAAACCGGGGATTCCGAGGGGAAACCCCGGCTTCGATTTGGAAGCCACGGCCCACCAGGTGAGGTTTCAGAGTCCCGAATGGCTCTAAAAGAGGCATTCTTGGCTGCTTGACTACAACTATGACACACGCTAAAATTGGCCCAAATTCCATTATTCAGACGGTTCAAGCCTTAAAAAATATCTATGGCCCCCCCAAAGCTCTTGAAATTCTGCACCAGGTGGGGCGAGCCGACCTACCCGATAACCTTCCAACCGCGATGGTTGCCGAGCAGGACTTCTTCTCTCTCGTCCACGCTTTGACAACTCCTTTGAACCCCGATGAGTTAGTCCAGGTTTTAACGCTCGCTGGTCAATTGACAGCAGCTTACCTGCTCAAACATCGAATTCCCAAGCCTTTTCAGCAACTTCTAAAGCTTCTGCCCCGCCAAGTAGGCCTTCCTTTATTTATGTTTGTCATTGGCAAAAATGCTTGGACTTTTGTGGGCAGTGGCCAATTTCGGTTTGTGAATGGCCCTGAACCAATGATCATTCTTGCGAATCAAGCCCCTGAAACAGAAGACCAAACTCAAAAAATTGCTTGTAGTTTTTATCGGGGCACGTTTGAGAAGTTGCTTCAAACACTTATTGAACCCAAGACTCTTGTTAGAAAAGCAGAACATCTCACAATGAATGATGTTCGCTGTGCTTATACCATTACATTTTCAGGTTAATTAAGGAGTACATGATGCGAATCTTAATGATTCAGCCAAATTATCACGCTGGAGGAGCAGAAATTGCGGGCAATTGGCCCCCAAGCTGGGCCCCTTATTTGGGGGGGGCAATCAAAAATGCTGGTTATACAAACGTGCGCTTTATCGATGCAATGGCCGAAGATATACCCCATGAGGTTTTAGCTGAAGTCATCCGCAAGTCGGAAGCTGACGTAATCATGGCCACCGCCATTACGCCGATGATCTACAAAGCCCAGGAAACTCTGAAAATTGCCCGTGAAATGCGCCCCCAAGCGAAATTGATTTTGGGCGGAATTCACCCAACCTTCATGTATTCGCAAGTTTTCAGTGAAGCACCCTGGATTGATTACATTGTACGGGGCGAGGGTGAAGAAATCATCGTCAATCTCTTGCGCTCAATTGAAGCTGGCAGTGATCTCACTGATCGCAAAGATATTTTAGGCATTGCCTACCTCGAAAACGACGAAGTCGTAGCTACAGCAGCCCATCCTCCCATTCGACCTTTGGATAATTTGACCCCCGATTGGACCATTTTGGATTGGGATCGCTACATCTATATCCCCTTGAATGTGCGGGTTGCTGTCCCCAATTTCGCTCGCGGTTGTCCTTTTACCTGTCGTTTCTGTTCGCAATGGAAGTTTTGGCGCGGGTATCGGAGCCGTGATCCTAAGAAATTCGTTGATGAAATTGAAGGTTTGGTTAAGAATCATAAAGTCGGCTTTTTCATTCTCGCCGATGAAGAACCAACCATCAATCGTAAGAAATTTATCACGCTTTGCAATGAGTTAGTTGACCGCAATTTGGGCATCTATTGGGGCATCAATACTCGCGTTACTGACATTTTGCGCGACCTTGATCTTCTGCCGCTCTATCGTAAAGCAGGTTTGGTACATGTTTCGCTGGGGACAGAAGCCGCTAGTCAATTGAAACTTAATCGTTTTCGCAAAGAAACAACGATTGAGCAGAATAAGTATGCGGTCAAGATGCTGCAAAAGCATGGAATTGTTGCTGAAGCACAATTTATTATGGGCTTAGACAACGAAACCCCCGAAACCATCGAGGAAACCTACGGCTTCTCGCTTGATTGGGATCCAGATATGGTCAATTGGAATATGTATACCCCGTGGCCTTTTGCCGAGTTATTTGAGGATTTAGGCGATAAGGTCGAGATCCGCGACTATTCCAAATACAATTTCGTAACCCCAATTATGAAGCCTGATGCAATGGAACGCGAAGATGTTTTGAAAGGGGTCTTACGCAATTATGGCCGTTTCTATATGCGTAAGTCTCTAGTTGGTTATCCATTCATCAAAGACCCCTGGAAGCGCAAGTATATGCTCGGTTGTCTGAAAGCCTTTGCCCAAACGACCCTTTCCAAACGGTTTTATGACTTAGGGCGTGTGAAGCAAAAAGGTTTCAAGACCGAGGTTGACTTTGGGTTTGATGAGAAACACGTTCTTTCTAAGGAACAATTGGCTCATGTGCAGGAAGAGCATCCTGAAATGAAGGCCGATGTGAATTTTGTGGGCACAATGGCCAAGCAACCTAAGCAGCCTGAAGCGATTTCCGCCTCTGGTGCGCCCGCTGACCTCCCTGAATTCAACGAAGAGGAAAAGCACCAGGAAGCCATCTCGGCCTGTGGTGCGCCTGCTGACCTCGAATTCAACGAAGAGGATTTTGACGAAGCTGAACTCGCTGAATTCACGGCCCCGACTGGCATGAAAATTTAATCTTCGCGTCCACTAATTTGGAGGGGTATTTTCTAATGCCCCTCCATCAGAAAAAATATGAGTTCTCAAATAACTATTATCCGTGAAGATGGAACATATTTTGGTTTTTGTGGTTTGGCATGTGTTGGTTGGCTCTATCAGAAGATCAAAGATAGCTTTTTCTTGATTTTGGGAACCCACACCTGCGCTCATTTTCTCCAGAATATGCTCGGCGTGATGATTTTTGCTCGCCCTCGATTCGGGGTAGCTTTGATCGAAGAAGCCGATCTATCCAAACATCAGCCTGAATTACGCGATCTTATCAATGAAATTCAAGCAGACCACAAGCCTTCTGTTATTTTTCTCCTCTCCTCTTGCTCGCCTGAAGTAATGAAAGTCGAATTTGAAGGGTTAGCCCAAAGTCTTAGCAGTGCCGAATTGCCTGTTTTATATGTTCCCGCGAGTGGTTTGGAATATATTTTCAGTCAAGCTGAGGATTCGGTGCTTCAGGCTTTGTTGCCCTTCTGCCCGCAAGCGCCCGCCGATGACAAGCGTGTTGTTTTTCTGGGTTCGGTCAACGACGCAATTGCGGATGATTTCCTGCAAGAAGCCCAAGAACTTGGCATTCCCGTGGCTGGGTTTCTGCCCGCCGACCACTTTACGAACTTGCCCCCGATTGGGCCAAGCACGATTCTTGCGCCTTTGCAGCCTTACCTGGCGAAGGTTGCAGCGCGGCTTAATCGGGAACGGGGCGCGACTGTCCTTTCGTCGCTTTTTCCTTTTGGCCCCGATGGGACGCGAGCTTTTTGGGAAGACCTTGCTGCGCTCTTTGGGAAAAAAGTGGATTTGAGCCAGCGCGAAAAGGCCGCTTGGGAGCGGATTGCGGAGCATACTGAAGTCTTACGCGGTAAAAAAGTCTTTTTCACTGCTGATAATTTAATGGAACTGCCCCTTGCGCGATTTGTACGTCATGCGGGTGCTGAAGTTGTTGAATGTAGCACAACCTATATCAATCGGCGGTTTCACGCTCGTGAATTGGCTGCTTTGGAAGGGGTCAAGTTGGTTGAACAGCCTAATTTTGACCGCCAATTGAAAGATATTGCTCAGATTAAGCCTGACTTAGTGATCAGCACGTTAGCGACGACAAATCCGTTAATTGGCCAAGGTTTTGTGGCTAAGTGGAGTACCGAATTTACATTTATGCAAATTCATGGTTGGGCAGGCGTAGGCACTTTGGCGGGGATGTTCACGCGCAGCTTAAAACGCCACCAACAATTGGGCCCGCTTGATGACGCTGCCTGGACTGCTGGGCTGATGCCAAGCAAAAGAACGATTGTAAAGGTTGAGGGCTAAATTATGCGTCTGGCTTATTGGATGTATCAGGGAACGGCTCATCATGGGGTGGGCCGCATTGCGAATAGTTTGCAGGGTGTTCACGCGGTTTTTCACGCGCCGCAAGGCGATGATTACATAAATACAATCTTCGCTATGTTGGAACGCACGCCCGATTTTCCCCAAATGACGACCAGCGTCGTTACAGGGCGCGATTTAGCCCAAGGTACGATTCTGTTACCCCAGACCTTGCAGCAAGTTGACGAAGCCTTAAAGCCCAATTTAATCATTGTCTCTGCCAGTTGTAGTACTGTTCTGCTTCAAGAAGACTTAGAACGTACAGCAGCAAGTGCAGGAGTCAAAGCGGATATTTTAGTCTACGATGCTAATCCTTACCGTATGGAAGAGGTTGCAGCTACCGAAGGCTTATTCACGATTTTAGTTCAGCGCTATGCCCATGAACACATCCGTACCCCGCAGCCCAGCGTCAACATTTTGGGGCCCGCGTCGTTAGGTTTTCACGCTCGGGCCGATCTTGTCTGCTTACGGCGAATGATGGCAACTCTGGGTGTACAAATCAATGTTGTTGCGCCGTGGGGCGCGAGCCTGAAAGATTTGGAACGATTGCCCGCAGCCTGGCTGAATATTGCTCCTTATCGGGAATTAGGGCTTGGCGCAGCGCAATTTCTTGAGACTCAGTTTGGTATGCCTGCGCTTTACGACGCGCCAATTGGGGTCAAACCGACGTTGGCTTGGCTTCGCCAGTTAGTTGAGATGCTGAATAGTTTAGCCGAACAGTTTGGTGCAAAAGCTCTTAATATGCCCCCGCTGACCGCGTTTTCGCTTGACGGCTTGAGTGCGCCGAGTGGTGTACCCTGGTTTGCTCGCACGGCGGATATGGAGAGTTTCAGTAACAAGAAAGCCTATGTTTTCGGTGATGCAACGCGAACTGTGGGGATTGTTAAGTTTCTGCACGATGAATTAGGCATGAAAATCGCTGGAGCAGGGACATATCTAACGCAACACAAAGATTGGGTGCGGGAGCAACTTGCTGCTTATCTCTCAAATGAGCTTTTGGTGACTGAGGAATTTCAAGATGTTGCTCAACAGATTGAGCAAACGATGCCAGATTTAGTTTGCGGCACGCACATGGAGCGCCATAGTTGTCGAAAACTAGATGTTCCAACGCTTGTCATTGCTTCCCCAACGCATATTGAAGATCATTTGCTGAGTTATCGCCCAATGTTAGGCTTTGATGGCGCAGATGTAATTGCTGATGGGGTTTATACCAGCACAAAACTTGGTTTAGAAAAGCATTTAATTGACCTTTTTGGCGATGCGGGCCTGGAATATGACGAGAATGCTCCAGCCGAAGCTTCGCAAGCGAGGGATCAAGTTGAAGCAGCACCGTCTGCGCCCGCTTCGCAAACAGAGAAGAAAGATGCTGCTGGGCCTTTAGTTTGGTCGCCCGATGGCGAAGCGATGCTCAAGAAAATTCCTTTTTTCGTGCGTGGGAAAGTTAAGAAAAATACTGAAAAATTTGCTGCCGAACGCGGCTTTACGGTCATTACTGCCGAGGTTTTGCGGAAAGCAAAAGAAGAACTTGGTGGTTAGAAACATTTGGAGGAAGCAATTTTCTGTTTTGAGTAGCAGAATTTGTTTCCTCTAAACTTAACAACAAAACGGAATCATAAGGAGTATTGAATGAGTCTGTTTTTAGCAGTCTATGGCAAAGGTGGAATTGGCAAAAGTACCACCAGCGCTAACCTTTCTGCGGCTTTAGCTCTTAAAGGAGCCAGTGTTTTGCAGATTGGTTGCGACCCCAAACACGATAGCACTTTTCCCTTGACAGGCTATTTGCAAGATACAGTCATTGATGTGTTGGGGGGCGTTGATTTTCACCACGAAGAGGTGAGAATCGAAGATGTTGTCAAAACTGGTTTTGCAGGAGTCGGCACGATTGAGGCTGGTGGCCCGCCAGCAGGGAGTGGTTGTGGGGGTTATGTGGTGGGCGAAACCGTCAAATTAGTGCAAGAATTTGGCTTATACGATAAATATGATGTGATTCTCTTCGATGTTCTGGGCGATGTGGTCTGTGGAGGCTTTAGTGCGCCCCTGAATTACGCCGATTATGCGCTGATCATTGCTACCAATGAATTTGATAGCATCTTCGCGGCGAATCGGCTGTGTATGGCCGTGGCCCAAAAAAGTGCCCGTTACAAGGTCAAACTGGCGGGAATCATTGCGAATCGAGTAGATTTCGTGCATGGCGGGGGAACATCGCTGTTAGAACAGTTTGCTGAATTGGTAGGAACGCGCCTTATTTCGCGTGTCCCTTATCACGACCTCATTCGGCGCAGTCGTCTCGCAGGGAAAACGCTCTTTGAGATGGAACATGCTGAACAAGAAGTTTGTACGCAACCTTATAACCAACTTGCTGAATACATTTTGAATAGTCCCCACGCGGTTATTCCCAAACCTATCAACGATAAAGAGATTTTTGACATCATTGGCGGCTGGAAATAGGGCTATGACAACAATAACTGATTCTAAACAGCGTAAATCTCAACTCCACGAATACTTTGATGGCATTGGTTTTGAGCGTTGGGCGGCCATTTACGGCGAAGCAGAACTTTCTTCTGTGCGAAAAACTGTACGGGATGGGCATAATGTTATGCTTTCAAATGTGCAAGCTTGGTTAGCCGAACATCGTTTGGCTCCAGGAGCAACCATTCTTGACGCAGGTTGTGGCACAGGCCTCTTTAGTTTGGCAATGGCTAAACTCGGTTATCGTGTTACAGCCGTAGATATTGCTCCTCGGATGCTGAAATTGGGTGTGCAACAAGCTGAAAAACTTGGTTTGCGCGAGCAAATCAACTTTATTGCGGGCGATCTTGAGGTAGTCAGTGGCAAGTATGATGCTGTAGTCTGTTTGGATGTCTTGATTCACTATCCTAGCTCAATTTTTGCGCCACTTTGCACCCGTTTAGCCAGCCTTTCCCGTGGGCCCCTTTTCATAACTTATGCGCCTTATAATGCGCTTTTAGCCGCTATGCACTGGGCTGGAGGTCACTTTCCTCAGACTCAACGCCGAACTGACATTCAAATGATCAAAGCAGATTTCGTGCAAGAAACGCTCAAAGCAGCCCGAATGCGGGTGCGGCGCAGCATTCATGTTGGGCGCGGTTTTTATCAGGTCAATTTGCTGGAAGCTAATCTTATCTCCTAAGAATTTAAGTACCAAGAAGGAATAAATGTCAACACAACGCTGGACAATTTACTGGCAGAGCGAAGAAGGAAAACCCTTTATTCGGCAAAGCTCTACTTACGCAACTAAAGAGGAAGCCCAAGAATATGCGGCAGGGAGTGAGGAAGATGGTTATCATGCCTTGCCACTTTCGGGCGAGACGCTTTCGCTCGTAGAAGCAGCGCGGTTGGGCGTAGAACTTACCGCGAAAGAATATCAAACGCTTGTCGCAGCGGGCCATAATGAGTTTTCCGCCAAGCTCTGAGCGAAAAAGTAAGCTTTCTGAGAGCTTTAAGAGGTTTTCCAGGCTTGTTTTTAAGCCAAAAAGCAATCCCAGAAACCGAAGAATCGGCTGGCTTCCTCAAGCCTAGCCGTCTTCTTTTCCCGTTTTGGCCAGAATTGTGCTATGATAAAAAGCCAGGGAAACCTGCACCAAAAGTAGCATTTAGCCTTTTCAGTAATTCGTGGTGGCCAATGAGGTTAAAAGGGCTGCCTGAAGCAATTTAGGATGAGAAGAGTTTGCTTATGGAAACTTGTGTCTTGTATGGAATTGCCCCCAGCAGGGTCGAAACGCCTGCTAATGCCCCCGAACTGGCAGCTTTGCTCCACCAAGCAACCGCAGCGGGCACGGCGCTTGTGCCCTGGGGAGCGGGGACGCAGCAGAGTTCAGGGCGCATTCCAATGCGCTATGATCTTGCTTTGCGAACAACTGAGCTTCGCCAGTTTGAAAAAGTTGGGGAAGGAGAAAATTGTACTTTGACGGTTGGCGCAGGGCTGCCGCTCGCCGAAGTGCAAGCTACTTTGGCAAAGGATGGGCTTTGGCTTCCCTGGGACCCTGCCGCCGCGCCGCAGGCTACCATCGGCGGTTTATTGGCTTGTAATGCAAGTGGGCCCTATCGGTTTGGCTTTGGTACGCCACGGGATTGGCAGCCGTGCCTGCGCGTTGCTTTGGGCGATGGGCAGTTGCTTGAAGCCCATTACCAGGGAGAAATCCCAAGCCCGACCAACGCAGCTTTCCATCTTGGGGCCTTTGGGGCGTTAGGGGTCATCGTGGAGGCTACGCTTAAACCTCAGCCGCGCCCTGCGTGCCAGCGCACTTTGTTTCTCTCCTTCAGCGACCCCTACGTTACCCTGGAGTCGTTAAAACAACTGCGGCTTCCCCCCTTAGAGCCTGTGAGTCTTGTCTCGCTTGATTTGGGGGCCGCGCAAGCGATTCCTTCTTTAAGCGAGTTTCTGACGGGCCAAACTGCTGCTTTCTTAGCTATTGCTCGCTTTGCGGGCCAAAAAGCGCAGGTTTTACGCCAAATCTATGAAGCGACTCGCCGAGGAATAGAGGTTGGCGCACGTTGTGTGGATCTTGACGAGCGGGATAATTCAACGGTTTGGGAAGAAATTGCAAATTTTAAGCAAATAACGGCGGCTAAAGAGTCAAACGCGGAAATTTCCTTGCTTTTGCAAGGAAGTGCACCCTTGCCTCAAATGTTTTATTTGGCTAAGACGCTTTCAGAGACTGCCCAAGAACAAAACTGGCGAGCCGCGCATCTTATTTATGTCGGGAATCGGGAAATTTATGCGCGTTGGTGGCTTCCAGCTGCGACTTCACTTTCTCAACTGGAAACGACTTTGGCGGTGCTCAGAGCGACGCTTACTTCGCCCGAAAGCTACATTTTCGTAGATGATGCGCCAATTGAGTTGCGCTCGCAGCTTGATTTGTGGGGAAGCCTCCCAAGCAATTTTGAGGCTCTCCGTTCGTTTAAAGCTGTGTGTGACCCAGGAGCCATCTTAAATTCAGGCCGCTATTTTATTTGAGGCTTTTCTAATCTTGAAATGGAGGTTTTTATGCAAGTGTTAGGGCTTGACATTGGGGGTTCGGGAATCAAAGGGAATGTGATTGAAACTAGCACAGGCAGCATGCTTCAGGAGCGCTATCGGCTTCCTACTCCACAACCTGTGCTACCTAACGCTGTGGTAGAAACCGTCGCGGCGGTGGTACGACACTTTAATTGGCAAGGGCCTGTAGGCTGCGGCTTCCCCGCCGTGATCCACGATGGCGTGATTCTGACGGCGGCCAATATCGCCCCCGAATGGATTGGGCAAAACGGGCAGGATCTTTTGGCGCAGGCGACGGGCTGTCAAGTGCTTTTGCTTAATGATGCGGATGCGGCAGGGCTGGCTGAAATGCG
>DCSM01000090.1 GCA_002325605.1 Chloroflexaceae bacterium UBA1466
CATTCCTCCCAGGGCTAAAGCTCCTGGGTATCCTGCCGTAAGATTTATGATTAAGAATTTTGATCATGCTTTTCTGCTGATTTCTTATCCTGCTTGAAAATAGCCCAAACAGGAGAAAAGAGCAAGGAAGGGAGGCCCAAAATAGTCGCACCGCCTATTGCGCCAATTGACCTAATTTCGCTGTTCAAAAAGGTCAAGGGGCCCTTTGCCTAGCCATTGTAGCCTATCTTGGCAAGATGCTCAAATGGAGAGTGCTAAAATCGGGCCACACTTCTTGCAAAATGTGATATACTAGCGCAACTGTCAAGATCAACAGTTGGGCTGGATTCTCCATTTCAGAAAGGAAAGCTAACTTCTAAACTTATGAGACGACAACAACGGGTTTCGCGGGCCATGCACCCTCGGCGGGGCAAAGAGTGTGAATTCACCGCGCTAGGAATTTTGCCTGATTACAAAGATGTTAAGCGCATTCAGCGTTATATCACGCCCCAAGGAAAAATTTTGCCGCGCCGCCGAACAGGAGTGACCGCCAAAATGCAACGCAAGTTGTCAACGGCGATTAAACGGGCCCGGCACCTGGCTCTTTTGCCGGTAGCTCCTAAGCATAACCGCGCCTAAAGTGGGCCCCAGGCGTAGCACAGGCTTCTAATTTACAGACCGAATCCCGATCCGCGTGCCCCGCACGCGGCTTTGGTTTCGCAGGAAAAATTTACACCGCCTGGGTTGCGAGCGGCGAAGCGGCCAGATTTAGCTGGGCCGCATAATAATCTAATTCCATTTCAATAAATTGGGTAAAAAATTTCTGGCTTTCCCGGCGAAAGTAGGCTCGCAGGTCGGGGTAATGCGGATCATGCAAGAGCTTGCGGGTCAAATCTTGGCCCACCTCGCGCCATTCCTCGCCCACCGGCTGGAAACCTAAGCGCAAATAACAGCGCACGGCGCGGAGGTTGAGCGCCGCAACGTCAAGTTGCATCGTTGCAAATGCCAGCGGGCCGAAAAAGTAGTTGAAAAAGATCAAAAGAGCTTCGGTTCCCAAGCCTTGCCCAAGATGAGCCGGGTTGAGGGAAATCCCCAAGCGGGCCGACCCTTTCTTTTGGTCAATTTCGCGGAGCGACAGCCGCCCAAGCAAACGTTGTTTCGGGTCTTCAATGGCCCAGAGACGCTGAATATGAGGTGTAGTGCCGTAAGCAAAAAAGGGAGGAGGAAGCAAAGGGGTCCGTGGAAGGTTCCAAAGCATGTTCAAAGGGTCAGTATACGGGGGCCAGGCTTGGAGGATTAGATCATCGCGCCGATGCCAAGGCCGCAGTTGCACGCGACTATTTGTTTGTTGCAACAGAATGTTCATAGGATGTGCTACAGGTCTCCTTTCTTGCCGCTCTGCTAGTTGCTTTAATCTTCCTTTTCTTTGGCCGCAAGTTCGGTCATAAGTTGTTCAGTCTTGCGTTTTGCCCGACGGTGGCCATAGATTCGCACACAAAAGGTGTAAACAATGCTGTTTAGGTCAGCCAACAAGTCTTCTGGGCCATTTTCTGTTTGATTAACCACTTCAATCTGTCGACCTTGCGCTCGTAAAAGAGCTTCAAGATAATGATAACCAAAACGGGTTAAACGGTCTTTGTGTTCAATCACAATCAGCGTGATTGATGAGTCTTCTAACAGCGCTAAAAGCTTAGGGCAACTATCGTCAAGCCCTAAACCAACTTCCTTTACCACTTTCTGAAACTGATAGCCCCTTGCGTTACAGTAGGCAATCAACCGTTCGGCTTGCTGCTGTAAGTTCAGTTTGTTTTCGGCGGCTGCGACACGAGCGTAAAGCGCAATGCGCTGGGCGGTTTCGCGGGTCTCCATTGGCTCTTCGGTCACGATAATCGTTCCCGTGTCCATCTGATAACCAGGGAGTTTGCCAGCCTTCCACCAGCGCCAGGCTGTTCGATAGCTTACTCCGGCTTTTTTCGCATAGTCTCGTAGTTTCATGTTGATCGCTGGTTAAGCTTGCCGCAACCAAAACCAACGCTGTTTCCTGAGCCTACAGAAGGTAACACAAGTTTCTATTGTTCAGGTTTCAAAAGATTCAAAGATGTCCAACCTTCAGGATTCCCTGTCATTTCGGCCTGGACCCTCACCCAAGCTACATTGTCGGCGTAGCGGGGCCCCTCTTTCTTATGAACTCGTGTCCCGCTTGGCATTTCGACCAGGACTTTATGCGAAAGCCCTGGGCCTTCGCGCAGATTGAGCCGAAAAACATTGACGACTAAGACCTCAGAGCCAGAAACTGGATTCTCAAGGGTCTCTGGGGCCAAAGAAGATAAGAGCAAATATCCTCCCCCAATCAGGAGGAAAAGGAACAAAAGCCCTATAGCCCAAGTTGCAAAGCGATCTAGGCGCAGTTTTTTAACCCAAGAGGTTGAGGCAACGGGCGGCGGGAGTGGCGTAGGCATTGGCAAAGGGGTATTATTCGCTTTGGGCTGGGGAAGGGCAAGCGGAGTCAACCGCTGGGTTTCTGTGCCCAATTCGCGCCATAGAGCATCAAGCGCCTCACAGAAAGCGGGCAAATTGGCATAACGCTCTTCGGGCAGCCGCGCAGTGGCGTGAGCAATCAGCTTTTCGAGTGACGGGAGATGAAGTAAAGCGCGGTGCTGCGAAATGGGAGGGAGTTGCAACCGAGGATGCCCGCTTGTTTGAGCATCGCCGCCGCTTAGGGGGCGCGTGCCAGTGAGCAGTTCATACAACAACAACCCCAGCGCATAAACGATGTTGGCTGGGGTCGGGGCTTGACCTTCAGTGCGCTCTGGAGCGCGATAGAAAGCCAAATCCCGCGAGGCATCTTCGGGCGTAAGGAGCCAGCTTTCCACAAATTTGGCTTGGCCCTCGCTCACCAAGATATTTTGGCTACTTACGGGCGGATAGGGCAGACCAGCCTTTTGCCGCGCCGCAATCGCTCGCGCAATCTGGCGCACATAAAGGAGCGCCTCTTCCAGCGAAAGCGCCCCTTGCCCATAGAGCGGTTTGCCCGCCACATAATCGGTGATCATGTAGGTGCGCCGATTTAATTCGCCCCGGTCAAAGACTTCTAGCAACGTTGGGTGCGGGCATTGCGCGTTGGCCTCGATCTCCGTCAAGAAACGCTGGCGGAGTTGTTCCTGGTCGACTAGCTCTGGGAGCAGCATGTGGAGCAGAACATTGCGGCGCAGCCGCTCGTCAAAAGCCCGCTGCACAGTGGCCAAGCGACCAGCCCCAAGCTGCTCTTCGACGCGATAGCGACCAGCCAGCAAAAAAGTTGTCGAGCCTGTTACAGGATTTTGTGTCATTAAGTGCTACGTGCTAAAGCCAAAAGAGGGCCCCAAGCGGCCTTGTTTGGGATTATAGCACGCTCCAGGGAGAATTTGCAAACCTTGCAGGTTACATTTAGGTTTGCGCTTAGGCTTGGGGATATTCCTTCAGCTCTTGCGCTGGCTGCGAGACTGAAAGCTGTTTTGAACGCGATTGCCCACCAAGGACAATCTTTTGCTTGAGCCGCTGCAAACCTCTCTCTTACTCATCCATAGCCTCCTGCGGAGCCTTGCCCAAAGTTTGGCTTTCTGCGCTCCTTCTGGCATGCCTCAGGCTAGGAAACGAGTTCCGTTCCCAAAAGACCTCCTCCGCATAGCCCTGAATCGTTTTGACCTCCTCTGCTAAAGCCAGCCGCTTCTCCGCTAGACAGCAATAGTGCAGATCGCGCTCAACCCCAACGTAGCTTCTCCCCAGCTTTTTGGCTACCACAGATGTTGTCCCAGAGCCTAGAAAGGGGTCAAGGATAAGGTCGCCCCGTGCTGAACTCGCTAAGACGATCTTCGCCAGAAGCTTCTCCGGCTTCTGCGTGGGATGGTCTGTGTTTTCTGCCATCGACCAGAACGGTATCGTTAAGTCTGTCCAAAGGTTCGAGGGATAGGTCAGCCGATAACGACCTTCTTCCTCCTCTGCCCAGCCCTTGCGCTCCCCAGCTACCTGGTAAGGTGCAATCACACGCCGCTTTAGTTTCACCGCCTCTGCGTTGAAGGTGTACCGCTCTGAAGCCGTGCAGAACCATAGATCCTCAGAGCAGTTCTTCCAGTTCACCCGCGACCCCCGCCCCTTCTCCCGTTCCCACGTGACCCGATTCCGCACGATGAGATACTTCTCTAGCACTTGGTGGAGAGCCGCCGAAGAGCGCCAATCCCCACAGACATAGACTGAGGCCGTCTCTTTTAACGTTCTTAGCAGTCTCGGCAGCCAGGTCTCAAGCCATACCGCATACTCTTCAAGCGAGCGTTGCTTAAAGGTATGACCTCTAAAGGCCTTCGTCAGATTGTACGGGGGGTCGAGGAAGAGAAGGTCGACAAACGAGTCAGGCAGATAGTCAAGAAGCTCAAAGAGGTCTTGATTGATGCTCTTATTTATGATCTCTGCGGCCAAGGTCGGCCCAGAAAGCCTTTTGAGCTTCCCTTCGTAAAGGGCTATCTCATCCTCAGTCAGCGTAAGGGTTTTATTTCGCAAGGCTATTGCTCCTTCGCTCACAAGCTTCACTTGAGGGTGCGCCCCACGCCCGTAAGGGCGTGGGGCGCACAGCCCTCCCCCTCTTTAACCGTAAGACCCAGGCCGACAATCGGCGTTGAGTGTCCCTTTAAGAGGAACCTTCTCGACCTTCAAAGGCTTTCTCTGCGTGATCTTCAGGCTGGTGTTACAACCTACATTCGCGCAGGCAACCTGCGCCCCAACCCCAACGTATTCCTCAATCGCAAGCTTCTGCCCACAATTCGGGCAGGCAACAACCTCTATCGCCACCGCTTACCTCCCTATTTCTCCGCGAAGAGCGCGGTTACAAAGCTGGCTGCATCAAAGAGTGCTAAATCCCCAATCCCTTCCCCCGTGCCGATGTAGCGGATCGGCCTTTCGATATCCTGCGCGATTGCAAAGGCAATCCCTCCCTTCGATGTACCGTCTAGCTTGGTTACGATCACCCCCGTCACGTCGGAGGCCTCAAGAAAGCTTTTGGCCTGCAAGACCCCGTTCTGACCCGTCGTCGCGTCTATGACTAAGAGAACCTCGTGTGGTGCTTCGGGTAGCCTACGGCGGATGACGTTCCGCAACTTCCCTAGCTCCTTCATCAGATTGCTCTTGGCCTGGAGCCTCCCTGCCGTGTCAATGATGAGGATGTCAACCTTTGTGAGAATCGCCTGCTCCAGCGCGTCAAAGATCACCGCCCCCGCATCCGACCCTTGCTCCCGCTTTACCAGCAAGACCCCTGCCCTATTCGCCCAAACTTCCAATTGCTCTATCGCGGCGGCCCTAAAGGTATCCCCAGCCGCTAGTAGCACCTTCTTCCCAAGCTGCTTATAGCGGTGCGCCAGCTTTGCAATCAGGGTGGTCTTCCCCGCCCCGTTCACCCCTACGACCAAGATAACGTAGGGTACGGCCTCCACTGCCTGCTGATACGCATACTCTTGAAAGGTACTTACCATCTCAGCCTTCAGCATCTCCCGCGCTTCACTCGCCTTCTTGACCCCGTGTCTAGCGCAGCGATCCTTCGTGCGATCTACCAAGTATTGCGTCGTCTCCACCCCTACATCCCCTAGGATAAGCGCTTCCTCTAACTGATCCCAAAGCTCATCCGTGATTGGCTCCCCCGCTACAAAGAGGCTTGAAATGTGCCCAAAAACCCCCTTCCGCGACTTCTCCAGACTCGCATCTACCTTGGCTTCCTCTTCCTGCGCCTCTTCTTCAGTCCTGGGAGTATCCTTGCCCTTCCCAAAGATCCGCTTAAAGAATGACATACTTTAGCCCTCCTCCGTACCTTCTAGCCCCAACCAAGGTCAGTTGCTTGTGCTGCTGAACCATCTTTGCCACCTTCACCTTTCTTACCTTCTTCCTCTTCTACCATCTGTTCAACCATTGATTCCCAATCTTCCCCCCCCTCATCCATCATCTCTTTCCCCATCTTCTTGGCCCACTTAGCAATTGACTTAGGGTCATTCTCGTCCAACCCCGCAAACATTGAAGGGTCAGCAAGGGCTTCCATGCGAGCTTCTTCAGACTTGGGGGTAGCAAAGCGCGAGACCGCTCGGCGCAGTTCAAGGCTCTTACAACGCGGGCAGATCAACTCAGCAGGGTCTTGGAAGCCCCGAACTAAGCGCTGAAAACGGGCTTCACAATCTTGGCAAACATACTCATAAATTGGCATCCTTGGCCTCCTTTACAGGCTTTAATTTTCAAATTGAGCGTTTCGCAAATTCTTAATCGCCAGGGGCAAGCGTGGTAAAAGGTCGCTGGCGACGGTTCCCATTTCCCCTAACTCTTCCCGGACTAAGGCCCCCGCTGCGCTATGAAGGTAGACCCCTAAGACGCTCGCAGCAAAGAGTTCCAGCCCTTGCGCCACCAACCCTGCAATCACTCCCGCTAAAACATCACCCGTTCCAGCCGTCGCTAAAGCGGGGTTGTCCGCCGCATGAATGACGCTCTCCCCGTTGGGGGCCGCGATGATGGTGGTTGCGCCCTTCAACACGACCACCTGCTCCCAGCGCTGGGCCGCCGTAGTCGCAACATCATGAAGGTCTGAGTCAAGTTCATCTAAGTCAAGGAGTCGCTTCATCTCACCGTGGTGGGGGGTCAAGATAAAGTGATTAGCGGGAAGGTAGGTAAACCAATCCTCGCTCTTTGCTAAAGCATTGAGCGCATCCGCATCAAGGACGGTAGGGGGTAAAGTAACAGGCTCAGGGAAGTTCTCCGCCTCGGCCCATTCCCCAACACTTCCTAAGTGAAAGCCAACGCGCATCTTTAGCGGCAAGGGTTTCAGCCCTAGAAAGTAGTTAATAAAGGTGTCAAGCGTATTGTTTCTACCTAAGCCAGGGCCAATTAAAAGGGCCTGATAATTTCCCACATGCTCGTTCAATTCGGGGAGCGAAACAGGGCCCAGGCTTCCCAAGGTAGCTTCAGGAAGGGGAAGTAAGGTTACTTCTGCGCTTTGCCAAGCCAGCGAAATTATGTTGCGAGCCGTGGCTAAGGTAACTAAGCCTGCCCCGACACGGCAGGCACTTGCCGTCGTTAAGGCCGCTGCGCCTGGGTAGTTGAGCGAACCTGCTACGACAAGTAACTTCCCAAACGTACCCTTATGAGCCATCGCGGGGCGCAAGGGAAGGAGCGCTTGCGCCTGTTCACGGGTGATAAATTCAGGCATAGAAGGACCCTTTCACTGAGATTAAAGTCGCTCAAAGCCGCTTGCCTGGTCGTGCAAACCACTTAGGGCTGAGTCTAGCAGCGGCTGGCTTTGTGATTTGCCCTTGCCAAATTGCCCTTCCTTAAATATACTATATGCTAGGCGTTCTGTCTAATGAGCTAGTTAAAGGAGCTTATGATGCCCATTCGTTATCGGCTTGAGGAAAACAGCCTCAAGGTCAACAGCTATTATGCTCGCGTTATGCGCGAAAGTACAGTCAGCCACGAAGAGCTTATTGCCGCGCTAGTTACCCGCACAGGTCTCCCTGCTCATGAGTTGCAAACGGTGTTGGATGCCTTTAATACAGAGCTTGCCCAGAATCTTATTGCAGGCAGAGCGATTATCGTCAAAGGTTTAGCGACTTTTGCCGTTAGTTTAAGTGGGAAGTTTACTTCGCCTGATGTGATTCTCACAAAGGACAATGCTCAATTAAACATTTCTATCCAGGAGAGCGTAAGCCTGTGTGAGATTGTCGCGGCTCAAGCGAGTTATAGTCGAGAGTCTATGGCGGTTAAGGTTCCAATAATCGGCAGTTTCTACGATGTCGCCTCGAAGAGCTACAATAGCTATACGGCAGGAAACATCATACGGCTGACTGGCGACAACCTAAAGTTCAACCCCGAACAACAGGATGAGGGGGTTTTTGTCCACGCCAGTGTTCCCACTTTGCGGCTAAGTAGCTACTCAGTGATCAATAATAAGCAGATAGATGGGCTTATGCCTACTGAGGCGAGTGGCAATCTGACCGTGATTGTGCGGGCGCGTTACACGCCAGATGGGAGCCTGCGCGAGAGCATTTATCAGCATCTGGTCAGCCCAGTGAGCTAGATGACTCAGGCAGCTTCGATTCCGCAGGCAGGCAGCGTCGACTCCGCAGGCAGGCAGCGTCGCCTCCGCAGGCAGGCAGCGTCGACTCCGCAGGCAGGCAGCTTGGTCTGAACTGCCTGCCTGTGCGATTCAAGCGACCAGGGCTTTTAGCAGACTTGAGCCAGTCGCCAGTTGTCAAAGCAGGGGCAAAGCCGTTCTTTCAACAGGCTGTGATAGAGCTTGAGAACCTTGCATGTCACGCTGCGCCAGCTAAAGTTGAGAGCGCGTTGCCGGGCCGCTTGCCCTAAAGCGGCTTGAGCTTGAGCATCATTTAAGAGCAATTCGATCTGGGCGGCCAGCGCAGCAGAGTCGCCTGGAGGGACTAAGAGACCGCTGCGGCCCGCCTCAATCGTCCAGCCTAAACCGCCAACATTGGAAGCAATCACGGGCTTGCCGCAGGCCATCGCCTCCAGCGCGGCTAATCCAAAAGACTCATAAAAGGATGGGGCAGCGACCAAATCGGCAGCAGCATAATAAGTGCTAAGGCGCTCCTGGGGTTGAGTCCCCAAGAAGCTAACCTGCTTTTGTAGCCCTAACTGTTGGCGCATATCGTCTAAACGACGTTGCTCTGTGTTCCAATTGAGGGAATTAGTTTCACTTTCCCCACCAATGAGTAAGACTTTGAGCTTCCCGTGCAAAGCTGGCAGGCGCTGGGTCAGCAGAGCTAAGGCTTGAATGAGAATGTCCATCCCTTTAAGCGGTTCCATCCGCCCAACACACACGATAAGGCGATCATCAGCGTTTAAGCCAAGCTGTTTCCGCGCTATCGGCTGCGCTTGCGGCGTGAATAGTTCATGGTCAACGCCACAGGGCACGATCTGAATCCGCGAGGCATCGGCTCCGTAGTGCCAGACCATCTGGGCGCGATCAAGGGGAGTCGCGGCGACAACAACCTCCACCTCCTGCATCAAACGCCGTTCAATCGCCACGCGCAGCTTAGTTTCCGCCTCCTCAACACTTCTAGCGACGCTATTCTTCATCGTGCCCAAAGTGTGAAACATGTTGACAATCGGGACATCCCAAGCCTGGCGCAGACTAAGCGCGGCCTCACCAGATAACCAGTAATGGCTGTGGATCAGGCTGTAATGAAGCTGCTGACTGGCGGCAAAAGCGGTAACGTTGCGGGTGAACTCAGGGAGGTGGCGGAGGGTTAAGTTCTTGTTGTAAGGGGCCAAGGGGCCAGCGCGCAGGTTCACGACGCGCACGCCAGGCGCTAAAACTTGAATGGAAGGGAGCTTCGAGTCTTGGAGGCGCGTGAAGATGTCAACAGGAATGCCGCGCCGGCCCAACTCGCTTGAAAGCTCTTTAACATAGACGTTCATTCCCCCCGCTTCCTTGCTGCCGAGGGAAGCCAACGGGCTGCTGTGAACGCTCAACATGGCTATTCGCATACCTCTTATCCTTTTCTAAATGAGCAACTTGCCCACACATAGTATACCCTAAGCGGCTGGGGTTGCCACTTTGAGCTTCTTATGCTAAACTTAGCACCCAATGAAGCCGATCTTGAAAGCCTAAAGAGAGTACTTGTGTCTAAGCCTCCTTTGCTAACAGTAATCATGCCCTGCTACAATGAAGCCGCGACGTTGCCCCTGATTCTCCAAGCGGTACGAGCAGTTGAGCTAGATAAAGAGATCATCGCGGTAGACGACCATTCGACGGATAACACGCTGGCGGTGCTTCAAGCTGAGGCGGCTAATGACCCCCGAATGCAGGTCATCAGTCACCCTTACAATCGAGGGAAGGGGGCCGCAGTCCGCAGTGGGCTGGCCCATGCCCAGGGCTTGATCACGATCATCCAGGATGCGGACCTTGAATACGACCCCCAGGACTACTATGAGCTAGTTCGGCCCATCGCTGAGGGGAAGGTTACTGTGGTCTATGGAAGCAGGTTTATGGGGCGGCACACGGGGATGTACTTCTGGAACGCGCTGGGCAATAAGGGCCTAACCTTCCTTACGAACTTCCTCTTCAACAGTTGGATTTCAGACATGGAGACCTGCTATAAGGCCATAAAGACTGACATCCTGCGGAGCCTCAAGCTGGAGAGTAGTGATTTCAGAATAGAGCCTGAGATCACGGCAAAGGTGCTGCGCCAAGGACATCGCATCTATGAAGTACCCGTAAGTTACATGGGGCGCACCTATGAAGAGGGGAAGAAAATGAAACCTAGTCAGGGAGTATATGCGATTCTGGCCCTTCTGCGCTACCGCCTCTGGGCCTAGCTCGCTGGTTCCTTCCCTTTTGTGCCTTCTCTTCCTCCTGGCAGTGCTAGGAGGAAGCTTGTTATTCCTCCTCCCGCTGCGCCCTTCCCAGAAGCTCCCTGGCACACCGATCTGGGCCATTGAGAGTGCTGAAGAAGGAAATGTCGCCCTCTTTCGCTATCGTTTCAAAACGACAGAAGCGATCTCGCAGGTCTCCTTCAATCTCTTTGCGGACACGCGCTATGAAGCTTGGGTAGATAATACTTGGGTTGGGCGAGGGCCTGCGCGATTTTCGCATGTGCGCCAGGAGTTTGACCGCTTACCCGTCGCTGATCTTGCTCCAGGAGAGCATATCCTCGCGGTCTTAGTGCAATCTGCCCCTAATCAACGGCGTTCAGAGGCGCTTCGAGCAGGGTTGCAAGGCAATTTGCAAGGCTTAACTAAGGCTGGACAAGGTGTTACTTTAGCCCAAACTGGTCGGGCATGGAAGGCCAAGGTAACGGCTGCTTGGAACCCTAAAGCTCGGCAGATTCATGCTTGGAACCTGATTGGGCCGCAAGAGCTATTGGACTTGCGGAAGCTTCCCGCCACCTGGACGGCTCTAAACTACGACGACCATACGTGGTGGCCAGCCAAGACCTTACCGCCTTGGACCTTCCCTCAGCTTCTCCCCCGTACCATACCTTTGTTGCACTTCCTCCCTCGTGAACCGTTAGCCTGTGTTGAAGCGGGGCTGCTTTCGCCTACGCAGCAGATTATAGACCTCGACGGGCCTGGGGGAGGGAAGAGCCAGCTTGTGCAAATCCCTTTCACGGCCACGAAGAAGTTGCGCTTTGTGATCGAGGCGACTACCGCTTTGCCCGCCCAAATAGATGCGGGAAGGTCATTGACTTGGGGCGTAGTAGGGGCCGCAAAGCAGCCTGACCTTTTGCGAAGTGAGCAGACCATTGAGGCTGGGCCACACTATTTGAGCCTGCAAGTTCCCTCCAATGGGGCAGCCTTGGCCGTGCCAAAGAAGGATGTGCAGCTGGCTTATGCGCTGGTGCAAGGGAGCGATGCAGGGCGCAGGATGTTGCTAGGCAACCCTGTCGCAGGAAGCTCAAAGGCCCCAAAGGTGAGCTTGCATGAAGGGAAGGCTACGGCTTTAATCCCTGCGAGCGATAGGCCGCGCTACTTTCTGCTAGACTTTGGGCGAACGGTGCATGCGCGTCCGGAGCTTCTAGCAGAAGGGCCCGCAGGGACGATCATCGAGGTCGGTTGGGATGAGCGCCTGACGGCAGGGCGAGCCTTACCTGCGCCTGGCTCCTTGCATAAAGACCTGTGGCGGCAAGTTGACTCGTGGGTCTTGGATGGGACTGCGCGGCGCTTGACGACCTTAGACACGCGGGCGGGGCGGTACATGTTGGTCCTTATCTGGGGCAAAGGTGAAGTAAAGCTCTCTAACATCCAGGCCCTTGAGGAAACTTACGTCGCAGCGCTGCCAGGTTCATTTACTTCCAGCGACCCTTTGCTTGACCAGATTTGGCAAGTTGGGGCGACGACCTTGATCCCAAACATGACTGATGCGTATGCTGACCCGTGGCGGGAACGGGGGGAATGGTGGGGAGATACCTTTGTGGCGTTTCATGTCAATGAGGTTGCGGTAGGGGATCAAGCTCTGTTCAAGCGGGGCCTGCGGATGCTTGGGGAGACGCAAGGGCGCGACGGGCGCGTTGCGCCCGTCGCGCCCCACAACGCCCAACCGACCCTTCTGCTAGACTATGCGCTTCTGTGGGTGGAAGGTCTGCATCACTATTGGCAGTTGACGGGTGATCTGAAGCTGGTTAAAGAACTCTTCCCAAAGGCCCAGCGGCTCATGACTTACCTGCGAACTTACGAGAATCGAAGCGGCTTACTCTACCTTCCCCCTGAGCGGGCCTGGTCGCAAGCGGCCCTGATTGATTGGAGTGCAAGTAGTAGTCGCAATGGTGAGTCGACGGCCCTTAATGCGCTCTATGCGGCAAGTTTGGGGAAGATGGGGGAGTTGAGTGAGGCGTTAGGGGGGAATGGGGCAACGTATGAGCGGCATAGTTGGCAGGTAAAGGCTACCTTGCAGGCGCGGCTCTACCTGCCAACGTTGAAGACCTTTGCCAGCAGTCGCTTTGGCGCTAACCTTATCTGGCCCACAGCGCAGGCGCAAGCGTGGGCCTTAGTCTATGATCTGGTTCCCGCAGCGAAGCGGGCGGAGGTAACGGAGGAACTCTTAAAGCAGTTGCAACCCTTCTGGGAGAATGGGGTTCCCAAAGTAGAGATCTATGGCCTCTTCTGGGTATTAGAGGCGTTGGGGCAGAATGGAAGGGGTGAAGAGGCGCTTCAGCTGATTCGGGAGAATTATGGGCAGTTGCTGGCCCAAGGTGCTACAACGTGGTGGGAGACCTTCACGAGCAACCAGCGGCTCGACTCAAGTTTGTCCCATGCGTGGGGTGGGTCGCCCACCTGGTTCCTCACGACCTACGTCTTAGGGGCCCGGCAGACGGGGCCTGGGACATGGCAAGTCGCGCCGCAGCCAAGTGGGTTGCAAAGGGCCGCAGGCGTGTTACCGCTACCCGAAGGCCCTTTAGCAGTCTCGTGGCAAGTCTTTACTTCATGCCACCAGATGCAATTGACCATCGTCGCACCGCCTAAGACCAAAGGTTCCCTGCTCTTACCTTTAGCCTTCGCAAGCAGCCAAGTTTTGCTCAATGGGCAAGTTGTTTGGCCGCACCTGGGCAATTCAGCAGAAGGTTCTGCCCAGCTGACGGGGGCGGGCCTAACGGTGGGGTTGGGGGAAGGTAGGGCTACGATAGAGGTGAAAGGTGGGGAGCGGTGTAAGAAGTAGTGTCTTCCACCAACTCCCTCAACGAGCATTTTGATCATGCTAAGGCAATTCTGAAGCCAAGCTTACCCAGCTGTCAAGCGTCGAGCGAGCTATAATTGAGGTTTGAAGGGCAGTGCTTCAAGCCTAAATTGCCTCTTGTAAAATCCTATAGCTTGTGGTATAATATCAGCCCACATAAGCGGTATTCTCCGCTTAATCAAGCTTAGGAGGCTTCTCATGGCAGAAAACTCTCGTTGGAACTGTACGCTCAGGTCGGTCATTCAGTTCGGCAAAAAGGCCAAAAATCGCTGGCCAAAAACCACATAGTGGTTTTTGGCCATTTTGGTCTTGATCGCCCTCAGTGGGCTTCTCTGCGGCCCGACCTTACCCGCAGCGGCCCAAACAACGTCTAGTTTTGCCTACCAAGGCCGGTTACTCACCAATGGCCAACCTGTCAGCGGTTCCTGTGCTTTCCAATTCAGTCTCTATGATGCCGCCAGTGCGGGAACCCAACTCGGTACAACCTTGAACCTCGATGCCATAACCGTTAATGATGGCTACTTCAAAACCAACCTCGATTTTGGCCTCACGCCTTTTACAGGAGCCGTTCGTTACCTGGATGTCAGCGTGAAGTGTGCTAGTGAAACCGCCTTTACCTCCATAGGCCGCCAACCTTTGGCAGCTGCCCCCCAAGCTCTAGTCGCCCAAGCGGCCCAGACCTGGGCGGGGCTAACGAGCCTTCCTGCGAACCTCACCTTCTTGAATAGCCCAACCACTTGCACCAGTGGCCAAGTCGCCAAATGGATTGGCACAACCTGGGCTTGTGGGGACATCACGGTTGGCACAGACACCTTAGCTAAACTTACTTGCACCAGCGATCAGGTAGTTAAATGGAATGGGACGGCCTGGGCCTGCGCGGCGGATACGGATACCGCTTACACGGCAGGCACAGGGTTAGTCTTGGCAGGCACAACCTTTAGCCTCGCCAGCGTTGAGAATCTACCTATCGGAGCCACAACCCCAGCCGCAGGTAAGTTCACCACTTTGGAAGCGACCAGCCTAAAGGTTACGGGAAGTAGTGCCCCAGCCGCAGGGAGTCTCCTCACAGCGGATGCTAGTGGCAATGCTACCTGGAAGCCCAAGCTAGGCAACATCGTCTATGTAGCCAAGAGTGGGGGCGACTTCGATACCATCACGGCTGCTTTGAACAGCATCGGGACTTCAGCAACGGCAGCTAACCCCTACCTGATCCGCGTGGCTCCTGGAGTCTACACGGAGCAGGTGACGATGAAAGAGTTTGTCTCGATTGAGGGGGCAGGTGAGGGTGT
>DCSM01000067.1:0-4179 GCA_002325605.1 Chloroflexaceae bacterium UBA1466
TACTAAAGGAAAAAATATGAGTAGCAATCCAACGCTTGAATTACAGATTCCCCTTGCCCTCCTCCAATTTGGGCTTGACCAGGCCGAAATCCAACGGCGGCTCAAGGAGTGGTTGGTCTTTTCCCTCTTTACGGAAGGCCGAATTAGTTCGGGTAAGGCCGCAAGCCTGTTAGAGATCAGCCGCGTGGAGTTTCTGGCGCTGCTCCGCGAGCGGGGAATCGCGTATCTCAACTACCCGCCCACCGAGCTTGCCGCTGAGTTTGCCGCCGTAGCTGCATTAGAAGTCAACGTAATCAAATGATCATTGTTTCTAATACAACCCCGTTCATCGGTCTGGCTTCAATTCAATGTTTCGATCTGCTTCAAGAACTTTTTGGGGAGGTGTTCATTGCTCAAGCGGTCTACAATGAAGCAGTTGTCGCGGGGCACGAAGTGGGTGGAGCTAAAAAGGAAGTAGCTAAAGCCTCTTGGATCCAAACGATCCAAATCAAAAATCGATTAGCCGTAAATGAATAGGGTTCTGCTGGTTTCGGCAAGTTCGGCAAGCTCACTTACCGCTCAACCAGCGCCCGTTGCCTGAGCTTGCCGAAGGCAACGCTGGTTTCGGCAAGCTCGGCAAGCTCACTTACCGCTCAACCAGCGGGCGGTCTCTAAAAGCCCAAACCTCCGCAGTTGCCAAAACTACGGAGGTCTGAGTCTGGAAGCTTCAAAGCTAAAAGGGCTTAGGCTTGCGAGAGCTTTTGCTCAAGGTCGGCCAATTGCTGGCGCGAGGCTTGCGTAAGGGGGTGGGCGGGGCCGAGTTTCGCTTCGCGGATGGCCAGAGCTTGGCGCATTAGCTCGACAGCTTCTTGAGAATTGCCTTCAGCCGCCGTGAGGAGCGCTAAAGTGTGGAGGCTTTCGGCGGTGGCGGGGTGGTCTACCCCAAGCTTTGCCATGCACGTGTCTAGATCAGCTTTGGCAAATTTTAAGGCTTCAGAATGATCACCCTGGTCTCTGAGAAGCAAAACATAGGCTGCAAGTAACTGGTGGATCGAGCGGGTGGCAGCTTGAAGATAATTTTCACCGAAACGTTCCTTGTGAATAGCTAAAGCTCGTTCAAAATAATTACGCGCTTCGGGGAGATTGCCTTGAGCATAGAGTAGCTTGCCTAAAATGCGGTAGGCGATAGCCATATCCAAATTTATGGGGTCATCTAATTGAAAAGTTTTCCTTAGAATAGCCATGCTGCGCTCAATATGTGCGCGAGCAGTAGCATATTCTTTCAGTTCAGTCATTACCATAGCAAGATTGTCTAGGTCAACCGCAACTACAAGACTTTCTTGGTTTTTCTTTTCGTCAATCTCCAGCGCCTTTGCAAGATATTCCTTTGCTTCAGCATACATTCCCATATCAAGCAGCAATAATCCTAACCTACTGTGGCTGGCAGAGAGAACTTTTCTTAGAATATTCTGTTCACGAATAGCAACAGCACGGCGGGCATAAGTGATACCATCACTATATCTTCCTAAATAGCGTAAAGCCATACTCATTCCATCGAGGCTTTCCGTAAGGTCTAGTTGATTTGTTCCTTTTTCACGAATTTGTAAAGCTCGCTCATGGAAATCTTTGGCCCTTTGGTAATCCCCCAATTGAATAAGCATCAATTCAGCTAATACATACAATACACTGGCGATATAGGAGGAATCTTCTGCTTGATCGCAGGTTTCTAGTGCGTAATCGTAGTATTTTTGGGGGTTTTTCACTGCTTCATCGCCAATTTCGTGCAGATAGGTAGCGAAAAGAGCGCACAGACCAGAAGAGTAGTAGCTCTTTCTCTTTTTTGCTGCATCAGTGATAATGCTCATGTGTCCATGTAGCTTATGTAATGATGCAATATCTTGGTTCTGGTCTAGGTTTCTTCCCCACCAATAGACCACCTTCTCGACATCCTCCTGGGCCGAATCTAGCTCTTTCTGCAAATCCCTCGCTTGCTTCTCATAATCCGCCTTATCTTTCTCTGAAGGAGGATCTTGCGTAGAATTAGCCTTGTGGGTTATGGCAATTGCCCTGGCCCGCACAAAGGCGGAGGTAAGGGTGTGCATCGCATAGCCCTCAACATCTTCGCGCCCCGCCCATTCGAGTAAACCCAGGTTGACTAGCCGTTCCAAAGCTCTTAAAAGCTTTGCATCACTTTTTTCTTCTTTAGAAACGGTCTCCTTGAGCAGGTCGGCAGGAATCGGCTCGGCAGGCTTGAAAAAGGCTGCGCGAAAAAGCAATTTGAGCGCGAGTTTGTCGTCCTGGTCGTCAGGATTCAGTTGGGCATAGGTGATTTCAAAGGTGATTCCAACGGTCGGGTGAGCGGTGGGAGTATCAGTTTCACCCTCTCCCATTCCCCCCTTTGTCATTTGGCCAACCTGTTCCAAATACTTATTATCAATTAGCGCGAGGTTTTGTTCCAGTTTGGTAAGATATTCTCTGAGCAATTCGATGCGACGAATTTCAGACTGTTTGGAGGTCTTACTTCGCATTCTCTCAAGTCCCAAAACACTTCCCGCGAGGTGGAGAGCCAAAGGTAAGCGGCCTAAAGTGTTAGCTATATCGCTGAGAATGGCTTTCTCTTTCTCATTAAACTTTCGAAACTTCTCAAAGAATGAGAGGCTATCACCTTCTGATAACATGCCCAAGGCCAAAATCTGTGAATCACTTAGAAAGAAGGGCTTTTCATCGCTTCCTAAGTTGTGTTTTGGCCAATCTTTCTCGCTTCGCCGACTCGTCACTAACACCGCGCAATTGCTGCTTGGGTCAGGAAGATGCAATCTTAGAAGCGCAGGGTTTTCACAATTATCAAAAATCAGTAAGCGGCGGGGGCCATTCGGCTCATTCCATTTATCCTTGACAAGTTTGGCCTTATCGCCGATAGATTCTTTTTGCTCATAATTGGGCAGATTGAGATAATACTTACTCCCACAATCGGCGATTTCGCTCAAAACTTGCTCCCCATTAGCAAAGTTAAGCCAGAAAACACCGCCAGGAAAATCGCGCTCGTGTTCATAGACAAATTGCCCTGCGATCTGTGTCTTCCCAACGCCACCAATCCCTGTGACAACGATAATTTCGAGCTTAGTGCTGTGAAGAAAAGGAAGAAAAGTATCTTCTAGCTTATCTTTATCGTCTTCACGGCTCACAAATCGTACATTATAGCGAAAGGCCATGCGCCGAGGCACAATTTGGGGGCGTGAATCGGGGGTGACACCTCCTGTTTCCAGCAAGATAATGTCGCCTTTCATCGCCAGCAGTGAAGTTGGCTCCTGGAAACCCTCACCCCAACTCATATTGCGTAATTGGCGGGCGGCGTAAAGCGCAAGATCCACCACCGTTACGAAGGGTTTGTTATCCCGCAAGGCCTTAGCTTTCCACTCGTTATTTTGTTCTCCTTGAAGCCCTTGCAAAAGATGATGGGTAAAGTAGCCGTGGCCTAACGCCACCGATTCGCGGGCCGTTTGCGAGCCTGTGGAGGCTGAAAGCATGGCAAAGCCTTCTGAATCGTGAAAAAGCGCATACCCCGAATAGAAAGCAGCGGTTCGCTTGGGTTTGTCGCTTTGGGAATTGGCATTTTCCTCCCTCTTGCTGGCGCTTTTTTGGAAGAGTTGAGCAATACTGCTGGCAATAGCTTTAGTTTCCAACCCCTGGAAACAAGCATCCAAAAGCAGAATCTTTTGCGGCACTGGGCTTCGATTCATTAAAGCAATAACATCGGCCAAAGGCAACATGCTGCCATCGCAGGTGACTAGCATTGGTTTCTCATCTTCATCCCGATGCCCATGCCCTGAAAAATAGACCAGCAACGTGCTGGCTTGCGAGACCTTTTCCAATGCGGCTCTGATATTTTGATCAGTAGGGGGATTTGACTCTGAAGTCGAAGTGAGGAGCTGAGTTTGATAGTTCTCATCTTTTCTAAGCACTTCGCCTAGCGCTTCTGCGTCTTTGACACAGAATTCAAGCTCTGGAAAATCCACTGAATTGTAGTGGTTGATGCCGATAAGGATCGCGTGGCGTGGGTTAGTCATTTTTAGCCTCTCAAAAAGCTCTCAAACGGTTGAGGGAATTGTAGCACATGCTGTTGGTTTCGGCAAGCTTAATCAGCGCGGGTGGGGCGTAAGACAGGCATCCTGCCTGTCCCGCAGGCTAGAAGCCCGCGCT
>DCSM01000067.1:4298-7680 GCA_002325605.1 Chloroflexaceae bacterium UBA1466
ATCACAGCCTACTATAAGTTACCTGAAGCAAGCCCGTCTCAAAAGATTGAGTTCTTTTAAGTGTAAGATTTTGCCTTGGCAAAGGTGCTTTGAAAAGGGGAATACCTTCACCAAGGATAATGGGATGAATAGAAATAACAAACTCATCAATCAAGTTATAGATCAGAAAAGCTTGGATAAGGTCTGCACCCCCTACCAACCAAAGATCCTTGCCAGTAACTTCTTTTTGCAAGTGTGCAATGAAGGTCGGTAGATCAGGCGCGATAAAGGTTACATTTTGGTCGCGTTGATGGGCCCTTGAGCGCGAAAAAACAAACCCTTCCACCCCTTGGTAGGGATAATGCTCAAAGGTCAAGATTTGTTCATAGGTCTTACGGCCCATTAGCACCGTACTCACATTGCTAAAGAAGGGGGTATAACTATAGTCTTGGTCAGTAAAGAGCCAATCAACCGCTCCCGTTGAACGGGCGATATAACCGTCGAGGCTTGTGGCAATGAAAAGGACAACTTTACGCATCTTAATTTCCCCTTCAAGCCTTCAAGAGAACTCGGCTTTCAAACTGGCTTGGGGCTTTGGCAACTGGGAGAGGAAAACCCCAACTAACATCAGGGTGCAGCCCAAAAACCCTCGCAGAGGGAGCGTTTCCCCCAAAACAAGCCAGCCTCCCACCGCCGCGAAAACCGCTTCGAGGCTCAAAATGAGGGCTGCATGAACAGGATGCGCGTTGCGCTGGGCAACTACTTGCAAGGTATAGGCCACCCCGACGGAAAGGAAAGCACCGTAGCAGATCGGCCAAGTAGCTTGCATTAGAGCGTGAAGGGTCGGACTTTCAGTCAGAAGGGCCACCCCTAAGCTCAAAAGGGCACAGACCATAAACTGCATGAAGGAGAGCAGAAGGGGATTGATGCGGGTAGAAAACCAACTAACAAGGTGAACGTGGCCAGCCCAGAAAAAAGCGCTGATGAGGACCAGCAGATCGCCAAAAGCAATCGTAAAGTTCTCCGTGACGCTGAGAAGGTAGAGACCAATTATGGCACAACCAACTCCGAGCCAGACCAAAAGGTTCAGGCGTTGGCCCCAAAAAAGCCCCACAAGGGGGACTAAGACAACATATAGCCCCGTAATGAAGCCTGCTTTTCCCGCAGTGGTATAGACCATACCTACTTGTTGGAGTGAAACACCCATAAAGAGGGCCAGTCCCAGAAGCCCTCCCCCAAGGAACAACGTCCGCAAGTTTTGGGGTGTGAGGGAAGTGGGAATTAGGCTTTCTTTTTGGTGACTTCTGATTAAGAGTGGTAAGAGGGAAAGACTCCCTAATAAAAACCTTACCCCGTTGAAAGTGAAAGGTTCGACGTATTCCATCCCGATGCGTTGGGCCACAAAAGCAGAACCCCAAATCATGGCCGTCAGCAGAAGGAGGCCGTGAGCTTGCAATTGATCTTTGTTCATAGAAAAGGTAATCTTGGAATCAATGGTTTTAGCCGTTGACAATATTTGATAAGTATAACAATGCGACCTTGCAAGCTTGAGAGCTTGCAAGGTCGCGCTGCGCTGCGAAATTAAAACGTGTGCGTAATTCCCTTATTTCCCTAACAAACCCGTAAGTAGGTAGATAAGGCCCGCCAGCAACCCGAAAAATACTACCAGCACCAGAAGTAACTTGATCTGCTCTGTGGTACGACGGGCCGCCAACTCATCCCGCATTTCGGGATCATAAGGTAAGTTAGCCTGTTCCCCAAAGAGAACGTGCCCCAAATTGCCTGGAGCTTGCAAAGTAGTGGTAGCTACCGCTTGCACAAGTTCTTGCGCTGTGATGAGCGGAGGGGCCCAATAGGCTTCCTCAGCTTTCAAGACCTTCCCTGTAAGGGCACACTTAACTTCACCACTTACGGGTACTTCCTCCGCCGCTTTCACGGGAACAGGATTGGTGTTCGACTCTTCACCCATTGCTATTTTTTTCCTCTGAATGCTCTGCTTCTGCCTTAGGCCCCTACGGCCACGGCCACATCCTTCCGCTCCAGCCAGCTTGCCCGTTTGACAAACCGCTCCATCCGCTCTAAAGCTTTCTCAATCTTTTCCATTGAAGCCGCGTAACAGACCCGTACATAGCCAGCCCCGCTCGCGCCAAAGAGATCACCTGGAATCACGGCGACTTGCTCTTCCAGCAAAAGGCGTTCGGCAAATTCGTCGCTGCTCAAGCCTAAGTGACTGACCCGTGGGAAGGCATAAAATGCACCTTGCGGTTCAAAGGTCGGCAAGCCCATTGCATTGAAGCCTGCCACAATGACCTTCCGTCGCCGATCATATTCTGAAACCATCTCGACCACGTAAGGTTCCCCAGAGCGTAAGGCCTCAAGCGCCGCATATTGGCTGGCCGTCGGGGCCGACATGATGGCATATTGATGGACAAGCTGAATCGCTTCCATCAAAGGGGCTGGCGCAGCGACCCAGCCGATTCGCCAACCTGTCATCGCGTAAGCCTTCGAGAAGCCCCCCATTAAGATGGTTCGCTCTTGCATCCGAGGGAGGGAAGCAAAGCAAGTATGCTCGGCCCCATAGACCATGCGATCATAAATCTCATCGGAGATCACCAACAAGTTGTGGCGCTCGGCTACCGCTGCTACTTCCAGCAACCGTTCCCGACTCATTGCGGCTCCCGTCGGGTTGTTGGGATAACCAATCAAAATGGCGCGGGTGCGAGGGGTGATGGCCGCTTCCAACGCCGCCCCCGTAACCTGGAACGCATCCTCAACAGTGGTGGGCACATAGACGGGTGTAGCCCCAGCCATGATGATACAGGCAGGATAAGCTACGAAGGAAGGTTCAGGAATTAGCACTTCGTCGCCTGGATCGAAGAGGGCTAAAGAGACACTTTGCAGACCTTCACTGACCCCCACGGTGATCTGCAATTCCAGGTTGGCATCGTAATGCACCCCATATTGGCGGGCAACATTTTCGGTTATGGCCACCCGCAGGTCGCGCAACCCTAAATTGGAAGTATAAGCGGTGGTTATATCGAGCGAACGTTGCCCAGCGGCCCGAATCGGCGCGGGCGTGATAAAATCTGGCTCCCCCACGCCCAACGAAATAACGTCTGGCATGGAAGCCGCGATGTCAAAGAAGCGGCGGATGCCAGCAGGGGGCAAGGCATGAGCGCGATTCGATAAGCGATAATGAGACATAAAAGTATTTGCTCCTTTGTAGATGCTAACTGGCAACGGGCCAAACGACGCTGTTTCATCGACCCTCTAGCATCTTATGGCTTCAGGGGGCCTCTTGCGGGCCCAAAAGAATTTGATCTTGCTATTATAGCAGACTTAGTTACTGAAAAAACTAGGATGAAACCCAAGCTATCTTCCCCAGGAGTCAACAGCTTTAGCT
>DCSM01000067.1:7766-11858 GCA_002325605.1 Chloroflexaceae bacterium UBA1466
CTAAAGCCGTGGATTCCTAGGACGAAACCTCCTCTTCGTTGGAAGCCACGGCCCGCCAGGTGAGGTTTCAGAGCCCCGAATGGCTCTAAAGAGGCATTCTTGGCTGCTTTTGAACAGAACTTACGGGTGCTTTTTCCAATGATCTGGGATTTCCTGGGCTTCAGTTTGCACCCTTGCGGGCTATCTGCTATGATTGCTCAAGCGAATCTTTCTCTAGTCTACCATAGTTAGCGCTAAATTGCACTCTTATTTCACAGGAGCCTATGACCGAATCTCTAACCCAGCTTGCGGCGCTTTCCCCGCTTGACGGGCGGTATCGCGCTGATGTTGCCGCTTTAGCTGCCTATTTTAGCGAGGCGGCTCTTTTTCGCTCCCGCGTGCGCGTTGAGGTTGAATATCTTATCTTCCTCGCCCGCACGCCCAGTATTCCTTTTGTCGCCCCTTTGACGGCCCAGCAACAAGGCCAGTTGCGAAATCTTTACCGTCATTTTAGCGACCAGGATGCTCAAGCCCTTGCCGCTTGGGACCGCCAAGTCAATCATGATGTCAAAGCGGTTGAATATTGGTTGCGCCAGCAATTGACCGCGTTTTCGTTGGAAGCTTGGCATGAGGCTGTCCATTTTGGTTTAACGTCGGAAGATGTCAATAATTTAGCTTACGCTTTGTTGATCCGTGATGCGCGAGATCTGGTTTTAATCCCACTCTTGGAAGAGTTGACAGCAAACTTGCACGCGCTGGCGCGGACAGAGGCAGAAACGGCGATGTTAGGGCGCACTCACGGCCAGCCAGCGACCCCGACTACGGTGGGGAAGGAACTTGCCGTTTTCGCTGCTCGCCTGCACCATGCCTTAAACGCCTTGCGTTCGCAGCAACTCACAGGTAAATTGAATGGCGCGACGGGCACTTTTGCGGCGCAGGTCGCGGCTTTGCCTGCCGTGGATTGGCTTGTTTTCAGCAAAGCTTTCATTCGTTCGCTCGACCTGGAACCGCTTTTGCTCACGACTCAAATCGAGCCGCATGACACTTTAGCCAGTCTTTGCGATGCTCTAAAGCGCTTAAACACCATTCTCTTAGATTTGTGTCAGGATTTGTGGCTTTATATTAGTGATGGCTACTTTGTACAAGCGCCTAAGCCAGGCGAAGTTGGTTCTTCCACGATGCCCCACAAAGTCAATCCGATTGATTTTGAAAATGGCGAAGGCAATTTAGGGCTTGCGAATGCGCTGCTGGAGTTTTTTAGCCGCAAACTCCCCCTTTCACGGCTCCAGCGCGACCTTTCGGATAGCACTGTTTTACGCAATTTGGGCGTAGCATTTGGCTATAGTCTCCTGGCTTATCAACGGATTCAGCGCGGTTTGGGCAAATTAGGGGTCAATCATGCCTATTTGGCCGCTGAACTCCAGGCGCATCCCGAAGTTTTGGCCGAAGCGATTCAGACGATTCTGAGGCGGGTTGGCTATCCAGAGCCGTATGAGGCGCTCAAAAAGGCGACGCGAGGTCGAGCATTGACGGCAGAAGATTTACAGGTTTTCATTGCGGCGCTGGATGTGGCTCCAGAGATCAAAGCTGAATTACAGGCTTTGAATCCCGCAACCTACACAGGTTTGGCCAGCAAATTGGCCCGCTTGCCGCTCGATTAGGTTGCTCCAGCAGCAAACTTTCGCAAATGTGGTAATATACAGCATTGCATAGGGCAAGTGCCTTATGCACTGGACAGTTTAGGAGAATCAAATGCAGAAAACAGAGTTCGTTAAAGCCGTCGCAGATCGGCTAGAGGATCAACAACTTTCGCAAAAGCAGGTCAAGTTGGTGATTGATGCTGCGCTGGATGAAATTACGGCGGCTTTGCAGCGTGGGGAAAAGGTAACGTTGACGGGCTTCGGAACCTTTGAAGTCCGCGAGCGCCGCGAGCGCGATGGCGTGAATCCTCAGACCAAAGCCAAGATTAAGATTCCCGCCACGATGACTCCAGGGTTCAGTGCCAGTAGCACGCTCAAAGAAGCAGTCCGTGGTAGTGCCAAAGTCAGTAGTGGGGAAGCTTAACTTCCAGGAGGCCAGGAGGCCAAAGGCTTTAGCCTTTGGGGCCAAGGGCTAAAGCCTTTGGCTTCCAGTTGCCAAAAAGACCCCTAAAGGCCCCTCCCTTACAGGACTACCGCAGTCCGCAAAAGACCGTAATTCCGCGCTCTTTGTTCGGCCAGAGAAGGGGATCAAAGTTTTTGCGATCCCCTCCTCTTCTCTGAAACCCAAGCTCTTTTCACTCTGTAAACCAAGAAACTGATGATCGCAAGGTAGCCGCTATGAAGCCACACGAAATCTGCGCGGCCTGGAAGGGCGATAAGCACTTTGCAAAGATCGCCAAACGGGCCGCTGAACTTCAGAAGAAGGGGCAACAACCGCCCGCAATTCTAGCGACCCTTCAAGCGGAATTTGGGTCGCCTCCTGTCGTGGCTCGGCTGCGCGAGGTCGCCCAACCGCTCCGCATCTATGGCGAGATTGGGCGCGAGATTGAAAGTGGAGCTTTAGACCAGATCAAGCTGGCCTTGCGGCTCCCGATAGCCATTCGGGGAGCTTTGATGCCTGATGCTCACCCTGGTTACGCGCTGCCCATCGGTGGGGTTTTTGAGGCGCATCGGGCTGTTGCGCCCGCGATGGTCGGCGTGGACATCGGCTGCCGAATGCACTTAACCTTGTTTGACCTTCCCCCCACTGAGTTTGCTCGCCACCGGACTCCGCTCTTTGCTGACCTGAAAGCGGTTACGCTCTTTGGCACAGGCCAAGGTCGGGATAAACCGCTTGATCACCCTGTGCTGGCAGATTCCCGTTGGCAAAGGACTAAGTTTCTTCACAACCTTCTGTCTAAAGCTACGGCCCAACTGGGTACGAGCGGGAGCGGCAACCACTTTGCAGAGTTGGTCATGGGCGAGCGGTTGGGCGTAGAAGGTGATAACATTCCCCAAACCTTTGCAGGCTTGCTGACGCACAGCGGCTCTCGTGGGATGGGCTATGAAGTAGCTTCCCACTACATTCGTCTGGCCGCGCAGGAGTGCAAAGGGTCTAACATTCCTCACATGTACGAATGGCTTGACCTTGACGGCGAAGCGGGCCAGGAATATTGGGCGGCAATGGAGTTGGCGGGAGCCTTTGCCAAAGCCAATCACGAGCTAATTCATGCTTTGTTTGCGCGGCGCACGGGGCTTAAACCTTTGACCGTCGTGCAAAATCATCATAACTTTGCCTGGCGCAACGGGGATAAGGTGATTCATCGCAAAGGGGCTACGCCCGCCGAGAAGGGTGTCTTGGGCGTGATCCCTGGGAGTATGGGTACGTCGTCCTACATCGTGCGGGGCGGAGGCGCAGAAGAGGCTTTGCAAAGCGCTTCCCATGGCGCAGGGCGGACAAGCAGCCGGGCCGTAGCGAAAGATAAATTCAGCTTATCTGCGGTGCGCCAGCAACTCAAGGAGGCTGACATCCTCATTGAAGGTCTCAGTGTTGACGAAGCGCCCCAAGCTTACAAAGATATTGAGCGCGTAATGCAGGTTCAGGTGGAAGCGGGGCTGGTGGAACCAATCGCCCGGATGCGGCCTGTAGCCGTGATTATGGCGGGCGAAAAGGGCCGCACCTAACCCCTTAACCTTCCTCCGTCTTCTAGTATAAAACCCCTCTTGGAAGAGTTGGAATCAACGGCTTTAACCGCCCAGACCCCTCTTGGAAGAGTTGGAATCAACGGCTTTAGCCGCCCAGACCCCTCTTGGAAGAGTTGGAATCAACGGCTTTAGCCGTTGCCCAGACCGCTGGCTAAAGCCGTGGATTCTGCGAGGGTTTCATTTCCACGGATGGCTCTAAAAGAGGCCTTCGGGGCTGCTTTCAACCTCCTCTTTATCTCTCCATCGAAAGCAGCATTCGCCAAATTAGCTGTGAAGGGGCGCTGCCTGAACCTGATCCCTTCCCTTGAGGCGGCTGAACGCTTCGCGGAAACTAGGTTTGAAGCTGCGGGCCAAAGGTTTCAAATTAACAGAACTAAAGCTATGCAAGAGGTTATGAGCCTTTCGCAACAACAAAATTCGTTGGTGGAGTTGCATCGGAGCCAAGGGC
>DCSM01000015.1 GCA_002325605.1 Chloroflexaceae bacterium UBA1466
TTTTTGCCGCTGGCGTAGCACGGTCTTCCAGCCTGTGAAACTAAACCTGGCTCTTCACTTTGGGAGACCTTTGCGGTAGCGCAGACCGCAAAGGTCTCCCTGGTTGTCAAACCCAAACTGGCTGCCAGCGAGATCATACGGAGGCAACAGCTTTAGCTGTTGGGCCACGGCTAAAGCCGTGGACTCCGTTTTAAGAAGAAGTCAGCGCCAGGCATCTTGCCTGTCTTACGCCTTTTTGCCGCTGGCGTAGCACGGGCTTCCGCAAAGGTCTTCTGGCTGGATTCGGGGCAACAAGTGTTCATCGGCGCACCATTTCTATGTTACAATCGCGGTTGAAATGCTGGCCGCCCAGGCCGCTGCAATGAGGAACTTGACAATGCCCGAACTTATGCTGTGGGCGCAGCTTTATCTCTATCCGCTCCTGGGAACATTAGGGCTGTGGGGGCTGCTTACTGGCGGATTGCTCTGGCTCAATCGTCAGGGTGCGCCTGTAGCCCGCCTCGCCCTTCTCCTTTCAATGGGCGGGCTGGCGCTGGCGCATCAACGCCTCTGGGTCAGCCGCCACGATTTGAGCATTTGGGGGTGTTATGAAGCTTTCGCCGCCAGCATGGGCATCTGGACCTGGCACGAATTGGCTTTCTATAGCGGCCTTTTCACGGGCCCCTGGCGAGCGAATTGCCCCCCAACCGCTCGTGGTTGGCAACGTTTTGGCTATGCGCTCTTGACGCATCTCTATCACGAAATAGCGGTTTTCATTGATTTGCTTCTGTTGTGGCGACTAACCCAAGATGCAACGAATCACATCGGGCTAATCACCTTCAGTCTGCTATGGGCCCTCCAGCATAGTGCTAAACTTAATGTTTTCTTTGGCGTGCGTAATCTGCAAGTGAGTTTATTGCCCAACCACCTGCGCTATTTAGGCAGTTTCTGGGCCCAGCGCCCTGCTAATGCCTTCTTTCTCCCTGCAATTATCATCCCTGCGCTTCTTTCCTTCTGGTTTTGGCAACAAGCCAGCATTCTAAATCTCAATGAGGGCGCGATTGGGATGGCTTTGTTAGCGAGTCTGACGACCTTTGGGGTTTTTGAACATCTTTTATTAGTGGTTCCCGCAGGGAAAAGCTATTCGCAAGTCGAGCCAGAGAGCTAAAACCATGCCAAATTCTCTTTACCAACGCCTAACAGACGCGATCTTAGGGCTGCTCTTCCCAGATCGCTGTGCAGGCTGCGGGTTGGTCGGGAAACTCTTTTGCCCTTCATGCCAGGCCAAGCTAAAGCCTTATCCTCTGGAAAAGCAATCTTTCAGGGCGAAAGAGAGTGAGAAGTTGTCGTTAGATGACTTTACAGTAGCTTTTATCTTTGAAGGGGCATTGCGCGGAGCTTTGCATCAATTGAAATATAATAAAATCAGGCGGATGGCTCTGCCGCTTGGGGATTTGTTAGCGAAGCATCTCGCCAAACACCCTTTGCCCGCCGATGCGATTTTACCTGTGCCCTTGCACCCCAAACGGCTCAAGGAGCGGGGCTTTAATCAGAGCGCGTTATTAGGCGAGCGGCTGGCACTGCACCGAAAAGTACCGCTTCTCCCGACGGGGCTTGAGCGCACTCGTGATACAGCGCATCAGGTCAGCCTAAACGCGCAGGAGCGCCAGGCGAATATCAAAGATGCTTTTAGCTGGCAAGCTTCAAAACCACCGCCAGCGCGGGTCTTACTTTTGGATGATGTTTTGACGACGGGGGCAACTTTGCAGGCCTGCGCCCAAGCTTTACGGGCGGCGGGAGCGCAGGAAGTACGGGCTTTAGCGTTAGGGAGAAGTCGGCCAGATCGTTAGCAGTGGTTTAAGTAGCTTGCGATTATCGCATCGGCGACCTGGGGCAGAGGAGTTGCTGAAGTATCAAACCTTTGGTTGGCCAAGACGCGATAAATTGGCTCCCGCTCGGCGTGCAATTTAGCTAAACGGGCCGCAGGTTGATCACCCGTCAGAAGCGGACGCTCTTCTTGATGCACTTCGAGCCAGCTTACCAAAAGGTCGAGCGGCGCATCCAACCAAACGCGGTAAGTATGAGCTTGCAAGAGCTTACGGTTAGCCTCGCGCAAGATAATTCCTCCACCCGTCGCTAAGACGCATGGCTGATAAGCAGGATTCTGGAAGGTCTCCCGCAAGATTTCAGCTTCCAAATCACGAAAGAACTTCTCCCCTTCTAGCGCAAAGATCTCCGCAATCAACTTCCCTTGCCGTTCAACAATCATCCCATCGGTATCAAAGCAAGGCCAAGCCAACTTCTCCGCCAGCAAAGGTGCAATGGTCGACTTGCCGACTCCGCTCAAACCAATTAGCGCAATAGATTTTCGTTCGTTACTCATTGCTTTTAGGCATCATCATTCAAAAGGCTGACGACTTTAGCTGTTGGAAATCGAATTCCGCTTGGGCAACGGTTGAAGCCGTTGACTCCATTTATTTTATCAAGTTCGGGGCAGCGAGAGCTTGTTTTTCTTTAGCTTGGGCAACGGCTGAAGCCGTTGACTCCATTTATTTTATCAAGTTCGGGGCAGCGAGAGTTTGTTTTCCTTTAGAATTCGCACTAGATCACTAGCATCCCATAGACCAATTGGTTTGTTGATTACAAAGGCCCGACTCTGCTCATCAAAAAGACCTGTAGTAATGAATAAAGCGCAATCAGCACTATCATGATGGCGCAGACCTTCCAAACTTTGCACATAGAGCGCGGGAACCGTGCCTCGGAGTTGTTTGCCCTGGACAACGCAAGTATAACCATCGCAAATGCCGCGTAGAATCACACCTCCCTCATCATCAAGCGCTAATTGTTCCACGGCGCTCCAGCCAGGCAGGGCGTTGAGAAGACCGTTAAGGTAAGCCGCAAATTCTTCAGGCGCAAGGCGATTGAGGTGGCGTACAATGTAATTTTGGTCAGCCATCAAAGGTGAAGAAGTAGAGGTACTACTTGTCGACCAACCTAACGCTTCGGTCAACCAGGCTAGAGCATCAAGGCCGATGGCGAAAACCAAGACCAACCCATTCCAAACGAAAGAAGTAATCTCTTTGAACAAGCTCCGCCAATCCTGAAGGGTAAGCTCCCGATCTTGAAGGGGTCGGCCCCGTTCTTCAGGCGCATAGCGGAGGAAGCTATACAAGGCGAGAAAGAGGTAGAGTAGAAGCAGGAGGAAAGCAGCTAAAGGGCCATAAGTTTTACTGGTCGAGACCCAAGTAGCAGAGAACCCAAGCAACATTCCCAACCCAATGAAGAGCTTTTGCCACCAGAGCAACTTGCTGCGCGGGACATAGATAAGCAGAGCGGGAAGGCAACCTAGCAGCGCAAAGGGAAGCCAAAGGAAGAAATCCAATGGCTTTTGGATCACAAGGTAGAGGGGGGGCAGGAAAGCTACAATCCAGACAAAAGCAAACGGCATCAAGCGCTGCCGCATCATGATGCTGACCCAAAGGTGGATAAAGGGGCCAACCTTCTGCCGCAGGACAACGAGAAACCGTTGACTTTCAATCCTTGCTTGCGTAAGGAGCCGACCTAGAACCTCTTTCTGCGTTTCTTTCATCAATTGACCTCTTCAGAATCTCGCTTAAATGGCAGTGCCAAAGCAAAGATACTACCTTTGTTTTCCTCCCCAGCCTCCAGCCAGATGTGCCCCTTATGAGCTTCTGTCGCCAGCTTGCAAAACGTCAACCCTAACCCCGTCCCCCGGACCTTTCGTCCCCGTACTTGCCCAAACTTCTCAAAGATGCGCTCGTGATATTGCACGGGAATACCTGGCCCCTCATCCTTAACCCAAATGAGTAACCATTCCCCATCTTCAAGTGGGGGCAATTTAACGGGCCAAAATATCCCTTCGTGCATTTCTTGCTTGATTTTTCCCCCTTTAAGCAGAGCTTTGACTACGCTCAAGACAATTTTGCTCCTTTGGGGCGAAAACTTAATGGCGTTATCCAACAGATTCTGCAAGACGCGCACCATCTTTTCGCGGTCAACGGCCACGAGCGGCAACTCGCCGACCAATTGCTGTTGCAGCACCAAGTTTTGGCTTTGCGCCGAAACCGTAATGCGCTCCACCGCATAATTGACCAGCAATTCAGGCAAAACTGGCTCTAAATGCAGCGTCATTTGCCCCTCTTCCATCCTGGCAATATCCAGCAAGGTATTGATCATTTCCAACATTGCTTGGCTACTCTGATAGGCAATGTCCAATAATTCTTGCTGTTGAGGCGTAATTGGGCCGCCCAAACCGCGCTTGACCATCATCACGCCATTCATAATTGCCGTTAGCGGGGCCCGCAAATCGTGAACTAACATCCCTGTATAGTCATCGCGCAAGCGATTAAGCTCTCGCTCCTTTGAAATATCTTGAAAAAGCGCTAATTGCCCAATTTCGGCTCGATTAGCATCATGGACAGGGAGCAAGAAATGGCGAATAAAGCTATGTTGCGCCCCACCTAGCTCAAATTCAATCACATTGATGGTTTCTTTGGTTTCGCCAATCCACGGCGGAGCCGTAACATCAAGCGCTAGATCGTGCAATTCTTCCATGACCGTTTTCAATGGCCGATCCGTAAGCCTTTCTTGCGGGATGCGAATCAATTGCGTAACCATCAAATTGGCTGTCACAATCGTGCCCTGCATATCAGCCATCAAAATCCCATCATTGGAAGAGTTTAGAATCGCTTGAAAACGGTCTCGGCCCGTAGCTACTTGTTGAAAAAGCCGCGCATTTTCAATCGCAACACTAACGGTGGCCGCCATCCGCGTTAATCTCTCCGCATCTTCCTCCGTAAATTCCCCATTGCGCTTATTCAATAATTCAATCACGCCAATGGTTCGGCCTTTGACGACCATTGGCACACAGAGAATAGATTGCGTTGTAAATCCTACCGATTCGCTAATTTTGCTGTAAAAGCGCGGGTCATTTTGGGCATCATGGACGATTTCATAATGTTGGGTTTCGGCAACATGCCCCGCCACGCCCTGGCCCGGATCTAAGCGCTGCCCCGCCAATTTCTCTTTGCCCGAATCGAGCGTCATCACAAATTCCAGGCTCCCCGTAAGGTCATCGCGCATCAGCAATGAGCCAGCCCCAACCTGAAAATACTCATTGAGCTTTTGGACTACGAGATGATAGACTTCCTGGGGGTCAAGCGAAGAAGTAACGGCAGCGGCAATGTCATTTAAGGTCGCCAATTCCGCATTCCGCCGTGCGACAGCTTCGGTTATTTGGAACGAGGCCATGGCCGCTGCTAATTGGCTGGCCAGCAAACGAGCGAGAACAATCTCGGTTTCGGCAAAATAATGGCTTTCGTTGACCGTCGCTAAGAAGAGAATGCCAATAATGCTATCTTGGGCTACAAGAGGCACTAACAATAAAGAAGATACTTTTTCAAGTTGAAGCTGCTGGGCAACAAATCCCTGCGCTTCACAAATTGCATCAGCGGCAATTTGAACTGGCTGACGCTGCTCGACCACCCCCTTCATTAAGGGGAAAGCCCCCAGGGGGAAGGGCGGAGGCCGTTTGGGGCGGGGGGGACAGCTACAAACCAACTGCCAAGTAGTTTGGTTGTCGCGCAAAAGCGCAATGGTACTGAAAGGCACACCAAAGAGGGAATTAAATTCGTTTAGGGCCAACAACAATAACTCATCGAGGGTCTTTGCTGTTTCAATGGCCATCGTGATCCGCACCAAAACGCTGCTCTGGAGGCCTGAAACAGGGCCACCCAGCGGACTTAGGGCATCATTAGAAAGCAACATACCTTCATCCTAACCACCAATGAAGAGAGCTTCAAAAAATAAAAGATAAGTTAAATTATAGCATATTTTAACAAATTGTCACTAACTGGCGATAGACCTGGGAATGTTGCGCTGCAATGGTTGTCCATTGAAATTGTCTACTAAAAAGTTTGGCCTTCTGGCCCAGCCGCAGGCGCAAATTTGGCTCCTGAACCAACCGCTGGATGGCTTCAGCAAGGGCCAAACTATCATTTGGGGGCACGAAGAGCGCTAAAGCAGCATTCGCCAATTGGGGATCAAGTTGGGTGAGGGGAAAAGTTGTTAGCACGGGTAGGCTATGACTTAGCGCGGCCAAGAGACTGCCACTTCGCAACGAGCAACCTTCCCGAAAGGGCAAAACGGCCAAATCGGCAGCCAGCAGATGCGCCGAAACGGTCTGGGCATCCACGTAGCCCGTGCAAACCACGCGGTTAGTCAGTTCCAGCCGCTTAATTTGGGCAACAACTTCGGCAGCAAAAGCCTGGTCTTGCGCTCCCCCAAGCAGTAGCAGCCGCAAGGGAAGCGTCGCACAATGCGAAAGCGCTTCGAGAAGAAGATCCACCCCTTTGCTGCGTAAAAGTAGCCCAAAGTAGACTAAAAGGGTCTCGTTTGGCTGGATACCTAACTTGGCCCGCCAGGCCTCGCGTTGATAATTAGCGGGCGGCGCAACCGCAATATTTGAACCAATGGGAATCACTGTTGAAGAGATTTGTCCCAGCTTTTGCAACGCTTGAGCATCTTCAGCATTCGTAGTAATGACTGAATTTGCATCTTTCGCCAGCCGCAAAGTAACCCAGCGCCGCAAGAAACTTGCTTTAGGCAAAAGATAAGGCTGGCGTAAATCGTGAAAAGTTACCACAATTGGGATTGGAAAGGTTTGGCGCAGATACCAAGGCAAAAGATTGATTGCGGGGTGCATTCCATAAGCCCCCGTTTGATATTGGATATGTAGCCAAGCAGGTCGTAAGGATTGCAACGCTTGGCGCGTGGCCGCCCAACAGCGCCAATCCCAAGCGGCAATAGGATACTGTAGCCCAGGCATGCTGCTTGGGCTACTTTGGTCAGGCGCTGAAGTTTGCGGCCCCGTTAGCACGGCAACTTGCTGGCCTTGCTGCGTCAGCGCAAGGGCAAGTTGGTGCGTATAATCGCCAACTCCTCCTGGCTGCGGCGGATACTCAGCCGTCAGGAAGACAACCGTCTGCGCCGTTGCAGGCTCAAGTTTGCCGCCCAAGCAGCCCCTCCGCCAATGCGTGCATTTGAGCCAAAGCCCCTTGCGCCAGCGCCGTATTTCCTGGTTGCACCGATTCAAGCGCTTGGAAGGCTTCAAGATGATATTGCTGGGCTACCGTTTCGACATATTGCCGTGACCCTGCGGCCCCCAAAATTTCCAAAGCTCTTTTAACATCGGCCTCACGGATCCGCCGTCGCCGATAGATGCGTTCCAATTCGCCGCGCTGGGCCGCATTATGCAAGGCGTGAATGATCGGCAAACTCACTTTGCGCCGATAAAGATCCGCCGCAAAAGGTTTGCCCGTCACTTCAGGCTCGCCCCAAATGCCCAAAATATCATCTTGCATCTGAAAAGCCAACCCCAGACTTTGCCCAAAATTGAACATGGCCCGCACATTGGCCGCATTTCCGCGCCCGACAAGTGCGCCCAAACCCGTCGCCGCCGCGATCAATTCGGCAGTTTTGCGGCTGATCATCGCTAAATAGTCAGTTTCGCTGATCTCAATTTTGCCCTCAAAGCTCATATCAAGATATTGCCCTTCGCAAATCGTGAGAATCGTTTGATCAAAGCGTTTGAGAACTTCCAAAGCCAAAGCGGGATCAACCCCAACTTCAGAGAGCTTATGCAAAGCGAGGTGGGCTACGGTAAACATCCCGTCCCCCACATTGATGCCGTGGGCAATTCCCCAAAGCTTCCAGACCGTCTCGCGCCCCCGCCGAGTTTCACTTTGGTCTTGAATATCGTCGTGGATGAGCGAAAAATCGTGAATCAACTGAAGTGCAGCAGCCAGCGGCAAAGCCTGCTCCGCTTGGCCCCCAACCGCTCGGCAGGCCAACAGCGCAAATTGCGGGCGCAGCAGCTTGCCCGGAGCCGAAACCGCAGGCCGCAAGTGCTGGTCGCGCCAGCCTAAATGATATTCCTGAAGGGCGAAGAAGGGCGCAACGCGCTCCTCCGCCAACGGAAAAGCGGCCCGCATGGCATTTTGAATAGCCGTTTGAAGATCGTTCGTTGTCATAGTTCCCTTCGCAAAAACCCTTACACACTGCGTTCTCTAAGGTGTGATAATTAACTACTCTTGCTAAAGCGAGGAGTTGCCAGATTCAATGTTCTACCTAAAAAAGCTACTTGAGCTGAATACAAACGAAATAGTGAGATCTTTCCCTAAAGGCCTTTAGTTCCAATTTTGAAGTGAACTTCCTTTTGAGTACAAAGAAAGTAGCAAAAAGTTATGCCGCTCAACTTACGCCTTCGGTTCAGCCCAAAGAAAGATGGTCTCGTCAAAGTGCTTGGGCCCTTAGAAACCGAAATCATGCGCTTACTTTGGCAAGAAAAACGCAGCACCGTCAAGAAGATCCATCGCAAACTGGCCCTTCAGCGCGAAATTGCTTACACTACCGTGATGACCACCATGAGCCGCTTGGCTGAGAAGGGTGTCTTGAACCGGCACCGCGAGGGGCTGGCCTACGTCTATGTACCTTCCATTACGGAAGATGAGTTTGTTGCGATGGTCGTGCGCCAAGTTTTAGATGGGCTGCTGGACGACTATAGCGATATGGCCATTGACTATATGATTGATTACCTCGTGAAGCACAACCCAACGGAGCTTAGGCGCTTACAAAAGGCCATTCAGCTGCGAGCTAACCTACCTTTGCCCAATGGGCTGGCTCCCGTTGAACTATAGCGCAGAGGAAGGGGGGCTAATCCTTCCCCAAAGGTCATACTCGGTAGCGTGAGTGATCTGAACTTCGACCCGTTTGCCGAGAGGTGCTTGGCCCCAGATAAAGACTTGCCCATCAACTTCGGGTGCATCCCGAAAGGAGCGCCCCACACTGAGAGGTTGACCGTCCTCCGTTGTTCCTTGGCCTTCGACCAAGACCAACAAGCTTCGCCCTTGCCATTCTTGATTGCGGCGCAAAGAGATCGCTTGTTGCAATTGCATCGCTTGTTGCCAACGGCGCTCGATGATTTTGGGACTAACTTGGTGCGGAAGTTTCGCTGCTGGAGTCCCTGGCTCATTAGAATAGCGAAAAACCCCCACGCGGTCAAGCTTTAGCTCACTCAGAAAAGCGAGAAGCGTCTGAAACTCTGTTCGTGTTTCGCCTGGAAAACCCACAATAAAAGTCGATCTGAGCGTTAGATTGGGAATTGAAGCCCGCAACGTAGCAATAATTTCTTTCGTTTGAGCAATATTGGATGGGCGATTCATCCGCTGCAAGGTTTCAGGATGAGCATGTTGAAGGGGCAAATCAAGGTAGGCGCAAATCTGTGGGTAGTGAGCCATCGTTGTGATGAGCCGAGGCGTAATGGTCTGCGGATAAGCATACATCAGGCGCAACCAAACATCCGTTGGTAAACTGGTACAAAGGAGGTCAAGGAGACAGGCCAGCCCATCTTGAAGCCCTAAATCTTGGCCATAAGCAGTTAGATGTTGGGCTACTAAAATAAGCTCTTGCACCCCTTGAGCTACCAATTCTTGAGCCTCCTGGACAATCGTCGCAGGAGGTTTTGAGTTTAACGGGCCCTTGAAGTGGGGAATGGTGCAAAAAGCGCATTGAAGGTTGCAACCGTCGGAGATTTTCAGAAAAGCTGAAGGGCCTTGTTTTTGACGACGAAAGGGAGCCATTCGCCAATCCGTATAAGTCTCAGCACCTGGCTCGGCGGGTGGCGCGACTAACGCGCCAATCTGTGGCCAGTGATGCGTCGAGAGGGTTCCATCAATTTCAGGTAAGGTACGGAGCAAATCCGGGTGACTTGCGGCCATACAGCCGACGGCCAACAACCTTTGCCCTGGCTGCTTTTGGCGACCTAGCTCCTGCAAAACCGCCGCCGTTTCCGCCCTAGCCGCCGCGATAAAGCTACAAGTATTGACAATTACTACGTCGGCTTCGCTGGGATTATCAACCAACGTATGCCCTTGGGATGTAAGAATTTCCTCCATTCCCTCGCTATCCGTAATATTTTTGGGGCAACCGAGCGTCAAAAGGTGGCAACGATACTTTGAATTAGGCATTACGTGGTTTTCTTCCAGGTGCTTGGGCTTTGGTTGGTTTGCGTTTAACGATAATTTATAAACTGAATCGGAACGGGAAACTCTGCTTCATGTTCACGGATAAAGACAATCACTTCCTGAAGCGTATCTTTGCTCTTACTCCCGACACGCAGCGCTTCGCCTTGAATCCGCACCTGGACTTTGGGAAATTTGTCGCGCACCAGCTTTTGAATCTGTTTGGCTAATTCAGCATTGATTCCTTGATTCAAAGTAATCACCTGGCGCACCCGTAAACCGCCTGTTTCTTCCATCTTCCCGTAGGAAAAGATTTTGAGGGCCAAACCGCGCCGTAAAGCCTTTGTTTCCAGGATGTCACGGACACTCGTGAGGTGAAGTTCGCCATCCGTCGTGATGATCAGTTCTTTATTGCTTAATTCAAGAACCGTTTTACTATCTTTGAGATCATAGCGGGCCAAAACTTCTTTGCGCGTTTGATCAACAGCATTGATCAGTTCTTGGTAATTGAACTCAGAAACAAGATCAAAGGTACTTTCAACAGCCATTTACTTTACTCCTTAAACTTTAGCCTATTGCGGCGGCCACGTCCAATTGACAGGCACACCGGGAACTTGCCCTAAGGCTTCAGGTTGCATCCCATTGACACTTACTTGCACCACGGTTGGGTTGCCGCTACGAATCGCAACTCGGCGCTGGGCCTTAAAAACCTCTTTTTCGCCCGCCCGCATAATGCGTTCATAGACAACGATCCCGTCGGCTTGCACCCGCAACCAAGAATCACCGCCGTCAGGCTTGATGCTGACATCCACCACGATGGGAGCGCTCAGAGTTGGGCTGGGTTGGGGCAGCGGGCTGGGCCCTGGAGCCGGAGGGTTATTTAAGCCCATCGGGAAGGGTGAACTGGTTGGGGCCGCAGCTAAAGCCGTTGGCGTGGCCACCACCAGCGTGGGAACCGCCGCTGTTTTGGCCGCAAGACTGGATTCCCCAAGCGGATGGATCGCATTCAAGACCACATAAGTTAGCGCAACCAAGGCCAGCGTAACAAAGAAAACCCCAAAAAAACTGGGTAAGACAAACGAACGGGCTTTAGGCATTATGGTGGTGGGCACAACGCGAATGGGATTGGAATAACCCCGTTCGGTTCGGTAGAGTTCAACCATCTCTTCGGGCGAAAGGCCCAAGAAGTCGGCATAATTTCGCACGAAACCTTTGGCCACGATGCTATTCGGCAATAACTCAAATGAACCTTCCTCCAAAGCTTTCAGCAAGGGTTGAATAATGCGAGTTGCAGCGGCAGCTTGGGCCAGCGAAACGCCCTTACTTTCCCGCGCTTGATGCAGGCGTTCACCAAGCTGGCTCACAATTTTTGGCTTTGTTTCTATCATATCAGTGGTTTGCATTTGATTAACTCAAGCTTTAGCTTATTAACGGGTGGTTCAAACGCTTCTTGCTCTACTTAACCCTTTGAATGTATGATAGCATAAACCTGGAGAGAGTGGCAAGCTGGCCTTGGCTTTAACCCCAAAAAGCATTTGAAAGCCTAATTATTTGATTGTGGGCAAAAAGTTTTGCACCGCTTCCACAAACGCGGAGGGGCTTTCTTCGTGCGGCAAATGCCCACAGGTTGCAAGCATTTCTAGTTTGGCGTTAGGCAATTCTTGCGCTAATTGGATACTTTCTTTCGTTGCCACAACATAATCTTGGTCACCCGTGATTACTAACACCGGGGTCTTAATTTGGGCAAAATGCTCTTCCAAAGCTAACGCATGGGTTTCCAAAATCAATTCCCACCACGCTTGCGCCCAATATTTGCCCTCCTGGTGTTTGCGATAGGTTTCCAAAAGCGCCGGAGAAAGTTTCGTTCGGTCAAACCAAAAAGATTTAAGGGCCGCTTCAAACGTCAGCGGAAGGATCAGGCTAATCAAAAAGGGCCCCAGTGCCCCCAATTTACGCAAAGCCGCTTGTTGCCAAGGTCGCAGATCATGAACGGGATAGCCACTGTGAATCATCGCAGCCACCAAGATCAGGGCTTGAACGCGCTCTGGGTGGCGGAGGGCCGCCAGAAAAGCGAGGGTTCCACCCGCTGAATTGCCGACCAAAATGGCTTTCTTGATCCCCAGCGCGTCCAGAAAAGCGAGCGTTAAATCGGCTTGGGCTTCGGGGCCATACGGGCTTGAGCCGCTCCAATAGCTCAAAAGTGGGCGGTCTGTCAAGCCAAAGGCCGGGCGATCAAAAGCAATCACCGTGCCAAATTTGCTCAAAGGCTCAAATACTTCGCGCCAAGAGTGAAGACTGAGCATGCTTCCGTGAATGAGTAAGAAAACTGGCTCTCCTTTTCCAAAGATTTTGTAATGAATGTTGATTCCATTGACTTTGATAAAGCGGCTATCGGGGTCAGCAAGCGATTCAGGCGGTTTGATTTGCAACCGTCGGCGATAGACCGAGACTAAAAAACGCCCCAAAACTTGAATTCCAATCAGGAGCAGCATTGAACCCAAGAAAACGAGCAAACTGCGTAATTGCTTCAGCATTTATTTTCACCTCATCTTTAAAATTACTTTGCGACCTCTTTGGCGACTACGAGCCAAAAAGGTAAGCCTTAGTTTACCAGATGTTGCGCTTCATTGCGAATAAGCCCCAAAAACCCGTCCCCGTGCATTTCAGAGGCTCCGCCTTGCGGGCCGCAATTTGACA
>DCSM01000028.1:0-6879 GCA_002325605.1 Chloroflexaceae bacterium UBA1466
CAACGGCGGTTGCTGAACTTGCTGAAGCATAGCCGTTTGACCACAACTAACCTTCGGCAAGCTCAGGTAACGGTGGATTTCTGCTTGCAGCGTTCAATCTTTTTTTGAAATCAATGAACAATTTTTCAACCCCAAGCACTTTTGAAGCTTTGGTGTCACCAAGTGAAGCGAAACCCTCAAGCCGGAATGCTTTTTGGGTTCTGAGCGTGCTGGCCTTCTTAGCGACAGCCGCGCTCCTGCTCTATCTTTATGAATATTTCCAGCACCCAAGTTGGCAACTTCTCGTGGCCAATGGGGCCATGGCGACGCTTTTGTTGAGTGCTTTGGCAAGCGCGGGGCTGAGTCGGCGGGGGGATTCACGGTGGGCAATTGCCTGGGTGCTGGGGACTTTGCTACTCAGCGTGCTGCTCACCCAAATGGTGATCGCTGACCTTGGCCCACTTTTGGGTCTGAGCGCCATCGTTTTGCCGACTCTCATCGCCGTCCAGACTCTCTCTGAGCGCGTTGCCACCCGCGTGATTTTCCTGAGCATCGGCACAGGCCTCGCCCTGATCGCCATTGAGATTTACTGGCCTTTCCCGCGTATCATCGGGCTGGAGAAGCTGCGTCTTTTTGGGCCCCTGGGCCTGGCGGGGGCAACCCTGCTTTATAGCCTTTTTATCGCCCGCAATTTTAGCCACTACTTGTTACGCACCAAACTGATTACAGTCTGTCTGCTGTTGGCCGTCTTTTCTGTTGGAAGCATCACTTTTGCGACGGATTATACGCTTCGCAAAGGTTTTACGGCGGAAGTTGGCTCCAATCTCAAGCGCCAAGCGATTGCCCGGTCCCTCTCCGTCGGTGATTTATTAGCCCGGCAAATAGATATTATCCAAACGCTGAGTCTAGATCGCTTTTTGCGCGATAAAGTCAAAGCTGCTAATGCCCTTTATCCAACTGATTTAGCCTTGCTTGAGCAACAACTGCAAGCCTTAGATCAGGAATGGACGGCTAATATCTCGCCAACCACTAATTTGCTAATTAAAGATCGGCTAAACAACGAGGTGGCTGCGGAGCTTAAACAGTTTCGTACCATCTTTCCTGATCATTTGGCGACGCTTGTGACCGATAAATATGGGGGAATTGTGGGAAGTTCCAATCTGACTACTGCTTACGCGCAGGCTAAAAATGATTGGTGGCAAAAGGCTTGGAGCGCCGGCCATGGTGATGTTTTTCTCGCCCATCCTGCTTTTGACCAAAGTACGCAAAACTTTGTGGTCTTGCTTGCTGTGCCCATTTATGACCCCGTAACCAAAGAAGTTGTTGGGATTGTGAGCAGTAGCTATCGAATTGAAGCCGTTTGGGAATTTTTGAATGCCACACAATTTGGGGTAATTGGCAAAGCAGACCTTTTGTTGCCCCGTGGGCTCTTAATTACATCGCAGAAATTTAATCAAACCCCCATGCGCCCTGCTGATCCTGATGAATTGGCGCAAATCAAAGCGATGCGGGGCGATTTTGCTCAAATTACATTTGAACAAACCCCTAGTTTTGTTGGGCAAGCGCCTGTGCTGGCGACGGTGGGCGATGGCAAAAAAGTCGTTGCGGCGTTGGGTTGGAACTTGATTGCCCATCAGGAGCGGGCCAAAACCTTGCGCCCGATCCTAGAGATTGCCCGAACGTCGCTCATTATGGCACTGCTGGCGCTCTCTTTGGCGGGCGTGCTGGCCTTTTGGGTCGCCCAAGTGATCGCCGACCCGATCAAGCGCCTCACCCAGACGGCCCAGCAAATTACGGCGGGCAATTTGAGCCAGCGCATCAATTTGCCGCAGCAGGATGAGATTGGTATTTTGGCCCAGAGTTTCAATCTGATGAACGCTTCCCTGCAAAGTCGGATTGTCGCCGAACAGTTAGCCCAACAGGAGAGTCAACGCCTCCAGACGGCTGAGACTCAGAGTCGCCAAAATTTGGAACAGACTGTTGCCATTTATCTCGAATTTGTCCAGCAAGTGGCCCAAGGTGATCTGGCCCAGCGCTTGAAAATTCGGTCTAAAGATGCTTTAGGCCAGCTAGGGCAGGGCTTGAATGGCATGGTTGAAAGCTTACATTCAATTACCACGCAGGTTCACCAAGCCAGCGCTAACCTCGCAAAGGCCGCGACGGGGCTTCAGGCCACCACGATGAATCAAGTGGCCAGTGCTTCGCAACAATCCGCCGCAATTTCCCAAATCTCGGCTACGGTTGACCAAGTGAAGGTTATCACGCGGCAAGCAGCGGAACAATCAAATAATATTGCCCAGGGAAGTCGGCTGATGTTGCAAAATGCGCGGCAAGGCGCAGAGACTGTGGAAGAAACGATTGACGGTATGTTGCAGATTCGCTATCGGGTGGAAAGCATTGCCCGCACGATTTTGGCCCTTTCAGAGCAAACCCAGACCATCGGGGCCATTACGGCCACCGTGAGCGAAATTGCGGATCAGAGCAACTTATTGGCTTTGAATGCCGCCATCGAGGCGGCCAGCGCGGGCGAGCAAAGTCGCAGCTTTACCGTCGTGGCCCAGCAAGTACGCCAGTTGGCCGAACGTTCTAAAGAGGCCACGGTCCAGGTCCAACAAATCTTGGGTGAGATTCAACGGATTACCAATGCCGCTGTGATGGTCACCGAGGAAGGTTCCAAAGGAGTTGAAGCGGGAGTTAAATTGGTCACGCAAGCGGGCGAAGTGATTCATCAGATTGAAACTGAAGTGGATCGCGGGGCCCAAGCGAATGCCCAAATGGCCAGCGCCGCGCAACATCAAACCATGAGTATTGACCAAATCGGCCAGGCGATGCAGGCGATTCGTTTGGCGACGCTCCAGACGCTGAACAGCACGCGCCAAGCGGAGCGCACCGCGAAGGATTTGAACACTTTGGCGGCCTCGCTTCAAGCCGCGATTGCCGCTTATCGCCTTTAGCGGCGCTGGCCAGGCCGGCCACCGCTTGTATTTCGCTGCTGCTTATGCTACCATAGCCTTGTGTTCTCTAGCGTTTAGGCAAGCTCATGCCGCTGGTCTCGGCAAGTTCGGCAAGCTCACTTACCGCTTAACCAGCGGCCCCGTTGCCTGAGCTGGTTTCGGCACGCTCAACCAGCGTGCGGGCGGTCTCTGAGCTTGCCGAAGGGAACCACCCGTTCCCTGAGCTTGCCGAAGGGAACCACCCGTTGCCTGAGCTTGTCGAAGGCAACACTGGTTTCGGCTCGGCAAGCTCACTTACAGTTCAACCAGCGAGCGATTTCGGGTTTTTAGGAGGCAGGTTGCGGTGGACAGAAAAAACTTCAAAGAAGACGCGGCGTTGTGGCCCATCCTGGAGGAAAGAGCCAGGGCCCTGGCGCTTCAAAAGCTCGCTTCCGATGAGGATTTGAGCGAAGAAGTCTTGATCTTTCAACTCGGTGAAGGCAAATATAGCTTACCCGCCCATTTTGTCAGCGAAGTTCAACCTTTGCGGGTTTATACGGCTTTGCCCACAACGCCCCTTTTCATTGTGGGGTTGGTGAACGTGCGCGGGCGCATCTTGACGGCCATTGACATTCGCCCTTTGTTGGATATTCCGCCCACCCCGCCAAAAGAGCAAGGTTTTTTGTTAATCATCAATGCGGCAGGGATGGAAGTGGGCTTCTTGGCGGATCTGGTGACTGAAGTTCGGCGGGGCGAACCCAATTTAGCGCCTGCGCTTTCGACAACTTCGGGCCGCGGAATGCCCTGGATTCGAGGCATAGACCGCGATTTGAACTTGCTCCTTGATCCACCTTTGCTTCTTGCTGACCCCCGCATGGTCATCAATCGCATGGAAGATTGAACCCCGTTCCTAAAGGATTAAGCTGGAGCAAAGCTTCGGCCTTTTTCCAAAGGGGATTAGGGCCCGTCCCGCCGAAAAGGTGGGAGAAAACCCTCTGCTACAGTAGAGGGATCTGACTTTTGAACCTAGGAGGTATGTTTTATGCTGCGCTCACTGTCGCCGGTGGATTCCCTTAGTGGTAAACTCATTCTGTTCTTTTTCTTTGGCGCGATTATCCCGATGCTGGCCTTGACGTTGATCAATGCAAACATCGCTGGCAGTAACGTCGTTGCTGTAATCCATCAGCGAATTAAAGCGCAGTCGGCCTCTTCGGTCAGCCAAGTTGAGAATTATCTAAATCAGTGTCTCAAAGATTCTCGTTTAATTGCTTCTTTGCCGCGAACGCGGGATATTCTGATGGACCGAAACAATAATGAAGCGGTAAAAGCGGCCAATGCCGTAATTACTGCCGCCCGGGAAGCTTATGGCCATGGGACAATTTCGATTTTGGATAAGGCGGGAAGCGTGCTTTTGAGTACCGACCCCACGCAGGTGAACCAAAACCGCGGACCCCGCCCCGAAATCCAAGCGGCGCTCCAAGGCCACTTCATTATTTCGGATGTCAGAGTTGACCCTGGCGAAGAAACTGCTTCAATTCACTTTGTAACCCCAGCATACGATGAAAACCATGTTATCTTAGGCCTGGTTGATATTCAGAATTCGCTAGATCGCCTGAATGAAATTGTTAGTTTGGATACCAATAGTACGGGCGACGGAAGTTATGGCGTGTTGATGGATGAGAACTTGATTCGGCTGGTGATTCCTGCCATCAATAACTATCTTTTTCGGCCAGCTATTGCTTTACCGCCAGATAAGAAGGCAGCCCTGGTGCAAAACGCGCAATTTGGCAACCAAACGGCGGTTTTGCTCAATGAAAGCACCGACCTTAAAGATGTTAAAGCTAATGCCGATACCTTGCCGCAGGGAAGCGCTGAGATACACGTCTTTACGGGGTTGAATGGCAAGGGCGAAGTAATTTATGAGACCGTGCTTAGGCGGATTCAAGCTAAACCCTGGTTTTATCTGCATCGGGTTCCTGTAAGTAGCTTTTATAACACCGTAAATACCCAAACCACCTTTGCTTTTCTCTTAACGTTGCTAACCGCGATCTCCTCGGTGATTGCAGGGGTTTTTGTCGTTCGTAAAATCTTAACCCAACCGCTTGAACAGATTGTCGTGGTGGCTAAAGCGATTGCAACCGGCGATTTGAGCCGTCGGCCCACTTTCAAACGCCGGGATGAGATTGGGAAATTAGCGGACAGCTTCAATGTAATGGCTGAATACCTAGAATCGCGGATTTTAGCGGAGGAAGATGCCCGGCGGGCGGCGCGGAAGCTTCAGCAAACCGAGGTTGAAAATCGGGAGATCATCGAGGCTACCGTGGCCCAGTATTTGGAATTTGTCCAGCGCGTAGCCCAGGGCGATTTGACCCAGCGCCTGATTGTAGATAGCGACGATGTCCTCGATTTGTTGGGGCAAGGGCTGAACTCGATGGTTGAAAATCTCCAGAGTATCACGGAGCAGGTGCAACAGGCGAGCGCCAGCATCTCGTCGGCGGCAGCTGAAATCTTTGCTTCCGTGACGCAACAAGCTTCCAGTTCGGCCCAGCAATTGGCGGCGATGACCCAAACCACGACCACGATTGACGAAGTCAAGACCATCTCCCAACAGGTCTCGCGGCAAGCAACTTTAGTCGCCCAGGATAGCCAAGCGGCCTTGCAGGTTGCGCGGCAAGGGACGCATTCGGTGGAGGGAACCGTCAGCGGGATGGAGCAGATTCGGCATCAAGTTGAAAGTATCGCGCAGACGATTCTGGCGCTTTCAGAACAGACGCAGGCGATAGGGGCGATCATCAAGACGGTCAGCGAATTGGCTGATCAGAGCAATTTGTTAGCCTTGAATGCGGCGATAGAAGCGGCCCGGGCGGGCGAGCAAGGGCGCAGCTTTGCGATTGTGGCCCAGCATGTGCGCGAGTTGGCCGAGCGCTCGAAGGCGGCTACAAATCAAGTGCGCGAGATCTTAGAGGAGATTCAACGGGCCACGAATGTTGCGGTCTTGGTCACCGAAGAGGGAACCAAGGGCGTGGAAGCGGGGACAAGGTTGGCGGGCGATGCGGGGAAGGTGATTCATCAAATTGCCAAAGAGGTCGAGAATGGGGCCCAGTCAAATGTGCAGATGGCCGCGGCGGCCCAGCAAGCCGCAGTTGGAACAGATCAGATCGGGCAAGCCATGGGTGCGATTCAGCAAGCTACGACCCAGTCCTTGGCCAGCACCCGCCAGGTCGAGCGGGCGGCCAAAGACCTTAATACCTTGGCCCAGTCCTTACAACATTCCATTTCGGCCTATCGCTTGTAGCGCCATTGGCGGAGTACAGGCATAAACGGCGTAGCACGGGCATCTTGCCTGTGCAAACGGCTAAAGCATTGGCGTAGCACGGGCATCTTGCCTGTGCAAGCGGCAACTAATGGGGGAACCGATGCTCACAGATGCTGAAATCATGGCCGAGGTCTTAGCGGCGTTTCAAGAGGAACAGGCCGAGCATTGCCAATCTATTGGGGATACCTTGCTCGACTTGGAACGGGAGCCACATAACCCCCAGCGCACAGCGCTCCTGGAGCAGCTTTTCCGCGACGCGCATAGCCTTAAAGGGGGGGCGCGGGCGGCTGGGCAGATGGCGGTTGAGCAACTGGCCCACCGCATGGAAGACCTCTTTAGCGCTGTGCGGCAAGGGAAGCTCATCCTGACGGCTGAAGTCTGCGACCCGATCTATACAACTTTGGATGCGATAGGGGAATTGATGAGCCAGGTGGCGGCGGGGCAGGAGGCCGACCTCAAGCCCTATCAGCCCCTCTTAGATACTTTGAGTCGGCATGTTGGGGAAGGGGGAGGTCAAGCATCCTCGCCGGCCAAAGAGAGCTTACCGCTTGCAATAGATCCAAGTGAGCATCCGCCCCAACCTCCTTCGGAACCTTTGCCTCCGCCTGCGCCCCAGCTTCCCCCTCAAGGAGTACAGGTAGCAAGTGAAGC
>DCSM01000028.1:6949-24127 GCA_002325605.1 Chloroflexaceae bacterium UBA1466
GCCTTCGGCTGAGTTGCTGGCTCCTTTGCCGCCCGCTGAGGGGGAACGCAAAGGGGGGTTGGCTGGCGGAACGCGCAAAGCCGGCGAACCTGAAGAGAACCAACCGTGGGAAGTTACGAGTACCACGGTGCGGCTTGCCACCAGCACCCTTGACCGCCTAATGAACGAGACGGGGGAACTGATCACTTGCTCCGTGCGGGCCCAACAGCGGGCCCGGGAAGCACGGGAGTTGGCGGAACATCCCACCCGTTGGCGACGGATCTGGCGACAAAATCGTTCGGCCTTCAATCGCCTCCAGGAATTTATCCCTTCTTTTCAGCCCACGGTGCATCATCTCAGTGACCGCGAAGTGAGCGTCAAAGCCAAACCGAGCAAATTCCTCTCTTCTGTCACCTACCAAGATATAAATCAATTGCTGGAAGTTGTCTTGCAAGCTAATGATATTATCAACGACCTAGAGCAGCGGTTAGCCGTCCACACGCGCCAAATTTCAGAGGATTATACCCGCCTCTCCACCGTAACGGATCGGCTCCACGACCAAATTCGGCGCACGCGAATGCTGCCCTTAACCACGCTCTTCAACCCTTTACCGCTTCAGATTCGGGAAATGGCGCGGCTGGCGGGCAAACAAGTTGTGCTTGACCTGGACGACGGGGGCGCAGAAGCAGACCGCCAAGTTTTGGAGCGCTTGCGCGAAGTTTTATTACATCTCCTCCGCAATGCCGTTGACCACGGCATCGAAATGCCTGAAGTGCGGAGCAGGCGCGGGAAGCAACCTTTAGGGCGAATCAGCCTCCAGGCCAGTGTAAGCGGAGATCACCTGCTTTTGACCTTAGGCGATGATGGCGGCGGGTTGGAGGTTGAAACCATCCGCCAGCGGGCCCTAACCCAAGGCTATTTGAACGAAGCCGATTCCACCCGGGCCAGCGACGTAGAATTAGTTGACCTGATCTTCGTTTCAGGTTTTTCAACCCGCCAGACTGTGAGTAAGCTTTCGGGACGCGGGGTGGGGCTAGATGTGGTCCGTTCGCAAGTCGAACGCATGCAAGGCCGAGTCGCCGTCCAAAGTACACCTGGCCATGGCTGTAGCTTCACGATTAGCGTCCCCCTTTCGTTGACCAGTTCCCACGGCCTGCTGCTGCGCGTCGGCAGCGCAACTTATATGTTGCCCCTCGATGCCGTCCAGCGCATCGTCCCCATCTTGCCCGGCCAAATCCAAAAGATTGAGAATCGGGCCGCGATTCTTCTGGATAATCGCCCCATTGCCCTGGTCCATTTAGCAGACCTGCTCGCCCGCGACGACCACCGCCCCGCCAATCTCAATAAGCCCAGCCCAAATCGGGCCATTGCGCTGATTTTGGGCAGTGGCGAGCGCCAAGTCGCTTGCATGGTTGATGGAGTCATCGGCGAACAGGAATTGGTCATCTATCGGTTGCCGCCCCCGCTCCAGCGCGTGCGCTTTATTGCGGGCGCAACGATTCTCGCCGATGGGGAGGTCGTGCCCATTCTTGACCTGGTCGACCTCCTGCGGGCCGCCATTGGCAGCCACCGCATTATCAGCCTGACGACCAATCCCGTCGTCGTAAACCAACGTCGCCCCCTGATTTTGGTTGTTGACGACTCCGTCACGACGCGGACCCTGGAGAAAAACATCTTGGAAGCGGCGGGCTATCAAGTCCAGATGGCCACTGATGGGCAGGAAGCGCTCCAGGTTTTGCGCCGGCTGCCGGAAGACAACCCTTGCCATTTGCTCCTCAGCGATGTGGATATGCCGCGCCTCAATGGGTTTGAACTTACGAGCCAAGTCCGGGCTGACTCCAAGCTCAAGCACTTGCCGATTGTCCTTGTTACGTCCCTCGATACGCCCGCTGACCGCGAGCGGGGCATCTCTGCTGGCGCTGATGCCTATATCGTCAAACGGGCTTTTGATCAACAAACGCTCTTGGAAACTATCGCGCAGTTGATTTAAGGAAGCCCTACGGGTTGGCTGTGGCAAACTCAACAACCGCAGCCAACCCCAAAAAGGAAGCAAGAAGAAGCTATGCCCAATCGTATTTTGGTTGTTGAAGATAGTCGCACCCAAGCGATGCGGATTCGGCTCGAATTACTCCGCCACGGCTTGGAAGTAGAGGTCGCAACGGATGGCCCCAGCGGGTTAGCCGCCGCCCAGAAAAATTTGCCTACCGCTATTGTTTTGGATATTGATCTCCCTGGGCTTAACGGCTATGGTGTTTGTCGGGCCCTCAAGGAAGACCGCCGAACGGCCAACATCCCGATTGTCATGCTTACGCACTATGATGATGCCCAAAAAGCGCTTGAAGGCTTAGAGATCGGAGCCATTGATTATATTCCAAAAGATTCGTTTGCCGAACACAACCTCGTGGAATCGCTCCGCCAACTTGGGGTCTTGTGAAAACAGGGGCTAAAGTTAGCGAAACCAGCGCCGGAGGCCTCGGCGTAGCACAGGCATCCTTTGCCTGTGGGTAAACCCCGGCGTAGCACAGGCATCCTTGCCTGTGAGCAAACGGCTAAAGCTCTAGAAAGCAGAAGAAACAGATGCTGGAAGCAAAAATAGCCCTAGCGGCCCAGCCTCCCCCCAGCGCCGGGCGACCCGAAAGCCTGCCCGCCCCCGCGCTGGTCGTTACCTTTAAGCTGGGCGAGCAGACCTACGGCCTGCCCGTCAATGTTGTCCTGGAGATCGTGCGCCTCCCGGCCTTGCTCCCTTTGAGTGGGATGGCCCCGGAAGTTTGTGGCCTCCTGAATCTGCGGGGGCGCTACGTTCCGATTCTGGCCGGCCACCTTTTGGTTGGTCTGCCCTTTACCTACGACCTCAATAGCCAAGTCATCATTGGGGGGCATAATGAAGCCCAAGTGGGCCTTTTAGTTGACATGGTCCAGGATGTCCAAACCCTCCCAGCCCATCAGATCACGCGCTTTCAGAACCATCCAGCTGCTTTTCTCGCTGGGGTTGTGGATATGGGAGACAATTCCCTCCTCCTTTTTGATTTTAAAGCCCTTTTGACCCTCACAGAGACTTGCCTTTAGGCGCGGAGAGGCTGCTTGTTCGGCAAGCTTTTGGCCGGGCGACGACGATTCATTCGCTAGTTGGCAAACTTTGCCTCTCCGTCTGCCCTGAAGCCCAAAAGGCTTTTGCGAGGGCCTTTTCCTCCCTGTGCAAAGGCTTTGCGGCGGGAGGTATTGGGCCTCCCGTTTGCAGCCCCAACTCTTTCGCCCAGGGCCTTTAGCCCACTAAAGATGAATTAAAAGCGCCATGAAGAAACGGCAGGCCGACCAACCCATTCGAGTTTTGATTGTCGAGGATTCTAATACCCAACGCGAATTAATTGTCCGTATCCTTGAAGCTACCACCAATTTTGTGGTAGTGGGCACCGCCAGCAATGGTAAAGAGGGCGTGGAACGCACTTTGAGCCTTCAACCTGATGTCGTGACGATGGATATTCACATGCCAGTGCTAAATGGCTATGAGGCCACGCGCCTGATTATGCAGCAGTGCCCCACCCCCATTGTCATGGTGAGTAGTAGCTTGGGCGACGAAGGCCGCCATTCGGTTGAAGCGCTGGCCGTTGGGGCTTTGGCGATCATCCGCAAGCCTGGCGGGCCAATCCATGCTGAATATGCCCAAGATCGGGAAAATCTTTTGCGGACTTTGCGCCTGATGGCCGATGTCCCCGTCATCACCCGCTATCCCAAACGTGAACTGAGGCAACTGGAACCCAAAAGCAACACGCTGCCTTTGAAACAACCGCCCCAGTTGTTGGCCATCGCAGCTTCCACGGGCGGGCCGGGCGCGATTCATTTATTACTGAATGGGCTAGGGCCCGATTTTCCCCTGCCCATTTTGCTGGTGCAACATATTGCCAGAGGGTTTATCGGTGCTATGGTGGACTGGCTCAATAGTTCGGTTTCGTTGCATTTTCAAATCACGCGCTATGGCGAAAAACTTTTGCCCGGCCATGTCTATTTAGCTCCCGACGACCAACATCTCATGGCGGGCAACAATAAGGATGCCATCTTCCGCCCCAACTCACCCCAAGATCGCTATTGTCCCAGCGCCGATATTTTGTTTGATTCGGTGGCCCGCGTCTATGGCAACCAAGCGCTTGGGGTGATCCTCACGGGGATGGGCGATGACGGAGCCCTGGGCCTCCGCGCCTTGCACAACGTTGGGGGCTTTACCTTAGCGCAAGACGAAGCGAGTTGTGTGGTCTATGGGATGCCTCAAGCCGCCGTGTTGGCGGGGGCCGTTACACGAGTTGAACCGTTGACCAACTTAGCCCCTTACATTCTGCAAAAAGTCGGCAGTGGCCCAAATGGGGTTTAGGCTGTTGCCTAAAAGGAAGGTATTAGCACGGTGGAGCCGGAACTCTCAGACGAACTCTATCTGCTCTTTCGGGATTTGCTCCGCAAGCGTTCGGGCATGTTTTATCCCGAACATAAACGCACCGACCTGGTCCATGGCCTAGGGCAGGCCATGCATACCACCCAGCAGCAGACTTTCGCCACGCTCTATGAAGCGGCCTTGGCCGGCGGGGAAGTCTGGGAAGCGATCTTAGTCAATTTGACCATTGGCGAAACGAGCTTCTTGCGGAATAAACCGCAGTTTGATGCTTTGCGGGGCCATGTTTTCCCGGAACTATTTGAGCGCCAAAAGGCCTATCGGACCCTCCGCATCTGGAGTGCGGGCTGCGCGACGGGCGAGGAACCTTACTCTTTAGCGATGCTTCTGGTTGATCTGCTACCCAAGATCGAGACTTGGAATATCTCAATTTTAGCCACCGATCTCAACCCTCTTTTCTTAGGTCGGGCCCGCGAGGCCGTCTATGGTAATTGGTCTTTTCGGGAAGTTCCTGATGAAATCCGAGATCGGTTTTTTCTTAAAGAACAACATCGCTGGCGACTCAAACCTGAAATTTGCCGCATGGTCAATTTTATGCGCTTGAATCTCGTTGAACAGACTTATCCCTCATTGGTCAATGGCACTTGCAATTTGGATATGCTCGTTTGTCGCAATGTCACCATCTATTTTGACGAAGAGACTACGCGCAAGATCGTTGAACGCTTTTATGCGGCTCTGGCCCCAGGCGGTTGGCTGATTGTAGGCCATGCCGAACCCCAGGTCGGGATTTATCGCCAGTTTGAAGTGCATAATTTACCTAATACGGTTCTCTATCGCAAAGCGCTTGATTCGCCGCTCTTTATCTTTGACCTGGGCCGCAACTCCTTTAACCCGCCCCCGCCTCCGCCAAGCCTGCCTGCGGCCCCAAAAGCCCAAACGAAGCCGTTAGGCCCCTTGCCGCCTAAAAGCAAAAGTTCCCTTTGGCAAGCTCAAGCAGCACCTTCGGCAAACCCAGGCAACGCAAACCTCTTTCCGCCTCTTGGGCCCAAGAGCCCCACAGATTATCTGAATCCGCCCCTAACGCCAAAAATCGATCCTTGGCTCCTCATCCGTGAGCGCCTAGCGCAGGGGGATAAAATGGGGGCTGAGGCTTTGTTACGCAGTTTAATTCGGGAAGAGCCAGGCCAGATTGAAGCGTTGACCTTGCTGGGGCGGTTGTGTGCAGATCGGGGGGAGTGGTTTTCGGCCCAGAGTTATTGTGAACAAGCCCTGGAGCGCGACCCCCTTTACATTGAGGCGCATTATGTTTTGGCCCAACTTTATGAACACCAAGGGCGGTTGGATGAGGCCTTAGCGGCTTATCGGCGCACAATCTATTTGAATCGCAATTTTGTCCCAGGAACCTTGGGCATGGCCAATGTCTGGCGCAGCTTGGGCCGGGTTGCGGAGGCCCAGCGGGGCTACCGCAACGTCTTGAAGCAACTCACTATTTTTGCGCCGACAGCGGGGGTGCCAGGCCTCGAAGGGGCTACCGCAGCCGAATTAATCACTTTTGTAACCAAACAACTTCAGGCTTTAGAGTTAGAGAGTTAAGAAGGTGCGGCTTCTCATTTTAGGAAATTTGTTGTATAATAAATTCCTCTCAACTTGCGCTCTTTAGTTTGGTGGTAGCCAATTACTGGAAGGAATGAAAAGGTGGATAATGATTATCGGCTGCAATGCACAGCGCTGGTGGCTGAATTAAACGCTGAAAATGCTTGGGAATTAAGCCCAGCCCAACAAGCAATCTACGTTACGCAAGTTCTTGATCTTCTGAAACGCGACAACCGCCATGATAAACGTCGCACTGAAACTCAATTTGCGGTTTTGCTCCGCCAGCGGATTCTCTTTTATCATAAAGAACATGAACTAATTGCGATTCTCTGCAATCCGCTGCACCCTTGCCACAATGCGGAATGGATCAACCTAACTAAAACAGTGCCTCGCTTATTGCAAAAGGCTAATTTACACAGGACAAAGGAAGATTGGGTTGTTAGCGGGGAGGATTTAGACCAAGAGGCTCTTTGCAGCCTTCAGAAAAGCCTTTTTGCGGGCAGCTACCTCTACGCCAGCAATTTTTTGACTTGGGCCCATGCCGTTTTCGCTCGCACCGTGAAGAATTATCTCCGCAGTCTGGGGGCAAAAAAAAGAGGCGCGAACCAGACCAAACCAATTGAAGCGGCTGAAGCCCCTGACGACCAAGGTTCTTTCTCTTCCCCCGCGGACCTGAATCGAAAAAACAGGATCGAAGAAATGACCTTTGCCGCCACTTTTCGAGACGAGATTCAGGAAGTCCTCAGTGAACATCCCGATGAGCGCCTCGCCGAGATTTTTTGGCTGTGGGTGGCTGAAGATCTGACCTATAGCGAAATTGGCAAGCAAGTGGGGTTGAGTACTTCGCGGGTCTTCATCTTGCTGGAGAAAGCGCGCTGCTTTCTCAAACAACACCCCAAAATCCAGGCGTGGAATAATTCAAAATCCTAGAACAATTTACCTCTTTTTGGCTTTCAAAAGAGCCAAGCTTTGGTCGGGCTTGGGCTAAATCTGGTTTTGGCAAGCTCAACCAGCGTGAGCCTGCCTAAGGCAAAAACCTTTGTGCCAAAAAATGCCTGAAAATTGGCCTAAAATTGGGGCAAAAAAGCAAAAAAATAAGGACCCGCTTTGCTACTAATAAGGTAGTGTCCAAGCTCTTAACTTAAAATCAACTAAATGCTAGGGGAAGAAAATGGCAATTCAAAAAAGTAAAGGAATCGTTCGGAACGGCGAGACCGCCTGGCCTAGCCTCATGCCCCAGGAAGTGCAGGAAATGAAGGAAGTTATGCTTCAGCAATTGCTGGCCAAAGTTCCGCCCCAGCTAAAAAATTTGGTGCTGTTGATTCCCGAATCGGCGCACCTAAAGCCCGTGGGCATTGATTGCGAAGCTTGTTTTATGGATTTAGCGGCCTTTATTGACTTGGAAGTCGCTGAAGGCTTGAACCTCGCGGCGGAAATCTACCCTGATGTTTGGTGGCATCTCTTATCCTGTCAGGATTGTGCTGAAACCTATGCTATGACTTGGGATTTGACCACGGCAGAGCATGCCTACCAAATTGTGCCGCCCCCACCGCCATCTCTTCAGCTGCGGCTGACAAACTTTTTTCTCGCTTTTGCCCTGCCCCAACCCGCCTCGGCCCTGCGAAGTTGTCCTGGGGTTTGCGAAAATGGGAAGGTGATCTACGAAAAAGCCAACGAAACTTGTGAAGCAACGCTTTTTGCGAAGCAGCAGCCAACGGGTGAATGGATCATGCTGGTCAAAACTAAGCCAACGCAGCAAGGCTACGTCGTGGTTACTCTCGGCAAAGAGGTTTTTCAGACGGATCTGATGCAAGGCCAGGCGGTAATCAATTTGCCCGCGAGCTTGGCTGCGCCGAATGGCCCAGACCTTTTGATTGAGATCTTCCCAAGGGCTTTAACCGTTTCAGCCTAAAGAGGCCTTTCGCGTTTTTAGTTGCGGTAACAGACCGCTTTGAGGAGGAGACCCAAAAAGCGCTTTTCTATTTTCGGTTGTGCTAAAAAGGAAAGGGGAAATTTTAGTGCATGATGAGCGGGAGATAGCCTTGCTGCTGCGTCGGGTTGAGTTCGGCAGGCCAAGCGAATTCATTCCCTTCAAGGATCCCCGCAGCTTCCTTGAGGCGTAAAGGTGCTTGGTCATCTAACGTTAAGCCGCCAGCAAGCGGAAGGGCCCCTTCTGCCCCCAGCCCCGCCTTCTGGGGGCCGCGTTAGTTCGCCTTCTCTTAGCTAAAGGCTGTTTCAAACCATTGATGGCGCAGGAGCCTCTATTCTTTAGAGAACTTCCTGCGCCATCTTTATCTTAGCAAGAGGTTTTGTAAGGAAGGAAGGAAGGTTAGGTGGGGAAACCTTCTCTAGCCAGGCTGGTTAAGCAGGGACGGCGATGCTTTGTTCAAAGGCCAACTCAGGCTGCCGAGCTTCTTGGGGCAACATAGGGTCGAGGAGTTTTTGGGCAGTCATGATATGGGCACAGGTTTTCCAACTCCGAAAGAAGGAACAGGAGCAAGTCCATTGCCCATCTTTGAGCGAAATCTGATGGCTGTCATTTTCACCAGCGAATTTGGCCTTTAACTCTTGGAGTTGAATTCGCTTTGGTTCTTCCGCATAGTGCCGCGCTTTTTCGATTTTTCGAGCTAAATCAGAGTGCATAAAACTACCTTTCAAGTATCCAAACCGAAATGTGGGGCCTTAGGTTGACAAAAGTTGGGGCCAAGAAAAGAAAGCGAGTCCCCTAAGCTGGGGAGTATTGAATCTGGGGCAAAAAAAACAAGAGTGACAAGCGGTAGAAACTACCGATGCCACCTGCTAAAATTCGCCCTGATCTTTGTAGGTAGGTATTTAGTTTCAACTGAGTTTCTCGCTCGCCAACTTTGCCAAACGAAAGCGTGGCAACATTATAATCCCAGTGGCTAGAGAAGTCAAATCAGTTTGAGCAGCGAAGCAAAAACCATCTTTACCGTTAAGCAGTAAAGATGGCCTAAAAATGGAGCGGGAAACGGGATTCGAACCCGCGACCTACACCTTGGCAAGGTGTCGCTCTACCAACTGAGCTATTCCCGCTCGACGGTAAAGATTGTAGCATACTTTGCCAAAAAAAGCAAGGCCCAATTTGGGGTTTAGGCAAATTGGGTAAATTTGACAAACCTGGGACATCGTGCTAAATTCTGGCCGTGATAGATTTACGTAGATTTAGACAGTTTTGCTGCGGTTTAACGATCCGACATTAGGGGGGTTTTCAATTATGAATCTGTTGCTGGTCGGTCTCGACCACACGTCAGCTTCAGTTGCCGTCCGGGAGTGCCTGGCTTTTAGCGCGACAGCCCTCCCGGAAGCTCTGGCGCAGCTTGCAGGCCAAAACAATGGCCATCAACCACTTCTCACCGAAGCCGTGATTATTTCAACTTGTAATCGGGTTGAAGTTTACGGCGTTTTCGATGGGGAGAGCGACGAAGCGGCCCAAAAAGAAGTGGCCCAAAAAATAGTTAGCTTTTTGGCCGCCTTTCACCAGACCCCAGCCGCTCAATTCGCTTCTTCCCTCTTTTTCCGGTTCGATGAGGAAGTTGTCACCCATCTCTTTGAGACGGCAGCGGGGTTACGCTCAATTGTGCTTGGCGAAGCCCAAATTCAAGGTCAAGTTCGCAAAGCTTATGACACGGCCCAGCGGATGCGGACCACGGGGCCCATTCTATCGCGCCTTTTCCATCATGCGCTTGCGACAGGCAAGCGAGTCCGCCATGAAACGTTATTGGGCACTGGTGCAGCCAGTGTTTCGCAAGCTGGAGTCGAATTAGCCCGCCAGCGGCTGGGAACATTAGAAGGCCGGTGTGTTTTGTTGGTCGGGAGCGGGCAAGTCAGTGAACTTGCCGCCCAAAATCTGTTGGCTAACGGAGCCGAAAATCTACTTGTGGTCAACCGAACTTACGAAAACGGGCAAGAATTAGCGGCCCGCTATGGTGCTAGGGCCCTTACATTTGACGAATTGCCCTCCGCAATGGGCTTGGCCGATATTGTGATTAGCTCCACGGCTGCGCCCACAACCGTTATTCAGCGGGCGCACGTTGAGGCGGCCATGCAGGCCAAATTGGCGCGGGGCGAAACTGCCCCGGAAATGTTATTGATCGACCTCGCCGTTCCACGGGATATTGAAACAGATGTTAGTACTGTAGCTGGCGCATACCTTGCGACAGTTGATGATCTTCAGAGCGTAGTCAATAAAACCCTCGAACATCGGAACACCGTTGTAACGATTGCCAAGCGAATTGTCAGCAACGAAGTCCATGATTTTGGCGCTTGGCTGCGGATTCATCAGACTCTGCCGACTCTTTCCTCCTGGCGACAACATGCCGAAGAACTGCGCGATTCAGAACTGAAACGGGCGATGCGTCGCCTTTCAACGCTCTCCCCAGAGGAGCAATACGTCGTCGAGGCCCTCAGTCGCAGTCTGGTCAATAAACTCCTGCATTTTCCCACTCTAAGGACAAAGAGTGCTGCCGCGTTGGGTGATGGCCAACGGTATGCAGAAATGTTACGCGAATTGTGGGAAATCTAAGTTTTCCATACCACGCATAGTCTTTCAGGTTATTTCTACCTGCGTTTGAGGCGCAGGTTCCTCTTTTTTTGTGATTTTCACCTTTCTCCCTTTAGTTTTTAGCCCAAACTCTGTGGCTGCGCCAAAAAAGGGGAAAGGGAAAGTTGCTTGGTAGTTTTCTTTAGGCCGCCGGGCTTTGGCGACCCAATGAAGGTAATAAATTTTGCAATGGCTCAATCACTTGTAATCGGAACTCGCGGCAGCAAGCTGGCCCTTGTGCAGGCCACTCAGATCGAGGCCCTCTTACGCCAGCAACACCCTGACCTAACCGTAGAACGCCGGATTATTAGCACCAAAGGGGATCGCATTTTGGATGTTGCGCTCTCCGATGTCGGCGATAAAGGTCTCTTTGTCAAAGAATTAGAAGCAGCCCTTCTGGCGGGTGAAGTTGACCTTGCGGTGCATAGCGGCAAAGATTTGCCCTCTTTTGTCCCCGAAGGTCTTACTTTAGCCGCTTTCCCCAAACGAGTTGACCCCAGAGATGTTTTAGTTTTGCCCAAAGGGAAAGAAATCCCTAACCTAGAGTCCTTAGCCCTTGCGGCCCTGCCCAAAGGGGTGAAGGTAGGAACAAGTAGTTTGCGGCGAGCCTGTCAGATTCAAGCCCTTCGTCCCGACCTTCAGCTAATGGATGTGCGGGGAAATGTTGATACGCGGTTGCGAAAGTTAGATGAAGGGGAATACGATGTCCTAGTTTTGGCTGCTGCGGGCTTAGACCGTCTAGGGTTAAGTGAGCGCATCAGTCTCCGTCTGCCCCCAGAAGTTTTATTGCCTGCCGTAGCGCAGGCAAATTTGATCATTGAAGCCCGTGCTGGGGATACTTTCACGCTTGAAAGGTTGGCCTTCCTCGATAATCTTCCCAGCCGCCTCACTACTTTGGCCGAACGGGCCTTTCTCCGCCATCTGGAGGGGGGTTGCCAAGTACCCATCGCTGCGTATGCCGAACTTCAAGCTGACGGGCAACTTTGGTTGCGGGGCTTAGTTGGGGCCCGCGATGGAAGTACGATAATTCGGGGGGCGCGAATCGGCAACCAAGCTGACCCTGAAGGTTTAGGCGTTGGTCTGGCCGAGGAATTGGTTGAACGGGGAGCCATCACCCTCTTAGCCGAGATAAAAAATCAATCTTGGCGCGTTGGGATGGCCCCTACGCCTAAAGAAGGGGCCGCGAATTTGGCCCCTACCGCGCTCAAAGGGTGGCGCGTGGCGGTGACAAGGTCAGAAGATCAGGCTGAAGGGTTAGTCGAACAACTCCGGGCTTTGGGAGCCGAACCTATTGTTTATCCCACGATTACCTTCACGCCTCCCGCTGACCTAGAACCGCTTACGCAAGCCCTGCGCCGTTTGGTGGCGGGGGAATATAATTGGCTTGTTCTCACGAGCGGGACAGCGGTTAGGGTTGTCCATGAGCAGTTGACCCGTTTAGGGTTGACCTTCACGCCCGAAGTCATTGAGCGCCTGAAGGTTGCGGCGGTAGGTTCCGCGACAGCCCTTGCTTCGATTCAACATTTGGGAATCAAGCCGACGGTCATGCCAGAGAAGTTTGTGGCTGAATCGCTGGCGGAGGCTTTAGGCGATCTGAAGGGCCAGAAAGTTCTACTGGCCAATGCTGACCTTTCGCGGCCTGTTTTGCAGGAATTGTTGACTAAAGCGGGAGCCATTCTGGAGCGTGTGATTGCTTATCACACTATCCCTGCTACGGGAGGAGCCGATCTTCCAACCCTTCTTACACAAGGGAAGGTTGATGCTATTACCTTCACGAGCAGTTCGACGGTTCGCTTCTTCTTGGAACGGATTGGTTCTGCTGCGCTGCCTGCTGCTCAGAAGGTCGTGATTGCGTGTATTGGGGCCATCACAGCCGAAACTGCCCAAAGTATGGGCCTTCCACCGACGGTAGTTGCGACTACTTTCACAACTGAAGGGTTGCTTGAGGCCTTAGCAACCTACGCCCAACAGAATGTTAAGTCTTAAATAAGATCGAGGATCTGAATGAGTACTTATCCTGCTTTGCGCCCCCGCCGGTTGCGCGTAAGTAAGAATTTGCGCCGCCTTGTCCAAGAAACAACCTTAACCGCCAGCAACCTCATTGCACCGATGTTTGTCCGCCACGGGAAGGATATTCGTAATCCTATTGTCTCTATGCCCGGCCAGTTTCAATTTTCGGTAGATACTGCCGTCCGTGAGGCCGAAAGTATCAGCGAGATGGGCATTCCCGCTGTCTTACTCTTTGGCATTCCCGCGCAGAAGGATGCCACGGGGAGCGAAAATTACGACCCCGAAGGGATTGTCCCGCAAGCGATTCGGGCCATTAAAAAGGCAGTCCCGGAGCTTGTGGTCATTTCTGATATGTGCTTCTGTGAATATACGAACCACGGTCACTGCGGGATTATCAATATCCCCGACGGACCTTGCTATGAATCCCATCTCCCGGAAGGCTATCTCCTTAATGACCAGACGTTGGAACTTTTGGCGAATGCTTCTGTGGTTCATGCCGAAGCGGGTGCAGATATTATCGCCCCTTCTGGCATGATTGACGGGATGATCAGCACGATTCGGGATGCGCTTGATGAGAACGGCTTTAGCAACACGACCATTATGAGCTACGCTGCGAAGTATAGCAGTGCTTTCTACGGCCCCTTCCGCGATGCTGCCGAAAGCCCCCCTTCCTTTGGAGACCGTCGCCAATATCAGATGGATCCTGCTAACAGCCGTGAAGCTCTTAAAGAAGTCGACCTTGACGTGGCTGAAGGGGCCGATATTTTGATGGTCAAGCCGGCCCTTCCCTACCTTGACATCATCCAACAGATTCGGGCCCGCTATGACCTTCCGCTGGCTGCGTACCACGTAAGTGGCGAATATAGTATGATCAAAGCAGCGGCGGCGCAAGGGTGGATTGATGAGCAGCTGGTAGCTTTAGAGAGCCTTGTTTCGATTCGCCGGGCTGGAGCCGATATGATTATCACTTACTTTGCCCAAGATGCTGTGCGTTGGTTAAGTTAAACCTTAAAGGATTGAACGACCCCTTATGTTGAATGACCGTTACTTACGTGCCTGTTGGCGACAACCCGTTGATTGTACACCCGTCTGGTTGATGCGCCAGGCTGGGCGCTATATGCCTGAATATCGGGCCGTCCGCGAGAAGTATGGCTTTCTGGAGATGGTCAAGCGCCCTGAAGTCGCTGCTGAAATTACTTTGCAGCCGATTAACGCCTTTGACATTGATGCGGGCATTATCTTCGCCGATATTCTCCCTCCCTTAGAAGGGATGGGCCTCAAACTTACCTTTGAGAAGGGGGAAGGCCCCGTTATTCACAACCCCATTAAAAGTACCGCTGATATTGAGGCGCTCCGCGTCCCCGATACCCGCGAGTCGAATGGTTATACCTTAGAGGCTATTCGGCTTGTCAAGCGGGAAATCGCTGATAAAATCCCCTTAATTGGTTTCAGTGGAGCCCCCTTTACTTTAGCCAGCTATGCGATTGAAGGGGGTTCTTCCAAAGACTTTCGGTCTACCAAGATTCTAATGTATCGCCAGCCCGAAGCGTGGAAGGCCTTGATGACCAAGCTGACGGCCTTGGTAAGCGATTACTTAGTAGCCCAGGCCGAAGCAGGAGCCGATTCCCTTCAGATCTTTGATAGCTGGGCAGGTGTGCTATCTCCAGGTGATTTTGCTGAATACGTCCTTCCCTACGTCCAGGATTGTATTGCGACGGTGCGCGAGCAAACGAAGAAGCTTCCCAACCGTGTCCCGCTAATCTACTTTGGCACTGAGATGAACGGGATGTTTAAGCTTCTCCCGCAGACTAAGGCCGACGTGATTGGCGCAGATTGGCGCATTGACCTTGATGCAGCCTGGAACCTTCTGGGACCCGATGTAGCGATTCAAGGCAACCTTGACCCCTGCGCGTTGTTTGGAACGTGGCCTGAAGTAGAACGCCGCGCTAAAGATGTCCTGACGCGAGTGGCGGGTCGCCCTGGGCACATCTTCAACTTGGGGCACGGGATCATGACGGAAACACCCGTCGAGAACGTAGCCCGCTTAGTAGAGTTCGTTCATGCTTTCACGGCTACAGGCAGCCGCGCAAACTGCGGAGTCGGTGCGTAGCCCCTTTTGCTTTGAGTTATAAGTCCCAGGCCCAAAGGGTTTTCAGAACCTTTTGGGCCTTTTCTGTATAGGTTAGACCTTATGCGTGCAAGAAGCCTACTTTCAAGGCAAGAAGTAGAGCGGTTCATCTTCCAGCCCTCACTCCGCAAGGGGATGATTATCACGGTGATAGTTATTCTGGGAATATCCTCGCTGGCGCAAATTCTGCCAGAAGGGGGAAGGTTTGACCCTCATTCCCTTTGGGGGGAACTTTTGCTCTTTCTGGGGCATCCTGGATGGCAAAAGATGGCGGGCATCATTACCCTTCTGGCTGCCGCGATCACGATCTATGAACGGTTCCGCGCTTCAGAGAAGTAAACCGCCCTTTCCCAAACGCTCCCTTTTCCCGCGCCAGCACCGTGAATGCTCTTACCCAGACCTCCCAGGTCTTCGAGACCTGGGAGGTCTCCAAGCACCCAAAGGTCTGGAGCGAAGCTTTTGTGTTACAATGGAAGACAAACTAAGTGTTTGAAAGGAGTCTGTTATGTGGCAAAAAGTACGGAATTTCGTCGCGCAGCCAGGCCGTCGTAAGTGGCTAATCATCCTGATCCTGATGGTTGCTCTCCTTGTGATCCCTTTCCTCGCCCAGATCATTCAGCAGAAGGTAGCTATCAATCCTGATTGGAATGGACTACTAGCTTACTTGGGGCATCCCGCCTGGCAAGGATTTGGAAGCCTTATCGGCCTTTTGGCCTTAGCTTTTGCAATCTATGAGAAAGCTTCGACCCCAAAGCCTCCCGTATCTCCCCCACCCGCTCCACCGCTTGCAACCGTTTCGCCACCTTCCCATAGCAAAGTGCCTCCACCGACCTATACCACCTTTGTCGGGCGCACCGCTTTCATCAATGAGTTGCAACAACGCCTTAGCACCAACCCGCCCCCCAATGTCATTGCCTTGACGGGAATGGGCGGAACGGGCAAAACGGCCCTCGCCCGCGAGATCATTGAGCATCCTACCGTCAAGAAAGGGTTTGAACACATCGTTTGGTTGAGTGCCAAAACTGAATTCTTTGAGGATGAGAAGGGTGCGACCATCGACCCCCAGAGCGTAACCTTTGACGGGCTTCTGGATGAAATTGCCAAGCAGTGTCAACAGTTAGACTTTCTTTCGCTCCTCCCTGAGAAGAAGCGCGAGGCGATTCGGGCTTTCATTCATCAGCACCGCATCCTGATCACGATTGATAACCTAGACACCGTCCCCAATTATGAGGCGTTGGTCAAAGAGTTGCAGAGCAACTTCTTAGGCTATAGTAGGGTGCTGATTACGAGCCGCCACGCCGTGCAAAGTGCGAACCTTTACCTTATCCCCTTAGGGGGCCTAGATGAGCAGGAGGGGCTGAAGTTTCTTCGCAGCCGCGCCGCCGAGATCGGGGCAAAGGGGGTTCAAACGGCTAGGGAGGAAACTCTCAAGACGATTCATCTCAAGACGGGGGGCTTACCTCTAGCGATGCGCCTGGTTGTGGGGCAGACCTTATACGACAACCTTGAGACCGTTCTCAAACGCATCATGGAGCGGGCTTACATCAAAGAGGATACCTACAAACTCTACCGCTTTATCTACCAGCACTCCTGGATGCGGCTAGGGGAAGTGAACCCCGATGCCCAAGAATTACTAATGGCCCTTGCACCTTATGAACCACCCCTCACGGGCGCAAAGGCCGATGTGCAAGCCATTAGCAAGCTGGCCGATCTACCTTTTGAGACGGCTTTAGGGCAACTTGTACAGATGTCCCTGGTCAATATGGTCGGGCCCGCTGGGCAGGAACGGTATGGCTTGCATCCCCTTACTTACTACTTCATTCGCTCAGATGTTACAAAGGAATGGCAGCAAGGGAGCCAATAAGGAAAAGGGACTTCCCTTCTGGATAGGAACAACCTTATGCTTAAAGATGCAGACTACTGGAGCGAGAAGTATCGCACTAATACAGCTGAGTATGTCAATCGCTACTTTGCCCTTGCTATGTCCCATGGAAGGTCTACCATCGTCGATTATGACACGCTTGAACCTGAAGTAGATAATTTAGTAAAGGTTATGGAACGGTTGTCTGAATGGGAAAAATGGGAACGAGTATGCTTCTTGATGTGGGCATTGGAGAATTTCCTAAGCATACGGGGGTATTGGGATGCCCTACGGATATGTTTTGACCACGCTATTCATGCGGCCAGGATGTTGGGAAATGCTAGAGATGAAGCAGCCTTATCTGGTAATCTCGCTGAATTACTAATGCAAATAGGCGATATGATAGAGGCAAAGCAAGTGTATCTGCGGTTACTAACTACCTTTGAGCAACTTGGTAAGAAGCGGGATATAGCGGTTACCTATCACAATCTAGGGATAATCGCAAAGCGAACAAAGGAATATGCTGAAGCTCGCTCTTACCTTGAGCAGAGTCTGGCTATTAAAGAGGTAAATGACGAAAAAGGAATTGCATATTCTTTGCACGAGTTGGGAAATGTTGCCATTAAGGAAGAGGACTATCCCGCTGCCCGCAACTACTACAAACAAAG
>DCSM01000145.1:0-15160 GCA_002325605.1 Chloroflexaceae bacterium UBA1466
GTAGCCTTACCCCAATCAATGCTATCGCCTTCAGGGAAAACCTTTTCTTCGGTAATTTGCTCGGCTACTTTGATACTTCCAACTGCCAAAAGCAAAGAGCAAACTGCGCCAACCGCTGCGCCAATGGCTCTTACCACCACAATCCGTTCAACTGTCCCATCTGCAATTCGATCTCGGACGTTTTGCACGCCACTTTTGCCGCGTTTGAATGAGCTATACGCACTGAAAAGCGAACCGCCGAGCGTAAAAGCTCCTGTGTGCAAAGCCATTGCCGTCAAAGCAGGTTTCGCATTGACAGGCGCAGGTTGTCGCCGATGACTAATCAACATACTCAAAAAGGAGAGGATATGGAAGATAAAGCCCCAAAAACTCGAAAAAACTAGCCAGCGAGCGACTTCTTCTTGCCCAATTAGGCCCTGTTTGCTTTGATCTGTTGTTGAAGACATAAAGATAACCTACCTCGTATGATAAAAGAGAATTCAAAAACCCCTAAACGCTTATTTCTGCTCTTCTCGCGCTTTGACATGATCATCCGCGACCCAAGCTGAAATTCGAGCGACAATCGTCCCGACCACGCCCACGAAAAAGGCCATTAAAAGCTGCGCTTGATGCCAATTGATCGCTCCTTCGCCCGCTGGAAAAGCCTCTTGACCTGTAATTTTCGCGGCCATTTGCAGACAACGCCGTGAGAAAGTGAAAGGAATAATGGAGCCAATAGCTCCAGATACTCCCTGCAAAACGACGGTTCTTTCTAAAAGATTAGTGGCAGCCTGTTTACGCGCATCTTGTGTTGTGCTTGTGCCTCTAAGCACTGAAGTCATTGCGCTAAAAAATGAGCCGCTTGTGATTAAAGCGAAAATATGCAAAATCATCCCGACTAAAACGGTTTTCGCATTGACCAAAACTGGTTGGCGACGCTGACTTAGGAGCATACTAAGGTAAGCTAAAAGATAAAAGACAAAGCCCCAAAAGCCAGAAATTGTCAACCAACGGGCAACATCCTGTTTTCCGATCAAAGGTTGCGGGTCTGGTGTGGTCTTCACGGATTTTTCAGCCTTTCTTTGCCGATTATAACATATTTCTAAGTTGCACTGGGATAAAAATCCTCATCCAGAATCTGCTCAAATGAATAAGGACAGGTTTCGGGGAAGGTCTGCTTGGGCAAATTTGTCTCTGCTCCAGCGATTTTAACCGCTTCTGTATAAGCCTCCGCAATTCTTTCTGCCAAACGATGCTTGAGGCTGGGGCTCGTCTTGAGAAGCCGTGTAACTCGCAACCGTTGCTCCACAATCGTAGAATTCCAACTCCGTGAAGACAAATTGGCTTGATATTGCCATTTCAAAAGATGCGCCAGAAGAACGCCCAACCGACTGATAAGTTCGTTCTGTTGACTTCGGCCCATACTTTCCAATTCCTCAGCAACATTCAAAAGATCAATTTCAGCTAATTTTCCTTGGCGCAAAAGGTCTGCATTGTGCATGAGCCACGCATAAAAATCAGTTTCGTAAGCAACTGGAACGTTATTCATAAGACCTCCAAACGCTTATTCTGTGGCTTTAGGATAAAAATCCTCGTCCAAAATCTGCTCAAATGAATAAGGACAGGTTTCGGGGAAGGTCTGCTTGGGCAAATTTGTCTCTGTTGTCGCAAGTTTAAGCGCTTTTGGATACGCTTCTGCAATTCTTTCCGCCAAACGGTGCTTGAGACTGGGGCTTGTTTCGAGAAGTTGAATGATTTGCAAGCGTTGCTCCATAATTGTAGCCTTCCAACTGCCCGAACGCAACTTTGGCTGAGACTGCCATTTCAAAAGGTGTGCCAGGAGAACCCGCAACCGACTAAGCAATTCGTTCTGTTGACTTTTGCCCATACTTTCCAATTCTTCAGCAACATTCAAAAGATCAATTTCAGCTAATTTTCCTTGGCGCAAAAGGGTCGCATTGTGCATAAGCCAAGCATAGAGATCAGTTTCATAAGCAACTTTTAGCTCATTCATCGAAGAACCTCTTGGAAAGTAACGTAAATCATTGCTGTTCAGCAATCCTTTGCAACATCGGCGCAGAATACAAATGACAAAGGGCAATTGCAATTGCATCCGCCGCATCATCGGGCTTGGGAATCGTTTTCAAATTGAGCGTCAACCGGACCATCTCTTGCATTTGTCGCTTATCGGCCCCGCCATAGCCCGCCACTGCTTGTTTAACTTGCAAAGGTTTGTATTCAAAAATAGGAATCGCGGCCTGCGCCAGCGTCAACAAGACCACGCCTCGCGCCTGCCCCACCGCCAAAGCCGTCGTTACATTGCGGGCAAAAAACAACTCCTCGACAGCCCCTGCGCCAGGTTGATAAGTTTGCACCAAAGCTGTCAATTCCTGATAGAGCTTCAAAAGGCGCTGGGCCGGAGCCATCTCTTTTGGCGTGGTCAAGGTTCCATAAGCGACGAGATGCAGCGTTCCCTGCACCTCGTCAACTAGGCCCCAGCCCAGCCGGGCTGTCCCAGGGTCAATCCCCAAACTTCGCATTTCTGTCACCGCTTATTCTGTCAGCTATCGTCAAATTGGGCCGCAACATCATCGCTAATGTCTAAATTACTATAGACATTTTGCACGTCATCGAGGTCTTCCAGCTTTTCCAGCAGCCGCATCACCAATAAAGAGTCTTTCTCATTCAATTGGACCAGCGTTTTCGGGCGCATCGTTCGATCTGCCCCCGTGATTGGCAACTTTTGCTCCTGCAAAGCTTGGCGCACATTATTCAAATCGGTCCATTCAGTGTAGACTTCCAAGGTGCTTTCAGAAACCTCAACATCTTCGGCTCCCGCATCAATGACTTGAAGCTGGACTTCTTCAGGGTCAAGCTTTGTGCCAGCCAATTCAATGGTAATGAGGCCTTTTTGCTCAAACATCCAAGCGACAGAGCCAGGTTCGCCAGGATTTGCGCCATTTTTGGTCAAGGTTGAACGGACATCAGAGCTAGTCCGATTGCGATTATCGGTCATCGCTTCAATTAAGAGCGCGACTCCGCCCGGCCCATAGCCTTCGTAATAGATCGTTTCTTCCAGATTACCTTCGCCACTTTTGCCTAAGCCCCGTTCGATGGCTCGCTGAATGCTATCCGACGGCATATTGCCCTGCTTGGCTTTGTCAATCGCCAGCCGCAGGCGAAAATTCATATCGGGGTCGCCACTTGCGCCTTCGCGGGCCGCGAGGGTCACATCGCGGGCCAGGCGGGTAAAGAGTTGCCCCCGGCGCTGATCCGTTACGCCTTTCGAGCGGCGAATCGAGTGCCATTTCGAGTGTCCGGACATTGTTCTTTGCTACTTTCTGTCGTATTCAAAAAAGGAGTTGCTTCATTCTGGCCGGCCCACCACGGCGATGGCCGCCCGAAAAAGCAAGATTTTGGGCCATTATAGCATATCGGTTTTCGCTGGGCGTTCCAATTCTAGGCCGGCCAGCCCAAAAGGGTTCAAAATCTGTTGCCCTAAACGGCCAGAAGAGATTTGAACGCATTGCATGTTCGTGTTACAATGAGGTTACGGTGAGTCTCCAAGTTGCAAGTTCCTGAACGAACCCGCTTAAAAGGAAGACTTACTTAAAGGGGTTTTCGCGCATGGCAGATCGTTTCGCAAACGAGTGGCCGGCACAAGTAGCCCTAAAGTTTTGTTTTGTTAAAGGCCCCATCGGTCTTCTTGCGTTCTCAGCACCCCAGGGAGTGCTAACAGACAAGGAAAACTTCTATGACCCAAATGTCTGCGGCTGCTCGGAGTACCAGCCCCTCACTCTTTAAGCTGGTTAGCTCCCAGCCGGAAGAGCATCGGCTGCGCCACCCAGCTGATGCCTTAGTCGTAATTTGTCGCCAACTTGAACTGGTGATCCAAGAGGAGAATCTCGCGGCTGATCTGGCAATTGGAACCCTGCGGCATTCTCTTTTTCGTTTACACCAGGGCCGCATTGCCCAGCTTGCTCCAATTTGTCGCAGCATTACGGTCTATGGCGAAGCGGATGTCGAACCCCCTGAGATTCCCGGAGTCAAGTTTGTCAATTTAGAGCCTGGGACACCTTTGTGCAATGAATGGTTTATGGTGGTGGATAGCCCGACGTTTTGGGGCGCACTCCTGACGCGGGCCGCGCCTGACCGGAGCAAAGGGACTGTGCGACGCTACCTCTTTGAAGGGACGCTGAGTCCCGATGAGCGGGTGGCCAGCCGGGCCAACCTTTTATTGAGTCTCATTCAGCGCCAACCAGCCCCCGATATTGGGCCCCGTGACCCTTTTCTGAATCGGGCCCGCTGGGCCCGCGTGGCTTATAATCTGGCAACCCACAGCGAGGCCGAACGGCTCGAACTGGTCGCCGCTTTGCGCGAGTTGCCCGAATTACATGAGATCGTTAGTCACTATGGGCCAGAGCAACGGAGTGTTTCGCCGCTTGACAACCTTGTACCTTTGGCGCTGGAGGCCTTGAATTTTCATTGCCGGGCCGCCGGGGCAATTCTTTACCATTATGAAGGCCAGCAACTCCACCCCTTGGTTTGGAATGGCCTCAATCAGCCTTATTCGCTGGCTTTGCAAGATGGCATCAGTGGCCAAGCTTTTCAACGGGGCGAATTGGTCTTAGCGCAGCTATACGGTGAGTCCTTAGAACCTGCGGAACGCGATATTTTCACGGAAGCCCAATCTGTTGCGGCAGTGCCTTTAGCGATTGAGGGCCAAATCTGGGGCGTACTCACGGTGGGGCTAGTTGAGGCAGTTCCCACTGAATCAAAAACCCCGCTCAGTGCAGTGGGCGTGGCGGTCTTACTGGAGCAAATTTTGGCGGCCCACGGGTTTCAAGGCACAACAGCGCAGCTTGAGCAACCTCAAATGGCGGCCCAAGCGCAACCCCAAGCTCCCAGCCCGGCCCCGCAAGCTCCGCCTCCTGTTACCAGACCAAGCTCTAGCCCAAGCCGCCCCATTTCGGCTCCGCCGCCCCCAAGTAGCCCCGGTGGGTTTGGCAAGATGCCTTCGTGGATGCAAGCTACGGCCCCCGAAGCGGCGGCGGCCAACCGTTCGCCAGCTTTCCCACCCACCGCTGCCTTTCCCTCTTCTGCGCCTGGGGCCAGGGGAAACAACCCCGGCGGCCAAGCGCTCCCTTTCCCTTCCGCAGCCTCTTCCCCCGGAGCTTTTGGCGCTCCGGCCCTAAGTGGTGGCAGTGGCGGGTTTGCCAGCCCCGCGGCCCCGCCGAAACCAAATTCATGGCCGCAAGGCAACCAACCCGGCTTCCAAGTCGCGGGCAATGTTTTACGGCCTCCAACCGCTCCCGCAGCCCCAAGGCCGGCCTTCAAACCAAGTGAAGGTGGGGAACATAACCAAAAACGGGCCGACCTTCAACGCCGCTTAAAGGGGGCTTTGGTCGCTTTTGACCAACGCGCTGCTGATGAGGTTTGGGATGAAGCATGTAACATCTTGCAAAAAGAGACTATGCTGACCGAGCTTCTGACCCCCGTGCAAATTGCGATTGGCGAAGGTTGGCATCGGGGCGAAGTCTCGGTGGTTTCAGAACACTTTGTCAGTCGGTTTGTTGAAGGTAAACTCCTCAATTTGCTCAACGCCGGCAACGATGATCCGCAACGGCCTCTGGCTTTAATCGGTTGTGTCCAGGGCGAAATGCACGAAATTGGGGCAATTATGCTGGCCCTCTTTATGCGCTGGGGAGGGTTTCGTGTGATCTACTTGGGCCAAAACGTGCCTAACACTGCGGTTAAGGAAACCGTAGAAATGCTCCAGCCCAAAATCGTTGGCCTCTCCTCAAGTACTATTGAATCAGCGCATAATCTGACCGAAGTAGGGCAAATTATTCATGATATGCCTCCGCCGCGCCCCCAGTTTGTCTTTGGCGGCATCATCTTCGCCGAACGGCCAGATATGGTCGCCCGCATTCAAGGGCAATACTTAGAAGGTGATATGCGGAGTATTGTACGCACCTTGGTCGAAAAATTGATTTAAAGAGAGCCTAAGCTCAAAGGACCCAAACGGGTAGTAGGAGCGCAGAAAGCAAATTATGGATCATCTTGAAATCGCAAGATTACTTGTGGCCCGGCGGTCCCAAATCGTCGATCAAACGGTAACGATGGTAATGCAAAATCCTTTTTGGATCGAACGGGTTGGGGATGGGGCCCGCGAAAAGACCGTTGTCGATATTGAATATACCTTTGATACCCTTGTAAAGACGGTGCGCTATTGTTCGCCCATGATCCTGGAAGATTATGTGGTTTGGTTGCGGGGGATTTTAATCAATCTTCGCGCTTCAACTGGGTTGGGTTTGCGCCAGAGCTTTGCTTTCCTCTGGTCGGCGATCAGTTCGCAAATGCCCGAAGAGGCTTTTCCCACCCTCTATGACTACATTCAAGCGGCTTTACAAGTTCTGAATTTTGCGGACCCTCGGGCCCAACAACTTTTGTTGGCCCAAGACTACTTGGCCGATGAACTCGTGGCCGCAACTTATGATCGCCATTGGCATTGGCAAGCGGCCTATAGCACCGAAGGTCGCCAGCGGGCTCGCTTTGATGCCTGGCTGGGCTTGGATTATTTGGTTGATTCGCTGGGAACCCACCGCGAAGACAACTTTTTTCGCCACGTGCGCTGGATGCGCGAACATTTTATCAAGCATGGCCTTTCGACGGCGCATGTTCAACAATGGCTTTGGATGTTGGGGCTGATTGGGGAGCAACGGTTGCCCCCAGAAGTGGCCAGCGAACTCCGCCGCATTTTGGAATTGGGCATTACGGCCCTCCAATATGAAGACCCCAATTATCAAGCTTTAGCAACGGCCCAAGATGCCCTCGTGCAAGATGTGGCGAAGCAACTGTTGGATCACGGTCTCTTTCCCCAAATGGAACAAGCCATGGCCGAAGTTGGTTGGTATCTGGCCTATTTAGGCGATAGTCTGGCGACCAACGACTCGGCCAACCTTATCGGTTACACCCGCTGGGTCAAACAATGGTTGGCAAGTTATGGGCTCCCTGAGACTCCCTTGCGCCAAAGTTATACCATTTTGAGCGATGCGCTCACCCGCCATTTGCCAGCCAATGTTGCCAGCACAGCCACAGCGCTTCTGCGGGCGGCCCAAGGAACATTGTAAAGGGATTTGCACCATGACGTTGGTTTCTGCCTCGGCCTTGCCCAACCTGATCGGTATTTCGGTTGCCGAATCCCGTTGCTTCCTTTCGGCCAAACAGATTCTTCAGCTAGGAACACTTTTGCTTAGGCTGCGCCCCCACGACGCGCAGGCCGTCTGCTTTTTGGGGGGTAGCTTGAGCGATCTTCCTGCCGAAGGTGATGCCAATGTGGTCCGCTTAGGCGACATCATTGGGGAAGCACCGTTTCTGGTTCTGGCGGGGCAACATGGGGCTTTAGCGCTCTTAACCGCCCCAACTACCGAAGGTTATTGCACGCATCTCCTTAGTGAACCTGATGTTGTTGACCGTGCGGCGCTAGTCTTGGCCCAATTCAGCGACTCCGCTTATAGCCTTGAGACGGTCTGTGATCCCGAAAGTCAGCGGGCTTTTCTGGCTCATGTAATTGCAGCCTTGTTTGAAGATGTAACGTTCAAAACGCTTGATCTGCTGGCTCTTTTGCCCAAAGACCAACGGTGGGTAACGTTAGTCAAATTGCTTTTGAACCAGCCGGAGAGCGCAACTTGTTTGAGCCTGCCTGAAGTGCAAAGTTTCTTGCGCGAGGGAGGAATCAGTCGGGCCCTTCTGGGTAAATTAGCTGAAAATCAACAGAAACTAGAGATCCTTGCGGCGACGGGGGGCGCAGCCCCAGAATTCTTGGCGGTGGTTGGCGAGTTTGACCTTGCACCGCTGCTGACGAATGTAATCCGAAGTCGGCGGCCCGGAGTAGCTTCGCCCACCGCCAAATTTAAGCCTGGGCCTGATGGCGGAAGTAAATGGGCCAATAAACAAGCGCTCACGATTATTCCCTTGCTTTTCAAAGGTGAGCTTTGGGGGATGCTTCTGACGGCCAGTGATCGCCCAATTTCGGGTTCTGCACGGGCCAACCTCAATGGGTTAGGGGTTCTTTTAGCTCTTATTCTCAATGCTACTTCAGAGGCCGATTTAGTCGCTTCGGCCTTTGAGAGCCACCCGCCGCTTAGGTCTGCGATGAGCCAACCGTTGCCCGTGGCTCGCCCCAACCCGGCTAAGTCACCCCAAGCTGCGCCAAGCCCTGCGGGGGGCACAAGCGGGCAGCCTGGGCAAATGCCTAAGAAAGCTACCTGGGTAAATCGGCTGTCCCAGGGAATTTATGGGGGCGCAGGGAAAGCTTCTAGCCCCGCCGGGATGGATCTTATGCCCTTGCTGGAGCAGCTTCACGAAGGGGTTTTATTGACCGATGCTCAAGGGCGCTTAGTTGCTTCGACCAAAGCGGCGGAAAAAATGCTGGGGCTTTCGCAAGATTCCCTGGGCCAATCGTTGGCCGAAAGTGGCGCTTGGTTTTTGGCTCCCCTCCTCACCGATGCGGTCATCGGGGAGTTTGAAGGCTACCAAGAGGTTATGCTCCCAAGTGGCCGCCTTGTTTTGGTGACCGTCGTGGGGTTAGATCAGGGGCTTTGGGCTTTTATTGCACGCCCTGAACCCGAAGCTGAAGTTGATCTCCATGATCATGATTTAGAAAAAGCTTCTTCGGCCAGCGCAGCAAACACCGGCCACAGTAGTAATTTTATTATCAGTTTTTCCAATAGCATCCGTTCTCCGCTGCTGGCGCTGCGAAATTTGATCATCAAAGTTCCCGCTGCGGGGGCCCTCAATGAACAACAATCGGGGCTGATTGGGCAAGTGGTCAAGCTCAATAGCGAATTGACCATGTTGATTAACGACCTTTTGACCTTAGGGCAGCTGCGGCTGGAAACGACGCAAAACAGCAAACCTTTGCGCTTAGATCACTTAGTTGAGGCAGCGATTGGCACGCGCTATGCTGAGTTTGGCCGGCGGGGCCAGCAGGTCGAGACGGAGATTGACCCCAACCTTCCCAGAGCGTTTGGTTCTGAAGAAGGTTTGGGGCGAGCCGTGGGCGAGTTGCTCGATAATGCGATTCAATATAGCCCGCCGGGAGCCCACATCAATGTAAGTTTGAAATTTGAAAATGGGGAGATTGAGGTCATCATCGCCGATACGGGGGTGGGCCTAACAACCGACGAACTTGAGCAAGTTTTTGACCCCTTCTATCGAGGGGTGAGTGCGGAACAACTTGGAGTTGCGGGGCGCGGGCTGGGACTGACGATAGCTAAAACAGTAGTCGAGCATCATGGGGGCCGAATTTGGGTGGCCAGCGAAGTGGGGAAGGGAAGTACCTTTACCTTTACTTTACCCTGCGAGCCCGAAATCTGAGGACCTGGGAGGCGACGACGGTTAGTTAGCTGCCAACTCGCGCTGGGGAAGGGTTACTCAGCGCAGAAGGTTGCCATCTACTAGAGGGATTTATAATGTTTGGTTCACAATTTGTTCTCTCCGCCGCGCAGATCAATACCTTAGCCGCTGATCTGGCTCCGTTGGGACAACAACCAGGAGTGCGTTTGGCGCTCTTACTGGATTTAAGCGGGCAAGAGATTGTTTACATTGACTCATACGGTGGGTTGCTGATTCCAAGTATCGCGGCCCTTGCGGCTGGGGATATGATGGCAACCCAAGAAGTTGGGCGGCTCCTTGGGGGAAGCCGCAATTGCAATTTGATCATTCAGGAACACGAGGAACTGATGATCTTAATTGCCCGGTTGGGGGACGGCCTCTTGTTAATGTTGGCCACCGAACGGAGTGTCCCCCTTGGCTGGGCCCGTTTGGCCCTCAAACGCACAAGCACTCGCATCTTAGAAGTCGTCGGCAATACGACCCTCTCCCTGGCAGCCCCTGCGCCCGCAATGGCGATGGATGCCGAATTTGAAACCGATTTTGCGGCACAACTCAACAGCATCTGGTAGGTTAGGACGCAAGTATGTTTATTAACTGGGGACTTGGGGAACTCAATCTCAAGATCGTCTATTATGGCCCGGCACTAAGTGGCAAGACTGCCAATCTCCAATACATCTATGCCAACACACCCGCCAACTTGCGGAGTGAAATGGTCTCGCTCAAAACGCAGCAAGATCGCACGCTCTTGTTTGATTTTTTGCAACTTGAAATGGGCAAGGTTAAAGACCTCAAGCCCAAATTCAAGCTCTACACCGTCCCTGGTCAAGTCTATTATGCGGCCAGTCGCCGCTTGATTCTTCAGGGCGTGGATGGCGTGGTTTTTGTCGCCGATTCGCAAGCGGGGCGCAAGGTCGATAATGTTGAATCCTGGTTCACGATGGAACAACATTTGATTGAAATGCGCTATGACATTACGACTTTTCCGATAATTGTGCAATTCAATAAACGTGATATTCCGCATTCCCTCCCCATAGCGCAGATGCGGCAGCAATTTGGCTTTGAGGAGAGTCGCCGTTGTTTTGAAGCCTCAGCTTTACGCGGGGATGGGGTTTTTGAAACCCTCAAAACCGCCATGACCCAAGTTGTGGCCCAGGTCCAGCAAAAAATCTAGTTCACCAGGATTTTAGTTCTGGTCTGTGAGAGGTTTTACCTTTCGCAGACCTTTTTTTCAGCTTTCAGTTCTTTTAGCTGAGTTTTTGTTCTACCTTGCAGAATAACTGTGAATAGCAGATAATAGAAACTGAAGGGGGAAAGGGAAAGTAGAAAAGCAAAGTTTTGGAATAAAGGACATTTTATGAGTGAAACACAACCAGAGACTAAGCCCTGGGCGGTACTCGATACCCTTACGGACGGGTTTGCCGTGTTGGACGCAAAAACGACGATTCGCTATCTTAATCCTGCTTGGAAACGGCTGATCAACGATAGGAACCTAGGGGAACGCGGCTTTGGGGTTGGCCGTGATTTCTTAGCCAGCTTTGCGACGGTTTTTGCGGGCGCGGATGTGCGGGCTTTAGCCCAAGGCTTACGGGCCGTCTTGGCCGGCGAAAGCCAGCATTTTCAGTTTACTTCCCCAACCCACGTGCCGGAAGCTGACCCCCAATGGTTCACTACCACGATTGTGCCCTATCCCTTCAACAAGGAATTGGGAGCCTTAGTCCAACAGAGCAAAAGTGTGGCTCCGGCCAAGCCGATAACTCAACCCGCCCTTGCGGCCAAACCGCCCAAGGACCAAGTTGTCTTTCGTCTTTTGGCCGAGACAATCTTAGCTGGTTTGTTCATCTATCGCGGTTCAGAACTTTGGTATGCTAACCCCTTTGCCTCGCTTTTGACTGGTTATTCAACGGAAGAACTTTTGGCGATGAATTTTTGGGATGTTGTCCATCCCGATGTTCGCACGATGCTTCACGATTGGCAACCCGAAATCCATGGCCATTTCTGCTTACGCAATGAACCCAAAGTCTTGACCAAGCAAGGCCAAGAACGGTGGTTTGATTGTACGGCGAGTATTGTTGATTTAGACAAGGAAGTAGTCGTCATCGCCACTGCGCTTGATGTTACCGAACGTCGCCAAGCCGAAGAAAACCTGCGCCAAAGCGAAGATCGCTATCGCCGTTTAGTGGAAAGCTTACCTGATATTGTCTTAGTCTGTGTTGAGGGCAAAATTGTCTTCATCAACCCAGCTGGCGCAACTTTATTGGGCGAAGTGCAGCAACAAATTCTGCATAAACCCTTTTTAAGCCTCATTCATCCTGATTGTCAGACTTTTATTCAAGAGCAATTTCTTGATCTTGAAACAAAAGAGAGCAGTTCGGCCCTCATAGAAGTCAAGCTTTGCCACCGCACAGGCTTGGAAATTCCTGTTGAAATGGAGGTTGTCCCGCTGATCTACCAGCAAAAAGCCGCGATCCAGATCGTGGCCCGCAATATTACGGCGCGCAAAGAGGCTGAAGAGCGGATTCAAAAATATGCGACGCGGGCGGGGGTTTTGGCCGATGTTTCGCAAGCTTTAGACGAATCGGGCATGGATTATCAGCAGATTTTGGATACGTTGGCCCGCCAAACTGCTGAAATCATCGGGGATGCAAGTGTGATTCGCATGATCTCAGATAACCGCGAACATTTGGAACTTGTCTCCCTCTACCATTCCAACCCCGAAGCGTTGAGCTTGTTACGGAAAGTTTTTTCTACCCTATCTGTGCCGGCCAACGAGGGCGTGAATGGGCGAGTTTTGCAGACGGGCCAACCCGTTTGTATTCCGGTTCTGTCAGCCGAGCAATCCCACCAGAAGGTTAAGCCTGAACATTTACCCTACCTTGACCGCTTTGGGATTTACAGCATTTTGACTTCCCCTTTGCGCGTGCAAGGTTTGGTCATCGGAGTTGTCACCTTAACGCGAGATACGCCAAAGTACCCTTATACCACCGAGGATCAAGATCTTTTGCAGGAGATCGTAGATCGGGCGGCGTTGGCGTTGGTCAATGCGCGGCTCTTTGGAGCCATGCAACAAGAATTGGTCGAGCGCCAGCGAGCCGAAAAGGATTTGCTTGAAAGTAGAGACCTTTATCAGCAGCTTACCAATTCAATGAATGAGGGGCTTGTGGTCCGCGATGAAAACTTTGTGATTATCTCCGCGAATCAAGGCTTTTGTCGGCTTTTGGGCTACGTTGAAGAAGAGATCGTAGGCCGCACCATGCGTGATTTTCTCGATGAGGCGAATGCTAAAATCCTTGATGGGCAACGTGAAGCCCGTCGCCGAGGTGAAAAAGGAACTTATGAATTGACCATGATTCGGAAAGATGGGCAAAAAATTGCGCTGCTGACCTCTGCTTCACCCATCATAGATAGTGAAGGGCACTTTAAGGGAAGTTTTTCAGTGGTTTTTGATATTACCAAGCATAAGCAAACCGAATCGCGGCGGCTGGCCAAAGCGGTTATTAAGGGAACCCAACGCCGAATTACCGAGCCAACCAATGAAGAATAAAGGGATTTTTGCCATGCAGAAGGTGCTGATTGGCTTAACCGCGCTGCTTCTTACTTTAGGCAGTGGGGGCTGTGGGTTTGGGAACCTTCTCCCGCCTACGGTAGAGAACCTTAGCATACCTTTACCCGATTCGCCCGCCCAGCTTCAGCTTAAAGTAACTTTGCAGCAAGGCAACTTGCAGCTCAACGCGGGAGCTACCAAGGGGTTGCTTCAAGGTACGGCAACTTACAATCGGCCCGAGCTAAAACCTCAAATTTTGGCCATGGGAAACGTGATCAACCTTCAGCAGAGTGAACTTCAAAAACTCCCTTCGGAGGGGCAAAATGCTTGGCAACTTCAGCTTGCACCCGTTCCTATGACGCTTACACTTGACCTTAAAGGGGGCCACAACGAGCTTGAGTTAGGGGCCTTACCTCTTGGCGCAGCAACTTTGCGCCAAGGGTCTGGCAAAGCTACCCTTTCCTTTGCCCACCCAAACCCAAGGCGGCTGAAGACGCTCGATCTTAGTCTGCAGACCAGCACCTTTACCGCCACGAATTTGGCGAATGCTCGGGCCCAAAAGATCAGTTTTCAAGGCGCAGGAGGGCAAAATCACCTCGATTTTGGGGGTGAACTTCGCCAGAACCTGCAAGTTTCCATTACTATGGCCCTGGGCGATCTTCTCCTTACGCTGCCCCCTACAGTCACCACGCAGCTTAACATTGAGGGTCAAAGGCCTGAAGTTGTTAAAGTTAGGGGGCCTTGGCAACAGGTCGGCAATCGTTTCACTTTGGGTGGCGGAGGAAAGACCATTTCTATAACCATTCGGGCCGGGACGGGAAAGCTAGAACTCCGTTCGCGCTAAGATAACGGAGGGAAGCGCAAAGGTTAGATAAAGGGTCCGGAGGATGCGCTTGTGTTGCTTAAATTTCACAACTTCATAGTTCATTTGCTCAAGAATTTCTTTAGCAAGCCCACTTCAATTCTTGCGGGGATTTTCATGTTGGGCAGTTTTGGGTTTCTTACCCTTGGTCTCACGAATGGCCTCAAGGCTTACAAGGTTTTCTCAAGCCCAACTTCTACGCTTTCTACCCCAACCCCGCCGCATCCTTCTCCCTTTCCTTCGCAAACTCCTTCTCCTTCCCCTACCTTTGCTGCGAATGACCCAGATGGGGATGAGATTCCTACGGAGCGGGAAGACGCAAATTTCAATGGCAACCCTGAAGATGATGATACCGATGGGGATGGAATCCCTGATTATAAAGAGTCTAAGCTCCGGGATAGCGATGGCGATGGGATTCCCGACCAGCTTGACCCTGAGCCACCGATAGAGCCACCTCCTGCTTGTCCTTCTACCCGTGAGGTCAGCTTTATGCTCGTTGCCAATCAGATCTTTACAAAGACTATCTCGCCCGCTGAAGGGGGCCACTTAAATCTTACAGTGGCGGGTGTGGTCCAAGCGACGGGGAGCCATTATAGCGATGCTTTCTATGCTTTTACCAATCGTAAGGGCTATCCAATTCCTTTTTCGGCCTGGCTAGCTTCTCCCTCCCTTTGGATCAACAACCAAGCTGCGGAGAAACTTATTCCTGGCGGCCAAATTCCGTTTCCCGTGAAGAATCATCTCTATACCTTCCCGCTTGCGCTTACGGAAACGAAGACCCTTTCCTTTACCCTTGGGGAATTGGCCGAGAAGGCGGGCGATTTTGTAAGCCAAGAGAACAATAAAGCTGGGCGCTTTCTGATCCTGGTCTGCCTGCAAATCCCGCCAACTGCAACCCCGACCCAGCCCCCCACCCCTACAGCTACAGCTACGCTTACTCCTACTCCTACAGTAGCTCTCACCCCAACCGTTCTACCTATGCCGACCCCAACGCTTACATCGCTGCCGCCGCAAGAGCCAACCTCTGCACCTTTTCCTGAACCAACAACTACAATGGTGGCAACCGAAAATCCTTCTACGCCCGAAGCTACTTCCTCTTCCACGCCCAAAGCTGTTTCCCCTACCGCAACTTCGACCTCAACGCCCCATCCAAGTAATACGCCGCCAACGAACTCGCCAACCCTGACGGTTACACCTTCAGAAACCGAGACTGCAACCCCGACCTCTTCTTCCACCCCAACCAATAGCCCAACCCCAACGGGGACCCCTTTTGCCACTGCAACCCCAACGGCCACACCTACCGTGACTAATACGCCAACCCCAACCCCTACGCGGACGAACACCTCAACCGCGACAAGAACCCCAACCCCTACTTCTAC
>DCSM01000145.1:15263-22203 GCA_002325605.1 Chloroflexaceae bacterium UBA1466
GTACTGCTACTTCTACCCGTACTTCGACCATGACTCCCACGCCAACCAATACCCGTACCCCGACCAATACCCGCCCGCCGACCAATACCCCCACTGAAACACCTACGCCCACCCCTACTAAAACCTTTGCCATTGGCCTCTGGTATGGTGATCAGCAACCGTTTGGGCAAAATGGGGTCCCGCAGAAGTGGTTTAATGTTCTGGGTAAGCTCTCAATGCCTAATAAGGTCATCTCCTTAACCTATGCCCTTAACGCTGGGCCAGCTTTCCCGCTCAACGTTGGGCCAGGGAAACTTACGGGATTCAAAGCGGGCTACCACCGCTTAGTCTCTTCTGGCGATTTTAACATTGAGATCGACCACGCAGATCTTCTTAGTGGTGAAAATACAGTTACGCTTACAGCAACAGATGAGTTTAGTACCACGATTACAAAGAATGTTTCTCTGCTCTATACCAAAGGAGTCTCCCCAACCTTGCCCTATACCATTGACTGGAGCAAAGTTATAACCATTAGCGATGTTGCACAAGTGGTTGACGGCCTCTGGACCATTGAAGGCAATAGCATTCGGCCTGTTGAAACAGGCTATGATCGCTTAGTTGCGCTAGGCGACATGGCTTGGTCTAATTATGAAGTAACGGTTCCCTTGACAATCAACCAATATAAACTCAATTCAACAGCAAGTGGTTTTGCGTTAATTGGGGTTATCATGCGTTGGCAAGGACATTATCAAGAAAAAGGGGCCAACGAACAGCCCAGAATTGGGTGGATGAATGCGGGTGCCTTGGGAATTTGGCAGAAGGGAAGTGAAAAAGATGACTATCACCTCCGCATCTGGTGCTATGGCCCTGGCGAGGATAAGGTTGACCCGTCGGGCTATAAACTGCAAGAGGGAGTCAGTTATATCTTTAAGATGCGGGCCGAATCCTGCGCGGTCAAGTCGGGTTGTTATAGTCTGAAGGTTTGGGAAGCTGGCACTCCAGAGCCGACGGATTGGCTCATCACCTATAGCAGCCCAAGTAGCAGAGGCAATAAAAATGGTTCCGTTGTCCTTGTAACGCACTATGCCGACGTTAGTTTCGGCCCCGTGAGTGTTACGCCGCTTCCCTAATGGAAAAATCTTGACAATAATCCTAGAAGGAAAGAAAGATGTTCCAACAACTTACACGCTCGATCATCGCCCTAAGTATTGCCCTTCTTTTGCTTATGGGCTGTGGGCCTTCAACCAACCCTACCCCTTCAACCTCCCAAGAGGTGGGGAAAGCTCAAACGGAGGCCTCCTTTACCACCCAAGTGCTGGCCAAGGCCCCTTCGCCCACGACTAAAGCTTTGTACCCAAAGGTGATTCCTTCACCCTCGCCCCTTCCTTCTTCGCCCCCGCCTATCTCTCCTTCCCAAACCATCGTTTGGAAGCACCTTTCTAGTGCCAAGGGTGATTTGAAGGTAGCTGGGCCCAAAGAACAGACCGCTTCTCTCGTTTTCGACCTAGATAAAGATGGAAGTAACGATCTTCTGCTTGGCGGGCGCAGACTTCCACCTGCTTTGACCTGGTATCGGCGAACTAAAACAGGTTGGACATCTTATATCATTGAGAAAGAGACCCTTAGCATTGAAGCAGGTGGAACATTCTACGATATTGATGGCGACGGTGATCTTGACGTGGTAATGGGGGAAGATTATTCGGGAAACAAAGTTTATTGGTGGGAAAATCCCTATCCCAATTATGATCCCCAAACGCCTTGGAAGCGGCATAGCATCAAAACCAGTGGTGCAAATATGCACCACGACCTGCTTTTTGGTGATTTCAATGGCGATGGCCACGCCGAACTCGTTTTTTGGAATCAGAAAGCTCGGCAACTTTTCCTGGCTTCCATTCCGCCTGACCCGCGCAATGCACCTTCTTGGCCCCTGACCGTGATCTTCACGGCCCCGACGGAGAAGTATGAAGGTTTGGCCCAAGCTGACATTGACGGTGATGGGAAGGTCGACCTTCTAGCCGCAGGTTTGTGGTTTAAGCATGTAGAAGGTACAAAGTATATCTCAAATACGATAGCTTCCCAAATTTCCTTTACCCGTGTAGCAGCGGGCCAACTTATTGAGGGTGGAGCGCCCGAAGTTCTCTTTGCCCCTGGCGACCTGGTTGGCCGGCTGCTGCTCTATACTTGGACAAACAACAAATGGGCAAGCCGCGATCTGCTGGGCCAAAATGTTGATCATGGCCATAGTTTGGAAGTTGCTGACCTCAATAATGATGGGCATCTCGACATTTTCTGTGCTGAAATGCGCCTTAGTGGAAGCAATCCCGCTTCTAAAATGTGGATTTTACTTGGTGATGGCCAAGGAAACTTTACTAAAACAGCAGTTGCCGAAGGGTATGACAACCACGAATCGCGGCTGGCTGATCTTGATGGAGATGGCCGAATTGACATCCTTGGTAAACCATACAACTACCAAACTCCGCGTTTAGACATCTGGCTTAACACTAACTCTCCTGTCGCAACACCTGCTAAGTCTGTCGCAACACCTGCTAAACCTGTTGCAACACCTGCTAAACCTGTCGCAACACCTGTGCAGCCTATCACGCATTCTGTCCCGTTATCAACTACAATTCTCTCCCTTGATAGCTGGAAACGAATTGTCCTTGATGAAAAGAAACCTTGGGGAGCGGTCTTCATTACTGCCGCCGATTTGAACGGTGATAAGCACCAAGATGTTATCAGCGGGGGCTGGTGGTATCAGAATCCAGGGAACGCAGAAGGTAGATGGGTAAGGCATTTTATCGGTGATCCCCTTTACAATCTGGCAGCGGTCTCCGATTTTGACCGTGATGGCGCTCTGGATATTTTGGGCACAAAGGGCAAAGGTGCTGATGTAAATGCCAATTTTGTCTGGGCAAAGAATGATGGGAAAGGCCGTTTCACAATCCTTGATAATATTGAGCCTGCCAAAGGTGATTTTCTTCAGGGAGTAGCAATTTCTCAAAGCTCTAGCGGTACAGATATTGCTCTCTCTTGGCACGTGAGCGGTAAAGGAGTACAACTCCTGACTGCGCCGTTTAATCCAACTCAAGGCCAATGGCGCTGGAGTTTATTGCATCCCTTCGCGCAAGATGAAGCCCTCAGCATTGGCGATCTTAACCGTGATGGGAAGAAGGATTTACTCCTTGGCACAACTTGGCTCCAGAATAACGGAATTGGGATTTCTTGGACCTTACGAACCCTTTTTGCGACAAAAGATGCGCCAGATCGCAACCGTTTAGCAGACCTTAACGGAGATGGGCGCTTGGATGCCGTGGTTGGTTATGAGGCGGTTAGTAAGCCAGGGAAGTTAGCTTGGTATGAGCAAGGAGAGGTTGCAACGGCTCCTTGGGTGGAACACCTTATTGCTACCGTTGTAGGGCCAATGAGCCTTGATGTGGCCGACCTTGACCACGATGGAGATTTGGATGTGGTCGTCGGGGAACACAACCTTAGTACACCTGCAAAGGCCGGTTTGTTTCTCTTTGAAAATGCGGATGGGAAGGGGGAAACCTGGATCAAGCATACGGTCTTCGTTGGTGATGAGCATCATGATGGCGCACAATTAGTAGACATTGATAGCGACGGTGATCTGGACATTCTCTCCCTTGGCTGGGGGCATGGGAAAGTTCTCCTCTACGAGAATTTGGCCATTAAGTAGCCAAAGGGAAGGAAAGGGAAGCTATGTTTAACCCACAAAGGTCTCTGCTTAAAGGCCTTGCCCTAGGCTTGTTTTTCTTGCTGACGGGCTGTGGGGGACAAGCTTCCCTCACACCTTCTACTTCCTCGGCGGCCACGGAGCTTACTTCTGCACCCGCTGCTGCTCTGTCTCCAAAACTTGCCCGCTCCCTCTTTCCCGTGGGAGTCTTTGAAGATGGGAACAAAATCGGCGGGAAGCCCGAAAGGTTTGCAACAATGCTTTCAAACCTTCAAGCTTGGGGCTTAGATTCGGTGCTGGTAGCAAATACCTTTCTCCTGCGTGATACGAAAATCCTCACCGTTTCAGACCACCAAAACTTTAATGTCTTTATGATGCCTGCGGGCGACCTCAACGCGCAATGGTGGCCTGCTAAAATTCCCGCTGATCCCCAGCTTGCCCAGCAGCTTGCCCAGCAGCTTGTTGCAACCTTTGGGGCCCATCCCAGTCTAAAGGGCTACCTTGTGAAGGATGAGCCAAGTCGCCAAGATTTGCCAAAGGTCGCTTTGCTGACCAAAGCTTTGCAAGAGCTTGACCCTGCCCGGATCGCTACTTCAATCTTGGTTGGCGTTGATCGGGTGGAAGAGCTTTTTAATGCTTCCAAACCTGAGGTCATGCTTCTTGACATCTACCCCGTCGGCGCGAAGAATGCAATTGGCGACTTTCGGCTGACGGGTTTTGGGTATCGAGACCTTGACTTCGTCGCTTATCTTAGGCAAGTCGGGCGAAGTAGGCCCCCGAACGTTCCCCTTTGGGTGATCTTGCAAACTCACAGCTTTGCAGGCGGCCAGAACGGGCAATTTGCGCTGCGGGAGCCGCTTCCCGCTGAAGTACGGGCCCAACAATGGTTAGCGCTGGGCGAAGGGGCAACGGGGATTTTCTGGTTTGTCTACGGCTCGCAACAAGGCTGGCGCGGCTTGGTTGAGAACCCTGTGCTTGCTACGGAGATCACTACTTTGACCCAAAGGTTAAGACCCTTGCGGAAAATTCTGCTCGGTTTGCAGAAAGAAAAAGTCGATCTTTTTCAGACCCATGAGGAACCTCAAGCCTACCTTAGCACGCTTACAGACGACAAAACAAAGAAGGTCTACCTTATCGTCGTTAATCGGGATTGCATGCAGCCTAAAGCCCTGAAAATCACTTCGACTCGCTTTAGGGGCCAACTCAAGGATCTGGAAACAGGTCAAAGCTCTCCTCTCAACACCCCGCTTGAGTTTCGCCCTGGAGATGGGAAGTTGTTTGAATTTCTTGGTACAAAAGAGTAACCAATTAGTTGGAGGAGGAGAAGGAAGTTTCAAATTCTGGCGGAATTCTATGAAAGGTAAAGCTATGTGCTATTCAACTAAGCGTAAGTCGCGGTGCTTTTTGGCCCCCCTTCTAACTGGCCTCTTGCTCTTCCTGCCCGCTTGCGGGAATCAACCCCCAACCTCGGCGCTCCCTTCGGCCCTCCCCAAAAAGCCCTCTGCTGACCCAGGGGTTGATCCTATCGCAGCCGAGGAAGATCGAATAATGGCCACCCTAGGGCAGGAGTGGAAGATCGCTGCTTCTGGGGACTTCAATGACGATGGTCTTCATGAGGTTGTAGCCTACAAACCCTTTACGACCAAGACTACCTTGAGCGACTCAACCTACCCCTTTATCATCACTGAAGTTCAAGTTATGCAAGAAAAAGAGGCCCAAGTCATCACGCTGGTCAGCGTTTCCCTTGAAGAGATCAAAGTTCCTGGGAAAACCTTAGTCGATTTCGCGCTTGCAACACCGCCCCCTGGGGCCTTTAAGCTGCGGGTGGACGAAAAGCAAGAACCACGCTTAGACTTACTCCCGCTTGATAGCAAAGGGCAACCTTATCCCCAAGCCTTAGGAATCTATTGGAATAGTGAGCAAAAGATCTATCAGTTACTTGACCCTGGGCAGAAGTTACCCTAAGGGCAGTAGACGGTAGGCTAGGCAGTTTGCCCGTCCTTTCAACTACGGTAGGATGGGCAGCTTGCCCGTCCTTTCAAGTTTTTCAGAAAGCCAAAAAGATGGAATACACCCTTGCTGATTTAATAGATGCTCCGCAACTTCAGGAACTTATGGATGATTTCTTCACTGTAACCACCACGCCAACCGCAATTTTGGATGTTGATGGCACAATTTTAACCGCTAGTGGCTGGCAAGATATTTGCACCAGATTTCATCGTGTCTGCCCAAGAAGCGAAGCCCGTTGTCACCAAAGTGATGCTTTTATTACTAAGAACTTAGGAAAAGGTGAAAAGTATGTCGCTTATGAATGTGCGAATGGTTTAGTTGATATCGCCCACCCAATTATCATTGAAGGAAACCATTTAGGAAATGTTTTTACGGGCCAGTTTATCTATAAAAAACCGCAACTAGAGCGTTTTCAACAGCAAGCTCAAGAATTTGGGTTTGATGAAACCGCTTATTTACAAGCTTTAGCCCAAGTTCCAATCATTCCCCGCGAAAAAATTGAACCAACTTTGCACTACTTAGCTCTTTTCACCCAAGTTTTGGCCAATGTAGGGCTTGAACGCCTAAAAATGTTCAGGATGCAAGAAACCTTACGCGAAAATGAGGAGCGGTTTCGGGCCATTGCCGATTACACCTACGATTGGGAAAGCTGGCTGGGCCCCGATAAGAGTGTGCAATGGATCAATCCCGCCGTTGAACGGCTCACGGGCTACTCCGTCGCCGAATGTTTGGCCATGGCCGATTACCCCCTTCCCTTAATCTATCCCGCTGACCAGCAGCAAGTTATTACAAAGCTCTACGAAGCGTTTGAGGGTTTGGCCGGCAGCGAAATAAATTTTCGCATCCAGCATAAAAGGGGGAGGGTTTTGTGGGCCCAGCTGTCTTGGCAACCAATTTATAATGGGCAAGGGGAATCTTTGGGTTGTCGGCTCAGTATTCATGATATTGATGCCCGCAAGCAAGCCGAAGAAGAGCGGGAGATCCTCCAAGTTAAAGTGATCGAGGTTCAGCGCAAGACTTTGCGGGAGATCGGAACTCCCCTTCTTCCTTTAGCTGAAGGAGTGGTTGCAATGCCCCTTATTGGAACGTTTGATGCCGAACGGGCCCAGCAGATGATGGAAGCTTTATTGGAGGGGGTTGCGAATCACCAAGCAAAGCTGGCCATTTTGGATTTTACGGGGGTTCTCGGCTTGGATAGTCAAACCGCCAATAACATCCTTCAGGCGGTGCAAGCGGTGCGCTTACTTGGGGCCCAAG
>DCSM01000145.1:22272-24711 GCA_002325605.1 Chloroflexaceae bacterium UBA1466
GGGTATCCGCGCTGCTTTGGCCCAAACTGTGATTCAGTTGGGGCTTAATCTCGATGGCCTTATCACCTGTAGTACCTTGCAAGCGGGCATTACTTATGCCTTTGCCCAAAGAAACTAGGAGCGCCCAACTGGAGTTCGCGGGCGGTTGAGTTTAACCTAAACCTTGCCAGCGGTCTGAGCAACGGCGGAAGCGGTGGCTTCCCTGCCCTTTCAATCTCATTCTGGATTAGCTTGAGGAAAGAACTTTATGGAAAAGAAGCATGCGATCTTCTCCGTCAGTGTGTGGCTCTTGCCGACAGCGTTTATTCTTATCTTAATCAGCCTTAACATTTTCTTTCCAACTTGGCACTGGGTAAATGAGGCAATTCATTCCACCTTTGAAGCCGTTGGGGGGACGGTGGCCATCTTGTTAGGGCTTTTTCTGCTGCAAAGAGAAGCCGAGGAATTCTTGGGGATTTTTTCCCTCGTCGCCCTCGGCCTGTTGAATATGGGATTCCTTGACATTCTCTGCGGGATGGTTGACCTTGGCAATTCCCTGATCTTTTTCCACAGCAGCATCAGTTTGGTTGGGGGCCTTTGGTTTTGTCTTGTCTGGCTCCCCGAAGCTACGACGGCTCGCTTCTTTGGAAGGAACCGGGGGACGTTCTGGCTGGCGCAAGGGCTTACGGGAGGGTTGGTTGCTCTCACGCTAAGTAGTCGGCAATGGTTGCCGACCATGCTGGTGGGTAACAACTTCACCCCCCTTGCTATAGCCCTCAACATCTTGGCGGGGTTTCTCTTTCTAACAACTATTCCCCGCTTTTTTGCCCTCTTCAATCATTCGGAGGAGCTAGATTTTTTGCTCTTCCTGAGTGCCAGCTTATTATTTGGCTTTGCCGAAATAACCTTCCCTTTTGTAGTACCTTGGAGTAGCGGGTGGTGGTTGTGGCATCTCACCCGGCTGGTGGTCTATAGCCTGATCTTTCTTTTTCTTTGCCACCACTACTTTCAAAAGGTCCGTTTGCAAAAACACGGCCAAGCTGAAACCGCCCAACAGAAGGTTGCTTTAGAAGCTTTAGTTGCTGAACAGACCGAAGCTTTAGCCGTGCAAGGCCAGGCCTTAGAAGATTACCAGCGTTCCTTACAGGAAACGATAAAAGAATTTTCGACCTTCGCGGCCAAGGTTACGCAAGGCAACCTAACCGCCCGCCTGACCCTGAATAACCATTCTGAATTAGGGTTTTTGAGCCGCAGCCTAAATCAGATGGTTGAGGCTTTAGAAGCCTTGACCAGCCAAATGGAAGAAGCGGCGACGGGAACCGTCACGGCGGCAGCGGAGATTCTAGCAGCCTCCAGCGGGCAATCCTCAACCGCGGCGGTGCAGGCCGAAGCGATTACGCAAGTCACAACTACGGTAGAAGAGGTCAAGATTATCGCGGCCCAAACGGCCCAGCAGGCCGAGCAATTGGCCCAGGGGAACCAAATCACGCTCCAGGCGGCCCAACGGGGCACGGAGGCCGTTGAATCAACCATTCAAGGGATGGGCCAGATTCGGCAGCAGGTTGAAGTAATTGCCCAAAACATCTTGGCCCTTTCCGAGCGCACCCAGGCCATTGGCGCAATTACGACTACCGTCAGCGAATTGGCCGACCAAAGTAATCTTTTGGCCCTTAACGCTGCGATTGAAGCGGCCCGCGCTGGGGAACAAGGCCGGAGCTTTGCCGTAGTTTCACAGCATGTCCGCGATTTGGCTGAACGTTCCAAGTCCGCGACGACTCAAGTGCAAGAAATTTTGACGCAGATTCAGAAAGCGACGAACTCCGTCGTAATGGTGACGGAGGAAGGGATGAAGAGTGTTGAGCAAGGGGTGCGTCTTTCAGGTGGCGCAGGCGAGGTTATTCGCCAAATCGCAGTTGAAATTGAGGGTGGCTCGCAGGCCAACACGCAAATTGTGGCCGCTTCCCACCAACAAATGGCCGGCATGGAGCAAATTGGCCACGCGATGCGAACCATTCAGCAAGCGACGACTAAATCCTTAGCGGGCACGCGCCAAACAGAAGTGGCCGTGCGTGATTTGCATACCTTAGCGCGGAACCTTCAGCAGACCATCGCCAACTATCGGCTAAGGTCTGGAGATGAGAAGAAACGGTGATTTCGTATGAACATCCTCAAAATGGCTTTAGCGGCCTTAGTAAAGCGGTAGAGTGACAGTAAAAACCTAATGCCCAAACCACTTACTACAAACACGCTCTTCTACGGTGACAACCTTCCTATTCTACAGGAGTATCTTAACGCTGAAAGTATTGATCTGATCTACCTTGATCCCCCCTTCAATAGCAACCGCGACTATAACGTGCTATTTAGGGGCGAAAGCGGGGGCGAAAGCGGGGCCCAGCTTCAAGCCTTTAAGGATGCTTGGGCTTGGGATGCCGCGACCCAAGTGACCTTTGAAGACCTTTG
>DCSM01000013.1:0-4241 GCA_002325605.1 Chloroflexaceae bacterium UBA1466
AAAGACGAGCCAGTTCCATCTAACAATTCGAGGGAGAAGCATTTTAGAACTTTACTTGTCTTCCCTGCGGGGCAAAGTCCTTTTGGATATTCAATGTATTGCAGCGTGAAGGGATCGCTGGGAACCGTATTCAACGCATGGGGGGGAAAAGTGATGGTAACTGTGCCATCAGGACTCTGCAATTTCCCACCTTCGTTGAGAGTAATGGGCGCAGTGAGAGTAATGGGCGTGGAAGTATCCATCGGCGTTGGGGTTTCGGTGGGAGTAGCAATCGGTGGGAAAGTATCAGTTGGTGTATTAGTAGGCGTGTCTGTTGATATGACCGTCGGTGTATTAGTAGGCGTGTCTGTTAGTATGACCGTCGGTGTATTGGTTGGGATGGGCGTGAAAGTATAAGTAGGCGTATTGGTCTTAGTCGGTGTATTAGTAGGCGTATTAGTCTTAGTCGGTGTATTAGTAGGCGTATTGGTCTTAGTCGCCGTGGGCGTGTTGGTCTTAGTTGGGGTAGCCGTTGGGATTTTAGTTGGGAAGAGGGCCAAGAAGCCAGGCCGCTGCTTGTACGTTGTACTTGCCAACGTTACCACATTATTGGGTAAGCCTGGCTCACTGACGCTGCTCCGTAACAAATAATTTGCCGAGGAAATGGCTTTTCCGCCACTTCCGTTCGCAAAAATCCCGCTGCGGAAAGTAATTTTTGCGCTGCTGGGAGTCGGGGTGACGCTGCCCTGGCTGTGCGATTCTTCGGTAAGCAACAGCCCCATTATCCCCATTAACACCCCCAACCACACAACTAAATTACCAAATTGCTTGGTTCGCTTAGTTTTCATTATTAATCCCTTATAGAGGCTCTCAAGAATCATGCTCCTCAGCGTGCAAACACGATGTAGTTATAGCCTGTTTTGTGAAAAACCTCAAAACCCCCTGCTCTATCATAATATTCTTGACGGGCCCTTAAACTTATTGTGTGATTACCTGGACTCAAGTCCACTAAAGCCATGGCTGCAACAGTACCTCTTGCATAGGGTTTTACCGCCCCAAAAACAGCCTCACTGCCAACTGTTTTATCATCTACCAGAATTTCTCCTACACCTCCCTGTCCCGGTCCCCAATTTCCAGGATCTGTCCAAGCCACAAGATCAAACTTAGCGTTAATCAACACAGATGAAGGCACATCAACGTAAAACCAGGTAGTGGTTCCACCAAGTTTCTGATATGTACTCGTCAATTTTAAGCAGCAGTAATTTTCATAGCCAAAATTAGCACCAATGATAGGCTTCAACTTCCTAGAAGTTATAGCTCCATCTTCAACCTTAGCTGTAGTTACGGCGCTATCGGCCAGCTTTGCGGTGGAGATACTGCTATCGGGGACGGTCAAGGCTTGCACGGCAAAAGGTACGGTTCCCAATTGCACCCGTGGGGTCATTTCTGCATCAGAGCCAATCCTTATTCCAAGGTAAAGGGTGCTTTTGTTGACAAAGACGCTTTGGGGGATGGCGGCTATGCTTCCCAACATTACATTGAAAAGCCCATCGCTAACTTGCACACTGGGCCATTGCTCTGTCCAAAGGGGAGGGCCATACGTTGCAGCTTCGTAGAGGCTGAAAACCATGGAAAAAGTACCCGTGAGATTATTCCCACTGGCATCGGCGAGGCGACCTTGATACGGAACCGAGTTGAGAGAAGTCCCAGTTTGCTGAAGCGGCCATGCGCCGCTGTTTTGAGCCGTCAGAAAGCCGAAGAATATGAACAGGGTGAACAAAATGCTGCCTGGATTTGGCAACCAAGTACGAACGAACTGACTGCGGATGGGTGAACGGGTTTCCATGATCGGGTCTCCTTAAACTAATAAGAAAGCGAACACTTTGTCTGATCATTAGCGTGCAAACACGATGTAGTTATAGCCTGTTTGGTGCCAAACCTGAAAACCTGTTGTGCCAAAATATTCTTCCCAGGCCTCTAAACTTATTGTATGAGTACCTGGACTCAAGTCCACTAAAGCCATGGCTGCAACAGTAGCTCTTCCAAAGACTGTTGAGGATGTTGCCGCAAAAACAGCCCCATAGCCAACTTCTACACCATCTACCAGAATTTGTCCTACACCTTCTCCCGTTGTAGTATTTGTCCTTGCCACAAAATCAAACATAGCATTAATCAATACAGTTGAAGGTACATCAACGGAAAACGTGGTTTTGGTTCCAGGAATTTCCTTCTTTGTACTCGTCAATTTTAAGCAGCAGTAAGGAGGATAGCCAAAATTTGCACCAAAGGTTTGCTTCAACTTCCTGGAAGTTATGGCTCCGTCTAAAACCTTAGCTGTAGTTACGGCGCTATCGGCCAGCTTTGCGGTGGAGATACTGCTATCGGGGACGGTCAAAGCTTGCACGGCGAAAGGTACGGTTCCCAATTGCACCCGTGGGGTCATTTCAGCATCAGAGCCAATCCTTATTCCCAGGTAAAGGGTGCTTTTGTTGACAAAGACGCTTTGGGGAATGGCGGCGATGCTTCCCAACATTACATTGAAAAGCCCATCGCTAACTTGCACACTGGGCCATTGCTCTGTCCAAAGGGGAGTGCCATTCGTCGGGGCTTCGTAGAGGCTGAAAACCATGGGATAAGTACCCGCGAGATTATTCCCACTGGCATCGGCGAGGCGACCTTGATACGGAATCGAGTTGAGAGAAGTCCCAGTTTGCAGAAGCGGCCATGCGCCGCTCTGCTGGGCCGTGAGCAGCCCTAAAGCTACGAACAGCGTGAAGGTAACGTTGACGATAGTCGGAATCCAAGCACGAACGAACGGACTGCGGATGGGTGAACGGGTTTCCATGATCGGGTCTCCTTAAACTAATGAGAGTTCGGTAATCGTTGGTTTTGATACGCTGGTTTCGGCAATCTCAATCAGCACGGCCCTTTTTGGTTGGGTAGTTTACTCCAAGACTCCTTTCAGAACTTCCTTGAGACCAGTTAGGTCTCGCCGCCGACTTCGACAACTTTTCGCTTGCTTATTCCACCTTGTAATACTATGGAGGTAACTAGCAATTATAACCTAATTTTTAGCAAATTACAAGGGCGCTTTTTGGTAAAAATGCCAAATTTTTAGTCCTATTTAATTAGTACCCAAACTGTCCAGATTTTTTCTGTCTTTTTGGGGCAATTTTTGAGGGATTTTGGGGCAGTTTTGGAGACCAAAAAACCTGCCCGATGCTGCTTCGCAGAACCTGGCAGGCCTTTCCCAGGAAGTTTTTTAGATCACGGCAAGGCGGTGGGGCAAATCAAGCAGGCAAGCGGCGCGGGCTTTTTTAGGCTGCTTGTTGATCTGCACCGCTTAATAAGTTTGCTACCGCCAAGTCCTCATCTATTTCGGGCCAATGAAGGCTAATGCCGCCCCCCCCAATTTCGTATTTCTCGCGCTGTTCAGGCTGGGCTGCGTGTAAGAGCGGAAACCAAATCAGCGGTACGCTAATGATCCGCAGGCTTCCTAGAATCAAACTAAAGGCATTTTTTCAGCGACTTTAGTCCGTGTTTCTTGCCATTGCTTGAACGAAGCCTGACTTTCGCTCGATGGTTGCCCTAACAAAAGGTTTATAACGCTAATATCCTCATCCAAATCGGGCCAATGAATCCCGTCGCCTTGCCCAATCAGTCGCCAATGCTTGCGCTCAGAGGCTGTTCCCTGCAAAAGACGGGGATAAAAGCCAAGTGGGACAATGATTGTCCGGCCATCAACAAGATCAACACTCAGACTATCTTCTGAAATGCTGACATGTTGCGCTCGTGCGGCCTGTAAATCAGTGTTGGAAGAATTCATACCATCTCCTTAACAAATATGCTTCTTGGGCTTCAACCAAATTTTGGATTTGGTCGATTTCCTTTCGATTAAAACCTCTAACTCTGGCAATTCTCAATGGTTCAAGCCAGAATTTGGCGAGGTTGGCATCCCTTTCAACGTGGATATGGGGTGGCTCATTTCGGTCTCCAGCATAGAAGAAGAAACGATAGGGACCAAGCCGTAGAACTGTGGGCAAAGTGTAAAACTCCTCTATTTTTCAAAAGATACGATTCTTGCTAAATTATCGCACAGGTCTACCTTTCTAAAGAAATTCGCTGGCTAGGCCAAAGCACTAATCTCGGCCACATCGAGCCCCGTCAGGTCGGCAATATCGGCAATGGTGTAACCCTTTGCCAACATCTTCCGTGCGGTTTCTAGTTTCCCTTCTTTCTGACCTTCCTGGCGACCTTCCTGG
>DCSM01000013.1:4297-5303 GCA_002325605.1 Chloroflexaceae bacterium UBA1466
GACCTTCCTGGCGACCTTCCGCCCGTTCTTGTTCCATTGTCCTGAAGGTGTCGGCCACAAAGGCTTCACTTTTCTCCAGCTTATCTAACTCTTCCGCGTTCAAGGTCGCTTGATTGGCCAGTTCAAAGGCCTGGCACAAAGCTCCCACCCCGGCCATCGTTGGCGGGATTTCATGCAGGTCCCGTGCATACTTCAAGAAAGCTAACCATTGCTCTGTCAGCGTTTCTACTTCTTCAGGCAACCGTTGGAATTTCGGTAACTCCGCAAAGACCAGTTCAATGTCGTTGTGGGTGTAGGGTAGATTCAATGTCCGTTCCTTGAAGATGAAGCTCGTCACAGGGCTGGCTATGTCGGGAAATAGCACGAAATCGGTGATGGTCAAGGCGATCACGGGGTAAAGGATACTATAACTCTGCCCCACTCCCAGTTGCAAGGCATAGCTTTTAGCCGCATTATACGGGACTCGCTTCTCAAAAGTGTTCAAGTTGAGGACTTGCATCTCAATAATCACGAAGACCCCGTTGTTCAAACGGGCTTTGACATCGAGATAAGTCTCTTTAAGCCCAAAAGCCTTGGGCAATTGGAAGGGGTCGAGGATTTCTAAGTCTTCAATGGTAGGTTGGCCCCCGTAAATGAGGGCATCAAGAAAGCTGATCAGAATCTCTTTGCTCTGGGGGGAGCCAAAGATTTTCTTGAACGCTAAGTCCATTTTGGGGTTGATGAAGATCATGCGCTAACCTCCGTCTGTAAAGCCTGAATTTCAGCAATACTTAAACCCGTCACGCGGCTAACATCCTCAATCGCTAACAGCTTCAACAGGGAACGGGCAGTGGCAAGAGCCTGCTCTCGCTTGCCCTTCTCGATGCCCTGGGTCAAGCCTTGTTTCAATCCTTGGGTCAAGCCTTGTTCCAATCCTTGGGTCAAGCCTTGTTCCAATCCTTGGGTCAAGCCTTGTTCCAATCCTTGCACCAAACCTTCCTGGTGACCTTCCTGGCGACCTTCCGCC
>DCSM01000163.1:0-10559 GCA_002325605.1 Chloroflexaceae bacterium UBA1466
TGCTTTCTATGCCAAACGAGACTTAGCTATTGCGACGGCCAATAGCGCGTCGCTTTTGCTCAATCGAGTTTCGCCCAGCTATGCAATTGCGAATTCAGTCCTTCCTGCTCCTACGGCTGGTCTTCCAATTAGTTTATTGCCAGTTGGGGAGAAGGGAAATAAGGATTCAGCTAGTGGAAATGCTGAATCACCAACGATCCGTGAGAATTTCTTAGATACGGCCTATTGGAATCCCACCATTCTTACCGATGAGCAAGGTAAAGTTACGATCAAAGTCAAACTTCCTGACAACTTGACCACGTGGGTCATGCGAGGCGTGGGCGTTACAGCGGATACAAAAGTTGGCGAAGGCACAGTTGAGGTGTTTGCAAGCAAGTTATTGATGATTCGGCCTGTTACACCACGCTTTTTAGTGGTTAATGATCTGGTTGAATTGGCTGCAAACGTTAGTAATCGCACTGATAAAGTGCTTAACGTGCAAGTCGGGCTTACAACTCATAGCTTAACGATTACAGATCAATTGACGCAAACGATTCAAATCCTTGCGAAGAGCGAAAAACAGGTTACATGGCGGGGAATTGTCCAGGACGTTGATTACGCTGATTTGGTCTTTACCGCAATTTCTGGAAGCTATGGCGATGCCAGCAAACCGCGTTTGGCGACGGGCCCTAATGGCACATTACCTGTTTATCGCTATCTTGGCCCAGTTACAAACTTGAGTAGCGCAAGTGGCCAATTGACTAAAGCAATGACTCGTACTGAAATCGTTGCTCTTTCCTCAAAAAATACTTCTCAAAACGGCAGTTTAGAGATACGGTTGGATGCTTCTTTGGCCGCAGGAATGCAGGATGGGCTAAAATACCTGGAACATTATCCTTATGAATGCACTGAACAAGCTCTTTCGCGCTTTTTGCCAAACATCTTGACCGCACGAGCTTTGAGACAATTGGGGATTCCAAATACCGATTTGGAACAGAATCTGACTAACCTAGTACCTGTGGGTTTGAGCAAATTGTATTCGCGCCAGAATGCTGCTGGGGGCTGGGGGTGGTGGGATAACGATGTAAGTAATGCCAGAATTAGTGCTTACGTCGTTTTTGGTCTGCTAAAAACCAAAGAGGCAGGGTTTGCAATAGATGAATCTGTGCTTTTGCGAGGACTAAACTATCTTGAACAGACGGCCAAGCAAAATTCATTTGATACTTTCGCAGATGCTAATCAGCAAGCGTGGGTAGCCTTTGTCTTAGCTGAGAGTGGGCATTTAGATTCAGAAACGCTTACGAAAATCTACAATCAGCGTGAAAAACTTAGTCTTTATGCCCGTGCCTATCTTGCAATGGCTTTTCAAAAGACAAATTCAACTGATGAGCGCATAAAAACGTTGCTTTCTGACCTGCAAATTGCGGTTTCGGCAAATTCAATGGGCAATTATTGGGAAGAAAAGCAGCTTGATTGGTGGAATATGAACACCGATACGCGCTCAACCGCGATTATCCTCACAGCATTGATTCGTCTTGACCCAGAAAATGCTTTGAATCCCAATATTGTTCGCTGGTTGATGGCCATTCGCAAAGCGAAAGTTTGGGAAACAACGCAGGAAACCGCTTGGTCGCTCATGGCTCTGACAGATTGGATGAGTTATACGAAGGAATTGCAGGCTGATTATCCTTATGCTGTTTGGCTTAATCAAAAACCACAGCTTTCAGGAAGGATGGATCAGAGTAAACTTACGCAATCAACAGAATTACATCTTTCGCTTTCAAAACTCTTGCGTGATGTGAGCAATCAATTGACTATTAACCGTGGTGAAGGGCCTGGTCGCCTCTATTATACTGCTTATCTTCAAACATCTCCACCGATAGAAGAGGTTAAGCCACTTGATCATGGCGTGATTGTTCAACGTCGCTATACCCTTGCAAGCTGTTCAGCGGGCCCAAAATGCCCTGAAATTAACAAAGCTAAGATTGGCGATGAGATTCGCGTCGAATTGGCGCTCACTGCACCAAAACCGTTGCCTTATCTGTTGATTGAAGACCCTTTGCCTGCGGGCACAGAAGCAATTGATCCCAGTTTAGCGACTAATTCAGCGACTAATCAATTTTCAGGAGATTCTTCAACGAATTATTACTGGCGCTATTGGTGGTATTGGTGGCGATGGTATGATCGGAGTGAATTGCGGGATGACAAAATCGTATTATTCAGTAATTATCTCTGGAAAGGCTCGTTTACTTATACCTATACGATAAGAGCTACGCAGCCTGGTGAGTTTCGGGTCATACCACCAACTGCTCAAGCACTCTATTTCCCTGAAATTATGGGGCATGGCGCAGGACAAATTTTTACCATCACGCGCTAGAAAACATTCGGGCGATTGGGGAATTGGGCGACCTTTGCGGCTTTGCCGCAAAGGTCGCCCAGGCTAAATCTACTACTTTAGGGCAATAGCTTCAATTTCAACACGAGACCCTTTGGGCAAAGCGGCTACTTGCACCGTCGAGCGGGCAGGCGGATTCGTAGAAAAAAATTCAGCATAAACGGTATTCATCGCAGCGAAATCGCTCAAATCCTTGAGAAAAACTGTGGTTTTCACAACTTGCGCTAATGAACTTCCCGCTTCTGCCAAAACAGCCTGCATATTTTGCAAAACTCGGCGCGTTTGAACTTCGATTTCATCAGTAACCAGTTCACCTGTAGTTGGATCAAGCGGGATTTGCCCCGAAAGAAAGACAAATTGCTCAGTAGAAATGGCTTGTGAATAGGGGCCAATCGCTTGCGGCGCGGCGGCAGTGCTAACAACTGTAGACTTCATGATATCCTTTTCTATGCTATAATGAGGCGCTAATTTAGAGCTATTATAACATATTCCAACAAATCTCTAGCCTAAAGGTGGATTTTTCTATGGCTTCGCAACAAATCGTCATTAAAGTTAGCGGAAAAGAACTTGATGAGCCGACTTTTATCACAAATTTAGGTCAAGGTCTGGCAAAAATCACTTGTCCGCTTGTCCTCGTCCACGGTGGAGGAAAAGAAATTACGCAAGCGCTGGAAGCATCTGGGCAAACGGTGCAATTTATTGATGGTCTGCGCGTTACGCCGCCCGAAAGTATGGTAATCATGGAGATGGTCGTTAGTGGGCGCATCAATAAGCGCGTCGTAGCTCATCTTGTGGCGGCAGGCAAGCTTGCAATCGGTCTAAGTGGGGTAGATTTGGGGCTTTTGCGCTGCGAGCCGCATCGGCCTGGCGGGGTAGATTTGGGGCGCGTTGGCAAGATCACCAGCGTGGCCAGCGAGGTTTTGCAGGCTCTGCTGGCGCTAAATTGGCTGCCTGTTATCGCGCCTGTGGCTTTGGGAAGGGATGATGGCTTGCCTTACAACGTGAACGCCGACCACGTGGCTCAAGCCGTGGCGGTGGCTTTGACCAGCCAGGGAGAAACAGAATTGCTCTTTTTGAGCGATCTACCAGGCGTGTTGATGGCGGGGCAGGTCGTGCCGCAACTTACCGCCGCCGCGATTGAGCAAGCGATTCAAACGGGCACGATTACGGGTGGAATGATTCCCAAAGTGCGCTCGGCGCTGGCGGCTTTGGCCGCTGGAGTCCAAACCGTGCGAATTACAAATTTGGCGGGTTTGGAATCGCAGGGAACACGAATTATCGCTTAAATCGCTTAGAGAAGGAGTTTGAAAATGGTTTTTTGCATACCTATTGAAAAACAATTGCCTAAAAACGCTTCTAAGCTTGACGCAGCCCCAAATTCTGCTATTTTTCAAGACCTCGAAAACGATCAGAAGGCTCAACTTGAAGAGCTAATCAGCTACCAACAATATCCTGCGGGGCATTTACTCTATACTCCTACAATTTCCAACGATTCCTTATTTATTCTGCGGGTTGGGCGGGTGCAAATCTACAAACTTTCACCTGAAAATCGGATTCTTACTTTGGCTATTTTGGAACCGCAAGCAATTTTTGGCGAGCTGGCCCTGGTAAGCCAGACAAATCAAGATACTTTTGCTAAGACAATGAGTGATTGCACAATTGGCCAGCTTGAACGCGAGGCTTTAGTTGAATTAGTGCAAACTTATCCCCAAATAGCTCTATATCTGATGAATTTAATGAATCAACGCACGCAGGAAATGATGGAAAAACTGGCCGATATTGCTTTCAAAAGTGTTTCGCAGCGTTTGGCAATTGTGTTGCTGACCCTTTCTGGAAACGGTGTAAATCAAGCACCGCAGGACCCCAAACCGCTTGCCATCGCTCGCTATACGCACCAGCAATTAGCTGAAATGATAGGTTCCCAGCGCGAAACCGTCACGAAAGCTGTGGGCAAATTTCGAGATTTGCGATTGATCCGCATTGAGGATGGCACACTCTATCTTACAAATGTACAAGCGCTCCAGAAAATTGCTAATGCTTAGGCTAAAATAACTAGAGGGACAGGCTCTAGCCTGTCCCTCGTTCAGTAACCCACTGCTCTTTACTTTTTCTTCCCCTCTTAGAAGCTTTCGTTATTGAATAAAGCTATTATTTACAGCTCCCTCAAGCGGCAATGCTTTATTTAAGAGTTTGCTGGCCAACAGGAATTCCTGGGTTTTTTCCCAAACCGTGAGATCGCTAAAGCCTAATTTATCGCTTTTCCAAAATTCCAGAGCCGCTTGTAAGACTTTGCGCTGGAGCTTCGAGTCGCCCTGCTTGGCTTCAGGGATATTGTTAAGACTCACTTCAAAAGCCATATCGGGGTCATCCAATGTAGCTTGCAAGCCATGAAGGGTAGCTTGAACAAAGGACTGAACTAATTTCGCGTCTTTATCAAGGAGTTTTTGATTTACAGCCAGCCCATCCGAGGCTAAAGGATAATCAACAGAGAGAATATTCAACTTTTCGCCCTTGTTCGCAAGCTGAATCGGCTCATTGACTGCATAACAGACTGCAACATCAACTTTATCTTCCAATAACATTTGAACCTGATTAAAGCCAATGTCTTGGAGATTAAGGTCGCGCTCGGCCATTTTGTTGGCGTGGAGGAGGGCTAAAACTGCGTAATAGTTTGCCCCATAGTGGCCTGGCAAACCAATCCGTTTACCCTTGAGGTCTTGCGGTTTGGCGAGCGGCGTTTTGGCTTTGCTCACGAAAACGACAGGAAATTTCTGGTTGATCGTCGCAACCGTGACAACTGGTAAACCTTGCTGTCGCGCCAGCAGCGTCGAAATCCCACTCATCATAGCGAATTCTATATTCCCTTGCGCGAGCCGCTGGGCCACATCGGTCTCAAAGTTGTAATCAAACTTCACTTTCAGCCCTGCTGCCTTATAATAGCCCTTACTTTCAGCAACGTAAAAAGGAGCAAATTGCACATTGGGAATGTAGGCCAGCGCAAGAGTTACATCTCGCAGACGCAGACTCTTTGAATCCGTGGAAGTTGCTTCAAATTTTGGGGAAGTCGTTTCAGATAAGGATGGCTTACTAGCTTCTCCACCACAAGCACCCAGCAAAAGTGTACCGATGAGCAACAAAAGCAAACGTCTTAACATAGTTTCCTTAATCTCCAGTTTGATTATAGGGTTTAGCGAAGATTACCATTCCCAACGAATCAAAAGTTTTTCCAAAAGACAACTGCAAAGATAGAGAAGCAGGGTGATCGCCGCCAACATGATCAAGGCCACAAAAATAAGCGGGGTATCAAAGAGGCCACGGGCAATGTTGATCAACGCTCCCAGGCCCTCGCGGCCCGCCACAAATTCCCCGACTACTGCGCCTGTTGTCGCTAAAGAAAGGCTTGTCCGCACGCCGCCCAGCAAAACGGGGAGGGCAAGCGGAAATTCAACCTGAAAGAGGATTTGCCACTGATTAGCCCCACTGATTGCGGCCATTTCGCGTAATTCACGAGGAATGGTCCGTAAAGCGATAATGGTGCTGATCAGCATCGGGAAGAAAGTAACGAGCGCGGCCACCAGAATTTTGGCCGAAATTTCTGTGCCAAACCAGAGCATAATGAGGGGCGCAACCGCTAAAATCGGGACCGCCTGCCCGCCCGCCAAAATTGGCGCGAGGGCCCGCTCCAGCCAGGGCAGATGAGCAAGAATGTAGCCCAGAACGAGGCTTACGACTAGCGCCACGCCGAATCCCCCCAGTGCTTCCTGCAAAGTCGTAAAAACGTGCGGCCAAAGCAAGCCGCTTTCAGCAAGCAGCCCGAAACGCTGGGCAACAACGGTGGGGCTGGGCAAAATGAAAGCCTCATAGCCGAAATAGACAACGAAACCTTGCCAACCAGCCAAGAAGAGGAACAGGCCGAGCGGCAAACTTAGCCATTGGATTTGAAGGCGGTTTGGGAAACGAGAGGAGATTTCAAGCTTCAGGCTCTGTGGGTGGGCTAAAGGAAAAGTCTGTTGCATATTTCCTCGCATGAGAATCAAAAAACCCCGAAAAGGGGGCTTCGGGGAAGAAAATGCCAGACAGATATAAAGCTAAATTCGGCCCGCTTAAAAAGCTGCCAAGAAATAGCACTTCGGCCAAGCAGCTAACTGCTGGCTTCAATCTTCTGTGCAGGAACCCTCTTCCATCCGGACTTTACCGTCGGCTCTGGAATCTCACCAGTATCTTGCCTTGCGGCTCGCGGGCTAGGAAAGGCTTAACTCTCCATTACCGCCGGTCAAGAATTACACTTTGCCCCGAAGGCCCTAACGCCCTTGAGCATACCACGCCCCTAATTCTTTGTCAAATTTAAGCTTTGGTTGCCCAAAAGGGGAACTAAAGCCCGCTTTTGTAACCAATTTGTAACTTCTCTCTGGTACTTTGGAAGAAAGACAAAAAGCGTGGGGTTTGCTTCTAGCTCTTAAAAATTGTTCAAACATGCACGATTATACTTAATTGTAATTACTGGAAGTACTTTTCCCATCCTCCAATGGGCCGAGCGTAACTGCATTGGAACTGGGGTTATAATACTTAGAGCTAGGGATTTAGGCTTGTTGAGGCTTAAAAACCCAAACCTCCACGGGCGGAAGCTCCGGCGGGAAGTCAAATCCGCTTGGGGCCTCCGGGGCAGAACTTCGGCTGAAGGCAGGGTAGGTTGAGGCAAGAAGATCCCGCTTAAAGTAGCGGAAAGACTATTAACATGAGATCGCCAGCACGGCTAAGACCAAGCTCGTCGAAACCTTGCTGTTGGGTTATGGAAGTTGGACATCCATCCTATTCTTTTTTTGAATACTTAGAAAGTCAGAGGTTTTCAGTCATGACAACGGATTGGAACAAGCAGTCGGAGGAAATGATTCGGGTTTGGCTCAGCGCCCAGCAAAAAATGTGGGAAAATTGGCTCGGCGTGGTCCAGAACATTCAAGTTCCTCAAACAACAGGCACATGGGAGAAATCGGTAGAAACATGGCATGAGTCGGTCAAAAAGGCTCTCGAATCCCAAACTACCTGGGTGCAACATTGGGCCAATAGCGTTTCGGCCACGCCAGGAGTGACCAAAGAAGCGACAGAAGCTGCGAATAAGGCGCTGGAAGTTTCCAAACACTGGACTGAAACCCAAAAGCAAATCTGGGATAGCTGGTTTGAGACGGTTCGCAAGACCGACCCCACTTCGCCTAAAAGCTGGACCGAAATGGAAGTTCAAACAGTCCAGAAAGTTTGGCAAGAATCCGCGCAAAAGGCGCTCGAAGCTCAGGCTGAATGGACCCGCTTATTGACAGGTACGATTCAATCCCCCCCTAAGAGCTAAGATCGTGGTTGCAACTTGTGGCCCAAGTTAAACGTCTCAAGAAGTGTTAAGCATTGTAGAAGCAGCACTCGCAAAATGTGCTATAATCTGCTGAGGTTTCTCAACCCTGCCAAAGCCATTAAGGCTTAACCAAACAGAAGTACGACAGGCTGGAGCAGTGAATTCTTAATTTTAGCTGGAGGTATTTTTGTCTATGCCAACGGATTGGAACAAGCAGTCGGAGGAAATGGTTCAGAGCTTACTTAGCGCCCAGCAGAAAATGTGGGAAAATTGGATTGGCGTTGTCCAAAACATTCAATCTCCCCAAGCTACGGGCGTATGGGAAAAATCGGTAGAAACGTGGCACGATTCGGTCAAAAAGGCCCTTGATTCCCAAACCGTTTGGGTACAACATTGGGCCAACAGCGTTTCTTCAACCCCAGGAGTCACCAAAGAAGCGACGGACGCGGCGAGTAAGACACTGGAAGTTTCCAAAAGTTGGACTGAAACCCAGAAGCAAATTTGGGATAGCTGGTTTGAGACCATTCAGAAGACTGACCCATCTTCGCCCAAAGTTTGGAGCGAAGTAGAAGTTCAGAAAGTTCTGAAAGTTTGGCAAGAAGCGGCCCAAAAGACGCTCGAAGCCCAAGCTGAATGGACGCGCTTGCTGACAGGGGCGATCCAACCTCCGCCCAAGAGCTAGATCTGACCTAGTTCTGGCTACGGGAAAGCATTTTGTTCCTCCCGATTCAAGGCTTTCGTAAATCTTCCTCGCGCTTTGAGCGAGAGCCTTGAATCCCCGCAATTATTCTTTCTTTCTTTCTTTCGCAGCGTGCCTTGAAAACTTAAATAATGAGTGACGGCAAAGGAGCCGAAACATCATGAACGAAGCTAAACGTCGAATGCTCTCAGAGCTTGCCGAGCAAAGCCGTTCTTCAACTAATCCCAATCAACGAGCTTTAGCTCAAGGCTTGAATGAACTCTTAGTCTACGTTGATGACCTTCTCTTAACCATTGACGTAGTTACGGAAACATGTTACGAGGCCGTTTCCCTCAGCTATGAGAATTGGCCCGAACCCGCTAAAACCCTTTGACAGATTAGGGAATATAGTCTCTGCCCATGGCCATTATTCTCTTGTAAATGAGTTGAAGCCTTGTTATTTAACTCAGTTATAGGAAAAGCCATGGGCAGTTTGCTTTTGATCCACGGCTTTTAGCCGTTGCCCAGGCCAATGGCTAAAGCCATCGGATTCCAAGAGGTCTTTGGCTGTTTTGCAACAGGATTCAACGCTCGTGCAGATTCTCTTAAACGGTAGTTTCTGGTCGCAGCCTAATGTAGGAAGTGGGCAATATCTTCACGGTCTTTTGCGCTGGCTCCCATCAGTTGCCCCTCACCACCGTTACACCCTTCTCCTCCCCGCTATTTCCCAGGCTGATGCTAATCAAATTCCTTTGCCTCCTGGGATTCAAACTTTACAGCTTCGCACGCCTTTCGAGGCCCAGAATGCGAACTTAGCCAAACTGTGGTTTGAGCAGATAAGTATTCCCCAAACCGCCGCTTTGCTCAAAACTCAGCAGCCTCGTGAGCAATTTCTCCTGCATATCCCCTATTTTGCGCCGCCAATGCGTTCTTCTGTCCCCGTTATCACCACGATTCCCGATCTTATTCCTTTTCTCCTCCCCGAATATCGTGGTGGAATCCATGTCCAAGCCTATCTTTCCCTCGTGCGCCATGCGATTCAGCACTCTTCGCAGATCATTACATTCTCTGACTTTAGTCGCAAGGACATTGCTACCTTCTTAAAGCTTCCCGATGAGCGCCTTAAAGTTACACTCCTCGCTGCTGGCGAGGCTTATGGCCCTAAAGATGCTCAATTAGCGAAGGCCGAAGTCGCTAAACGTTATGGTTTGCCTCCTGATTTCATCTATTACGTGGGGGGGCTTGATGCCAGAAAGAATGTCTCGGTGCTGATTAAAGCGCTTGATCTCTTAGCCCAACAAGGAAAACCTCTTCCTTTAGCGATTGCGGGGAAAGCTTTAGGCAAAGATAAGCGCCTCTTCCCTGAAATAGATGGTTTGATTACTCAGCTTAGGCTAGAGAAATGGATTCGGCGACTTGATGTACCGCACGCCGATGGCCCGTTGCTATATCAGGCTTGCACGCTATTCGCTTTCCCCAGCCGCTACGAAGGGTTTGGATTGCCGCCCCTGGAGGCGATGGCTTGTGGTGCGCCCGTGGTGGTGAGCAATTCGAGCAGCCTGCCCGAAGTGGTAGGGACGGCGGCGTGGCAAGTTGCTCCCGATGACGTGGCAGGTTGGGCCCAGGCTTTTGAGACCTTATTCCATACGCCAGCGCAGCAACAAGCCTTCCAAGCCCTGGGCTTTGCTCAAGCTGCCCGTTTCTCCTGGCGCAAGGTGGCTGAAGAAACCGCCCAAATCTATACCAACCTTAGCCATTAAGCTGCTACCCACTAAAAACCTACCCTAAAAGGGTTTTTTATAATCTTTGCCTCTTGAAAAGGTGAGCCATTGACCCAAATGTTAGGAATTTTATCCTCTAACTTTCCTTGAAGAGCAGGTGAACGAACTAGAAACTTACTTACAGAAGGTTGCTCAGGGCTTTCGCCGCGAGCAGCGCAAAACGCCAAATAATCATCTATTGATTCCCGAAAAGCGGTCTGAATTTCCGCAACGGTTTGACCTTCAAAAGTAATCACATCGCAGATATTGATTACTTCGCCATACAAGATCCCCGCTTCCTCATCAATTTCAACCTTGCCCAAGTAACCCTTATATTTCAGCATGGCTTTACTCCCGATAGTCTGAAATCCAATTTATTTTCCCTCGGAGGCAACAGCTTTAGCT
>DCSM01000163.1:10589-15504 GCA_002325605.1 Chloroflexaceae bacterium UBA1466
TGTTGGGCCACGGCTAAAGCCGTGGATTCCTAGGGCGAAACCCCCTCCGCATTACTCTTGCTACTCTGAAATCCAATCTTCATAAGAATCAAAAACCTGGTAGGCTCTCACCTACCAGGTCTCTTTCCAACTTGCTTGGGCTTAGTTTTAGCCCTTCACAAAGCTGGCCTTAATCATATCGCAGTTCATGCGGGCAATAAAGTCCAGACTGATTTCTTTGGGGCAGGCTGCCGCGCATTCGCCCATATTGGTGCAACCGCCGAAGCCTTCCTTATCCATCTGGCTGACCATCCGTAGGACGCGGTTGTGGCGTTCAGTTTGCCCTTGCGGGAGCAACCCCAAATGCCCAACCTTTGCCGCCACGAAGAGCATAGCCGAAGCATTAGGGCACGCCGCGACACAGGCTCCGCAACCTACGCAAGCCGCTGCATCCATTGCCAGATCGGCATCATCTTTGGGAATCGGGATGGCATTGGCATCGGGCACGCCGCCCGTTGAGATCGAGACAAAACCCCCCGCTTTGCCATCCACCCGAATAATGCGGTCAAAAGCGGTGCGATCTACAATCAGGTCGCGGATGATGGGGAAAGCTCTGGCTCGCCACGGTTCAATCGTGATTGTGTCGCCATTGCTGAAGTTCCGCATGTGGAGTTGACAGGTTGTGGTGGCTGATTCTGGGCCATGGGGAATCCCATTGATCACCAACCCACACATCCCACAAATTCCTTCCCGACAATCGTGGTCAAAAGCAATTGGCTCTTCGCCCTTTTCGATTAGTTGCTCATTGGTCACGTCCAACATTTCCAAGAACGACATATCAGGCGAAACATCATGGACTTTGTATTCGACGATGCGGCCTCGATCTTTTGCATTCTTTTGCCGCCAGACTCGTAACGTAAGGTTCATAGAAATCTAGCTCCGTGAGAGGTTAGGCTACTTATAACTTCTTTGCGAAGGGTGGACATACTCAAAGACAAGCGGTTCTTGATTGCGAATCGGCTGATTCTTTGGCCCGGCATACTCCCAGGCCGCAGCATGGGCAAAATTATCATCATCGCGCAGCGCTTCGCCATCAGGAGTCTGGCTTTCCTCACGGAAATGGCCCCCACAGGATTCAGTGCGCTTCAAGGCATCAAGGCACAAAAGCTCGGCGAGTTCCAAGAAATCGGCGACGCGCCCAGCCTTCTCAAGAGCCTGATTGACTTCCTCATTCGCCCCTAAAACGCGGACGTTCTTCCAGAATTCAGCCCGAATCTCAGGGATTAGCTTGAGCGCTTCTTTCAAACCCTTGTCATTGCGAGCCATCCCGCACTTATCCCAGAGGAGCTTCCCGACTTCGCGGTGGAAAGAGTCAACAGTCCGCTTGCCATTGATGCCCAATAAGCGTTTGTTGCGGTCAGTTACTTCAACTTCGGCTTCGCGCACCGCCGCCTGCCCGACCTCGACCTTGGGCAACTTGGCTTGCGCCAGATAATTGCCAATGGTGTAGGGCAAGACAAAGTAGCCATCCGCCAGACCTTGCATCAAAGCACTCGCACCGAGGCGATTTGCGCCGTGGTCGGAGAAGTTAGCTTCGCCCAAAACAAACAAACCAGGGATGGTACTCATCAAATTGTAGTCAACCCAAAGGCCACCCATCGTGTAGTGAATAGCAGGGTAGATCCGCATCGGCACTTCATACGGGTTTTCAGCCGTGATCCGCTGATACATATCAAAAAGATTGCCGTACCGCTCTTGAATGACATTTTTGCCGAGGCGCTTAATCGAATCCGAGAAGTCTAAGTAGACCCCAAAGCCCCCTTGCCCTACACCGCGGCCCGCGTCGCAAACGAGTTTGGCATTCCGCGAAGCTACATCCCGTGGCACGAGATTGCCGAAGCTGGGGTATTTCTCTTCCAGGTAATACTCGCGTTCGCTTTCAGGGATTTGGTCTGGGGAACGCTGGTCGCCTGCTTTCTTGGGAACCCAGATCCGTCCATCGTTTCGCAAAGATTCGCTCATCAAAGTCAATTTGGATTGATGATCCCCGCTCACAGGAATACAAGTCGGGTGAATCTGAGTGTAACAAGGGTTAGCGAAAAAGGCTCCGCGCTTATAAGCCCGCCAACTAGCGGTCACATTGCAGCCTTTAGCGTTGGTCGAGAGATAAAAGACGTTGCCATAGCCGCCCGTCGCCAAAACGACAGCATCCGCCAGATAAGATTCGACCTTGCCCGTAATCATATCCCGTGTAACGATTCCGCGAGCAATGCCATCAACCACGATGAGATCAAGCATCTCAGTCCGCGAGTGCATTTCGACGTTGCCCAACCCGATCTGGCGCGAAAGAGCTTGATAAGCACCGAGCAGCAATTGCTGTCCCGTTTGGCCGCGAGCATAGAACGTTCGAGATACTTGCGCTCCACCGAAAGAGCGATTATCAAGGAGCCCACCATATTCACGAGCAAAAGGCACACCTTGTGCTACACATTGATCAATGATATTGACACTGACTTGGGCTAAACGATAGACATTTGACTCGCGTGCCCGAAAGTCTCCGCCTTTAACCGTGTCATAAAAGAGGCGATAAATGCTATCCCCATCGTTAGGATAGTTTTTAGCCGCATTGATTCCCCCTTGGGCCGCGATGCTATGAGCGCGACGGGGGCTATCCTGGTAGCAAAAACTCTTGACATTGTAGCCCAATTCGGCCAGCGAAGCTGCTGCCGCCGCGCCACCAAGCCCCGTTCCAACCACGATGATTGTGAATTTGCGCTTATTGGCGGGGTTGACCAGCTTCATCTCAAACTGATGCTTATCCCACCGTTGCTCAATCGGGCCAGATGGAATCTTGGGGTCAAGCTTAACCTGCGAATCCGTTGCCATAAGGTTTAATTCCTCCGCACTTAGCTCGGCAGCGTTGTCATCATTGCTGTCAGTACTACCGATACATTCCCAACCACCACCAGCAGGGCCACCAATAGGGCTAAACCACGCAGTAATTCTGTTGAACGTTGACTATTCCAGCCCAAAGTCTGGAAGAAGCTCCACAAACCGTGATAAATGTGTAAGCCTAATGGGAGCATCGCAAAGATATAGAGCCAAGGCGCAATACCTTTGAGGCCACTCACGACATTCAGATAAACTGCCCCATCCTTAAAGTTTGGCACAAAGTAACCTAAAGTCAAATGAAGCAGATGCCCGATGATAAATAGCCCAATGATCACGCCACCACGCAACATTGTGCGCGAGGCCCAGGAAGCCTGAAGCGTTTTTTGTTGTACATACTTCACATCGCGCCCTGTCCAGCGCCGTTCAGTAAGTTGGATGGCCGACCAAACGTGCAAGCCCACTGCCCCCAAGAGCAGCAGCCGGGCAATCCATAACCCTTGCTCGTGGCCCAAAATGGGATAGCCCATTTCCCGCAAAAAACGCCCGTAGACATCCAGCATTGGCTCAGGCGTGCCCCCTGGCCCATAATAAACCTTCAAATTGCCGATCATGTGGACAAACACGAACAAAACCATCAAGAGGCCCGTGATCGCCATGGCCGCTTTTTTACCGATGGAAGATCGGTACAAGGTGAGTACACCGGTCATTCCCAACACTCCTTTCGTGCTGTTTTGCCGTTGAACCAAACGCCCTAAACTGTAGGTCAGAGCCTTTTTCTAGCTCGGCTTGTGCCCCATTATAGCCCAAAAGAGAGATCTTGTCTATGTGCAAAATTTATTCCTGAGTCTTCTTTTCGGGCTAGTGGTAGCCCAGCTTCTGGAGCAAGAGAGCAGCTTTTTTGCCCCTTCCAACGAACCCAGGTTGACAATCTGAAGTAATAATGGCATATTAAAAGCCTACCAAGTCCAATCTGGCAAGCTCTGGAAGTCTAAACCCCGAAACCCGATGGGAGCTATCTTTAACCCTTGGTCTCGCTCGCGCTCCGCAACAATTAGGAATTTTACGGTAAATGTAGCTTTCTGTGGTATAATTCTGGCCCAAGAACGGCTTGGAAGTATAGCGGATTTGAAATTTAGGAAAAGCCGATGACTTTAGCTGATAGTGTAATGGATCTCCAGCCTTTAGAGCAGGAGATGGATGGCCTGATTGGGGAACTTTCAAACCCCGAAATCAGTGAACTTGCGCCTGAATACCGTAAGGCCATGCTGGAAACGCAGGATTATGATTCACGCCTGAATGGGATTCGCGGGAAAATCGAAGCCGAATGGCAACGCCTTTTGCTTGAGCGCCGTGATGTCAACACCGAGGATAAAGACATTGCTCCTGAAGAGCGCGAGGAGCGCGAGCGGCAACTTTTTGTGGAAGCGCTGAAGTTGTTGCCCTTAGCTCACAAGCTTACTCTGGCGGCCAACCAGTTAGCCCAATTGCGGGTCAGAGCTACTCCTTCGACTTTGGGCAGCGTGGTCAATGGCCTCCGTGCCTTAGAAGAAGGCAATTTTGCCCAGGCCCTCAATCAGATGGCCAATGCGGGCGATGTCCGCATGGTTGTGGCCGAAGCCCAAAATCAGCGCGAGATTCAAGCTGAAATTTTGTTGGACAAAGCGACAGCCGAAAAAAAGACGCTGGCCAAACGGGCGGCAACTGAAGACCTCATTAAAGCTCGCCAGCGCATCCGCGAGAATTTTCTCCAGCGGGCCTATCGGATTGGAACCGAAGCCCAGCGGGAACGGACCCGGCATTTCTTTGAGGAAAAAGAGCCTCAAAACTGGAAATGGGTCTCCATCACGGCTGCCGTTTTGCTTCTTGGTGGCTTTTCGCTCTGGGTCATTATAGCAACGATTGCAGGCCCTGGCTCCTCAGAAAATAAAGTCGGCTCTACGGCCACAAACCAAGCCTTAGTCGCAACAAAAGGTGAGACAGAAACTCCGGAAGCCAAAGGAACCTCTGAAGCCGAAGGAACTCCCGAAGCAACTGAGGAAGCCGA
>DCSM01000014.1:0-290 GCA_002325605.1 Chloroflexaceae bacterium UBA1466
CTAAACCCAGAGGATGGTTGGCAAGTGGAGCATGCCATCCTCTTTCGGGGGTCTAGGTTGCAGGGAACGGGGCATCGGGTTTCCCTTACTCTTATTGCTGACGAAGGCGAAGATGTTAAAGTAGAAGTAACGGCGTTTGTTCCCGATACTTCGCCTGAGCAAGAGTGGGAATCTGAATTTCCTTGCATCTTAGGCCTATATCTTTGCCTAGACTTGCTTCGCTTCGCCATAGACCCCGCAGCGGAAAAGTTCTACTTTGGTTTTTTGGCATAAGGAGAAGGGGGGCGCGG
>DCSM01000014.1:349-3541 GCA_002325605.1 Chloroflexaceae bacterium UBA1466
TGCCGCGCCCCGCGCCCCATGCCCCCGCAGTAGTGACCTTTTCTTCTTTGATGATAGCAGAGGAACTTCCAATGAATCAACAAGCCCCCCAGCGCATCGGTGAAGTAATTACTTCTTCGACTACCCATTTCACTGCTGGAACTTACAAGCTTTTTGCCGCGCCGCCCTTTGGTTCGCTCGTGAAGGCCCAAACCCAGACTCCACCGACGGTGATCTATGGGCTGGTTTATGAGATTTGCACGAGTAGCCGCGAGCCTGGGGGAAAGGCCCTTGTCCGGGGCAAAACTTATAGTGGAAGGGAGTTGCACAACCAGGAGATCTATGACGAAAACCCTGACCTTCCAGAGGTCTTGCAAACTGAGTTTTCGGCGATCATCGTAGGCTTTGGGGACGGGCAGGAGCGGGTCAACTACTACCTTCCCCCACAGCCGCCCACCATCCATTACGATGTTTCCCCCTGTTCGCCCAAAGAAGCAACAACCTTTAGCACTTCCTTCGCCTTCTTACGCACGGTCTTGTTGGCCAGTCAAATTCCCAGCGATGAGTTAGCGGCAGCAACATTGCGAACCTTTGCCCAGAATCAACCTAACCCTCGTGCTTACCTCATTGCAGCAGGAAAGGAACTTGCACGGTTTCTCAAAGAGGATTATGATCGCCTTACCGCTATCGTGCAACGAATTGAACTTGGGAAGTAGACCATGCGAAAGAAGCTTCCAGGCTGTTTCACTGAATACGACCTTACGCCCAACGAGTTGGAAATTGCCCGTTGTAAAGCGCTGGCTGAAGGTGGGTATCTCGATTTGACAAGTAGCAACCCGACGCAACAAGGTCTGCTTTTCCCGCCGACGGTCTTGCGGCAAGCGGCGGAAGGTTATTGGGAAAGCCGTCGTTACACGCCTGACCCGCAGGGCCTTCCCGCAGCGCGAGCCGCGATTGCCCAATTTTATGCCGAGCGTTCCCCTCCCTTCCTAGTGAAGGAAGAAGCTCTTTTCCTCACGGCCAGCACCAGCGAAGCTTATGGTTTACTCTTTGCGTTGTTAGCCGATGCGGGCGACAATCTGCTCATTCCTAATGTTACTTATCCCTTATTTGAATATTTAGCAGCGATTCATCATCTTGAATTGAAAACTTATCTGCTTGACGAGGAAAAGAATTGGCAAATTGATGAAAAAAGTCTTTTAGCGCAAGTTGATTCGCAGACAAGAGCAATTTTGCTTGTTTCGCCGCATAACCCAACAGGGATGGTAATCCAGAATCCTTTGGCTGTTTTCGACAAATTAGGTTTACCGCTGATCTGCGACGAGGTTTTTGCCACTTTTCCTTATGCGATTGAAGCTGTCCCGCCGATTGCAGCTTTACATCCGCAGCTTCCCGTCTTTACGCTTAATGGAATTTCCAAAATGTTCGCTTTACCTGACCTTAAATTGGGCTGGATTCTCTTAAATTCAGTTGCCCAAACGCTCTATAGCGAACGTTTAGAATTGCTAAATGATACCTTTCTTGGGGCCAATAGCTTGATTCAGACCATGTTGCCGCAACTTTTTGCTCAAGGAAATGCGTTTAGAGCAACAATGCATGAGCAGATTCGGGCCAATCTTACGTTAGGTTTAGACTCCTTACGCTCTTGTCCTGGCGTAAAGGTGCAGGCCCCTGCGGGTGGCTATTATCTTTTTCCTCTGATTCAAACTTGGGAAAATGAAGATGAGCTTGTGCTTTATCTATTGCAAAAAGGGGTGCTTGTGCATCCAGGCTATTTTTATGGCGAGGTTTCAGGGGTTCACATCATGCTTTCGGCTCTAACTGCGCCCGCTTCTTTTGAACAAGGTTTAGCATGTCTCGTGCAAGCTTTGCGGGCCTGAAAACCAGTTTTTAGAAGCCGAGCAAATTTTCTATTGCATTCAAAGAGATCATTTAGTATAATAGATTTTGCTCGCTGAACTGAAACACCTGGAGTTTTTCCTAAGAAGCTATGTGGCAAAGGCTTTTACGTCGCTCCGCTAAAGAAAAGCAACTCCTTGCAAAAGACTTACTTCAAGAGTTGCTCCTTTCCCCTGCGCCAACCGAAGGGGTGGCGCTGCGCCCCGTTGTGCTTCGTTCCCTCGCTGCCCAGCGCCAAGTAGCCCTTAGTCGTTTTTTGCTCCGGACTTGGTTTGATGAGGTGCTTAAACATGGGGAGCGGGTCTTATGCTTCCTTCTCCTGGGCGTTATGGCCATTTGGCTTTTTGAAACCTATGGCCCCGTGCAAGGCCAAGAAAAAGTTGCGGCAGACCTTGTAAGGCAACCTTTAAGCCAAGCTTCGCTTCCCGCGCTACCTTTCACTGAGTCTGATTTTTTGGCCAAAGCTCCTTCTCCCGACTACCTTGTCCCGCAAGCCATGGCTTTACCGGCCACCCCGCTTGACCAACGCCCGCAGCACCTTCAGATTGCAACGATTGGGGTTGATACCGTGGTCAAGGAGGTTTTTATCGAAGATGGGGTTTGGCAAGTTGCAGATTATGCCGCAGGCTATCATCATGGGACGGGGTTGCCAGGGGAAAAGGGAAATGTTGTCCTTTCGGGGCACGCTGGGCTGCGAGGGGGCGTGTTTCGGAACCTTCCCGCGCTGCAAGTAGGGGCCGAAGTTCTGTTGGATGCGGGAGGGTGGCGGTATCGTTATCGGGTCAAGGAGACGAAAAGTGTTTGGCCCCTTCAAACGGAAGTAATGGACCCAACCTCCACCCCAACCTTGACCCTCATTACTTGTACCGCTTGGGATACTCAACGGTTAGTTGTATTCGCCGATTTACTTGATTCAATTCCATTATAGAAATGTGCCAAGAAACCGCCACCTTTAGGTGTGCGGAGTAGTTACAGAGGTTATAATGCGCCCATCGTATCTCCGGCCTCGCCGAGTTCCACCAGAGAGCAAACCAAAAGCTGTTGGTTGGACAGGTTGGGAACGCCTCCTTATTGTTCTCAGCCTGATAATGATTGCTGTCCCGCTCTACTTTGAAGCTGTCCAGTGGGTTAGTCCCGTCTCTGTTCCCGCAAAGGTGCGGCGGACAGCTACCCCGACCTCTACCTCGATTCCTGTGAGTGAGAGAGTAAATCCATTGGCTCCCCCAGAAGGGTCAACGGCTATGCCGCCGCTTCCCGCGCCTCCCGTGCCCCCAACAAGGGCCCCAGAACCGCCAGCAGCGCAGCCGACAAGTG
>DCSM01000178.1:0-11605 GCA_002325605.1 Chloroflexaceae bacterium UBA1466
ATAGCGCCGTGATGCTCTTGGTCAATCCTGAAAATGGCCAGATTGTGGAGGCTAATCATGCAGCGGTGCATTATTATGGCTATAGCTTGCCCGAACTCAAGAAGCTTTCCATTCACGAGATCAACCAACTTAGCCCCGCCGAAGTTCAGCAGGAAATGTTGTGGGCTAAGACCGAAAAGCATAAGTACTTTGAATTTCTCCACCGGCTAGCGCATGGCGAAATTCGCACGGTTGAAGTCTACTCTTCACCTGTCACCTTCAAAGATCAAACCCTCCTCTTCTCGATTGTGCATGACATCACCGAGCGCAAACAGGCTGAAGAAGCGGTGCGGGAAAGCGAGACGAGGTTCAAGGTCATCAGTACTTCAGCCCAAGATGCGATCATCATGATTGATGAGCAAGGTCACATCTCCTTTTGGAATGAAGCGGCCAGCCGCATCTTTGGCTACACCGCCGCAGAGATGCTGAAGCAATCGCTTCATACACTAATGATTCATCCCTTCTACCTTATAGCTAATCAAGATCAGATCAAGCAGTGGCAAGGAAAGGTCGCCGGGAAAACCTTTGAGTTAGAAGCCCGCCGTAAAAGTGGGGAGGTTTTCCCCATTGAAATCTCCTTGTCAGCCTTTCAACTCAAGGGGCAGTGGCACGCTTTAGGGATTTTGCACGACATCACCGAGCGCAAGCAATTGGAAGCCGAATTGCAGCAGCTTGCCGCCCAGCAAGTTGTCATTTTGGAAGGTTCAATTGTAGGGATTGTTTTGGTCAAAGAGCGCGTGATCGTGTGGGCCAACAAACGGTTTGCGGAAATGTTTGGCTACACGCTCGCTGAGGTCACGGGGTTTGCGACGAAAGGGTTTTACCATTCCCCTGAAGAGTATGAGCAACTTGGCCAGGAGGCTTATCCCCAATTGCTTCTGGGCCAAGCGTATCATAGCGAGTGGCAACTCCGCCAGCGCGATGGAACCCCCTTGTGGTGTAGTCTGAATGCTAAAGCGGTTGACCCTACCGCTACGACCTTGGGCACGATTTGGCTATTAGAAGATATTACAGAGCGGAAGGCCCAAGAGGCCATTTTACGAAAGTATGAACGGATTGTGACCGCCACCACCGACCAGATCGCGCTGATTGATCGCGCTTACTGCTATCAGATGGTCAATGCAGCGCGTTCCTTTGCCCGTGGAAGCGCAAAAGATGAACTTGTGGGCCACCCGTTGAGTGAAATTTGGGGCCTAGAGAGTTTTCAAACCGCCATCAAAAGTACTTTTGATCAATGCTTGGCCGGCCAGATCCTGCACCAGCAAGCCTGGTTTACCTACAAAGGGGTGGGGCGACGCTTTATGGATGTCACCTACGTCCCCTACTTAGAACCTGATCACACGATCTCTGGAGTCGTAATGAATGCGCGGGACATCACCGAATTCAAAGAAATCGAGCAGCAATTGCAGAAGGCCAATAACCATTTTCGCGCTGAATTGGCCTTTGCGCGCACCATCCAGCAAAATTTACTTCAGTATCCCTATCCCCCTTGGTCTGAGATCAAAGTTTTCTGTTTCAACATGCCCGCACGGGAAGTAGGGGGCGACTTCTACAACTACCTAGCTTTTCCGGCAAGCGCAGGCGCAGCAAAGTATCTGTTTGCGGTCGGGGATGTTACGGGGAAAGGGATGCCTGCCGCTTTATTTATGGCCGTGAGTATTGCCTTGTTGCGTTCCCTTGCCCCCAAAGAGTTTTCGCCCAGCCTTCTGCTGACCAACCTCGACAAACAGCTTGAGAACTATACGAAGGAAGATCGCATGAACTGCGCCCTTTGTTGCATCGAAATCACTTTGTCTGCAACCAGGACTGAAAGGGCCCTGGCCCGCATTGCCAACGGGGGCTTGATTCCGCCCTTCCTTAAACCTTGCGAAGGGCAAGCTGAATTATTAGATGTTGCCGGCCCACCCCTTGGGACGGGGTTTGGTGCAATGCTCGGCTATCCGGAGGAGCTGATTGAGTTAAGTCCTGGCGACATGCTCATCCTGACTAGCGATGGCCTGGTCGAAGCGATGAATCCCCAAGGTGAGCTTCTCGGTTTTGAGCGCACCTTAGCGATGATTCAAGCAGGGCCTCCCGATGCTGAAGGAATGTTAGCCCACTTGCAAGCGGAAGTCCTCGCTTTTACGGGTGGAGCCGAACCCCATGATGATATAACCATTGTCATTGTGCAATTCTGATTGCCAACTTTTCCCTCTTTGGAATTGAATTTTTTGCCTTTTTCCTTTATAATCTCTTTGCTAGTCGTGCAAGTAGCTTATCCTTTGCACCATTAGTCCCTTACAAAGTTAGGAGGTAAACCGAATGTCGCAACTTTTGGAACCTTTCTTACAGGCCCTTCAGGCCCTCAATCGGGTGGAAGCCCAGAACATTCTGTGTCAAGCCACGGATCGTCAAACGTCAATCGAGTTGGTGGAAGAGTTGGTCGTGCCAGCCTTGGAAGAGATTGGCCGAGGTTGGGAAGAAGGAAGTGTTGCTTTATCCCAAGTCTACATGAGTGGGCGAATTTGTGAAGAATTGGTCGACCTTATCCTCCCACAGAGCGCCCCCGAACGCAAAAAGCAGCCTAACATGGCCATCGTGGTCTTAGAAGATTATCACTTTCTGGGAAAGCGCATTGTCTACTCGATCTTGCGGGCCAGTGGGTTTGAACTGGCGGATTATGGCCGCATGACGGTTGAGGAGCTTGTGGTTCGCACGCAAGCCGATGGGCTTGAGCTTCTGCTGGTCTCAGTGCTAATGCTACCTTCAGCCTTACGGGTCAAGGCTTTACGCGCTAAGTTTGATGAATTAGGTTTGAAGACTAAGATCGTAACGGGGGGCGCACCCTTCGTCTTTGATGAGAACCTTTGGCAAGAAGTAGGAGCTACCGCAATGGGGCGGAGTGCTTCAGAAGCGATTGAAGTTATTACCCAAATCATGGAAGGGAAGTTATGAACTCCTTACAACGAGTCTTAACGACATTAAGTCATCAAGAAGCGGACCGCGTGCCCCTTTGCCTCTTATTCTCGCTGCATGGCGCGAAGGAATTGGGGCTTTCAATCAAAGATTACTTCGCAAACCCAGCGGCGGTTGTTGAAGGTCAACTCCGCTTGCGGGCCAAGTATCACCACGATTGCATCTACACCTTCTTTTATGCGCCTATTGAGGTCGAAGCTTGGGGGGGGGAAGTTATCTACAGTGATGATGGCCCCCCTAATTCGGGAGAACCTTTCATTCGGCGGTTGGAAGATATTTTGACCCTCGAAGTTCCTGCCGTAAAGGCAACACCTTGTCTAGGGAAGGTCTTTGAAGCTACAGCTTTGCTGAAGGCTCAAGTCAAGGACGAAGTACCCATTATAGGGGTTGTAATGTCTCCCTTCTCGCTCCCTGTGATGCAAATGGGGTTTGATAAGTATATTGAACTTATCTACGAACAACCGACCCTCTTTGCCCACCTGATGCAGATCAATGAGGCTTTTTGCGCTGCTTGGGCCAATGCTCAATTGGAAGCAGGGGCAACGGCCATCTGCTACTTTGATCCTGTTTCCTCTTCCTCGATTATTCCTAAAGAGTTGTACCTTCAGACGGGGTTTGAGGTTGCCAAACGAACCTTAGCTCAAATCAAGGGCCCAACCGCAACCCACATGGCTTCGGGGCTTTGTCTCCCCATCGTTGACGCGCTTGCCCAGACTGGTACGGCCATCCTTTGCACCAGTGCTTTGGAAGACCTTGCGATCATGAAAGCAGCTTGTCGCGGAAAGCTCACGGTTTTAGGGAACTTAAATGGCATTGAGATGCGGCGCTGGACAGTAGCAGAGGCCGAAGCAAAGGTTAAGGAAGCGCTTGCTAAAGCAGGCAAGGGAGGGGGCTTTATCCTTGCTGATAATCACGGTGAGATACCTTGGCAAGTTCCAGATGAGGTTATAAGGGCCATCTCAGAAGCAACTTCCAAATGGGGAACTTATCCCCTTACTTGGTTAGAAGAAGAGGTTTAGGAAAAATAGTTTTGCGGGTCTGGTAGGTTGCAAAACTTACCAGACCTTTTAGAAGAGAACTTTTATGAAACAAAAACTTTGTATCTTAGTTTGCGAAAGTTATGGGCGCGAATTGGCGACGGTCATCAGTGAGGGAAAGTTTAAGAATGTGGTCGGGCACGCTTTCCCTTCCATGCATGGTCGCCCAGCCCTTACTTGGAATAATTTTCAGCAGAGCCTTCAGTCCCACCAAGATTGGGAAAGGATTGAAATCCTTGGCCAATGTTGTCTTAGCAAGCTAGATTCGCCTCCCCCTGAATTGAACCATTGTCACCTTCACAAACTGGGGCAATGCTTCTACTTGTTTGGCGGGCAGAAGCTGATTGATAGCTATATTCAAAAGGGGATTTACTTGCTGACCCCTGGTTGGGTGGCCCGTTGGCCCCATTGGATGAAGGTTTGGGGCTTTGAACAAGCCATGGCCCGCGAGTTTTTTGCAGAGTTTGCCAAGGGTTTGCTCATGCTTGACACGGGAGTCTACCCTGAGAGTAGCCAAGCCCTACAAGAATTTGCCCAGTTTGTTGACCTTCCCTGGGAGACTTTACCCGTTGGGTTGGATCACTTTCAACTGTTTATCAACAAGTTGATCTTGGAATGGCGGACGAAAAAAACGAGCGAACTTACGACCCAGGCCCAAAAACAGACCTCTGATTATGCAATGGCGATGGATTTGCTCAACAACTTAGTGCATATCGTCAATGAAGCAGAGGCCATTCAAAATGTAATTGACATCTTCACGATGCTTTTTGCGGCCAGCACGATCCTTTACCTCCCTTTGCACAATGGTGAGCCAGGCCAAGTACAAAAATCCTTCTCAACGAGCGCCGAAGATATAGCTGACCTTCTGCAAAGGTTGACTACTTTCAAGCAGGAGTATGTTTGGACAGAATCGGGGAAAGGTTTTCGGCTCCGGATGAGCTACCACAATGAGACCCTTGGCGTGTTGGAAGTAGATAATCTGACCTTCCCTGAATACAAGGAACGTTACCTCAATTTAGCCCTTACGTTGGTACGGGTCTGCGGCCTCCCGATTGATAATGCGCGGACCTATCAGAAGATTAAGGAAGCTGAAGCCGAAGTTATGGCTTCCAATACGCAACTTACGGCGGCCAACATTGAACTTCAGCGCATTCAGGATCAATTGCAAATTGCAAAAGAAAAGGCTGAAGTTGCAAACCAAGCGAAGAGTGCCTTCTTAGCCAACATGAGCCACGAACTTCGCACCCCGCTCAATGCGATTTTGGGGTTTGCCCAAGTAATGAACCGGAGTACCGACCTTCCTCCTGATCACCGCGACAATTTGCGAATTATCAGCCGCAGTGGAGAACACCTCCTGACCCTGATCAATCAAGTTCTTGACCTCTCTAAAATTGAAGCGGGGCGGGCTACGCTTAACGAAAAGAACTTTGACCTTTACCGTCTGCTTGACGAACTGAGCGATATGTTCCAACTCAAGGCGGAAGATAAGCACTTGCAACTTACCTTTGACCGTGACCCCCTCGTTCCGCGCTACCTTTGCACCGATGAGGTCAAGCTCCGCCAAGTTTTGATCAACTTTCTCAACAATGCGCTCAAGTTTACCCAAGAAGGGGGCATCGCGGTACGGGTCGAAAAGGATGCAGCTTTTGCCTTGCCCAATGCTCACCTTCTCTTTGCGATTGAGGATACGGGGCCAGGAATTGCGCCCGAAGAACTTGGCAACCTCTTTGAAGCCTTTGGGCAAACCAAAACGGGGCGACAGGCACAAGAAGGGACGGGGCTTGGGCTACCCATCAGTCGCCGCTTTGTCCAGCTTATGGGGGGAGAAGTGCAGGTCACTAGCCGCCTGGAGCATGGGACAACCTTTCACTTCGATCTTCAAGCCAAAATAGTCGAGCGGGAAGATATTGAAGGGGAACCTTCCACCAGACGTGTGATTGCTCTGGCCCCAGACCAGCCCCGTTATCGCCTTCTGATCGTCGACGATAGTTATACCAATCGACTCCTCCTTCTCAAGTTGTTCAACCCGTTAGGGTTTGAGTTGAAGGAAGCAAGTAACGGGAAAGAAGCGCTTGAGCTTTGGGAGGAATGGTCACCCCATTTGATCTGGATGGATATGCGGATGCCCGTGATGGATGGCTATGAAGCGGCCCGGCAGATTAAAGCAACCACAAAGGGGCAAGCAACTGCCGTCATTGCTTTAACTGCCAGCACCTTAGAAGAGGAACGGGCCGTGGTCTTGTCGGCAGGGTGTGATGATTACCTCCGTAAACCGTTCCGCGAAGCAACCTTATTTGAAGCGTTGACAAAGCATATCGGCGTGCGGTTTGTCTATGAGGAAGCGTTCCGCGAAGCAACCGAAGAAGCGGCTCCCCTTACCCTTACTTCAGCAACCTTGGCTACTTTGGCCCCTGAATGTCTGCACCTTTTGCAGCAAGCCGTTGAAGAACTTGATACCGAAACGACAAATGCAATCCTTGACCAGATCCGGCCCCAAAATGCGGCGCTGGCTAATGCTTTAGATGAGTTGGTCAGAGGGTATCGGTTTGACCGGATTCAAGAATTGCTGGAAGAGCTAATCTAATGCTGGTGCAAGCCAAACCAAGTCACATCCTGATCGTTGATGATATGCCTGCTAACCTTTCAGTTCTCACAAGTATGTTAAACCAACGAGGTTATCTAGTCCGCCCTGCGATTAGTGGGCCCGTAGCCTTAAAAGCGGCGCAGAAAAGTTTGCCCGACCTGATCTTACTGGATATTATGATGCCAGGGATGGACGGTTATGAAGTTTGCGAACAACTGAAGGAGAACCCGCAGACCCGCGAAATTCCCGTAATCTTTATCAGTGCTTTGAGCGATATCTTGGATAAGGTGCGGGCCTTTAACGTTGGGGGGATAGATTATATCACCAAACCCTTTCAGGCTGAGGAAGTGTTGGCTCGTGTGCAAACGCATCTGGCCCTGAGAGCAACCCAGCAGCAACTTCAGGCCGAAGTAGCCGAACGGCAAGGGGCTGAAGTTGCCTTACACCAAACGTTGAAGGAACTACAAATCCTCTATGATCGGATTCAAGATGAACTGACCTTAGCGCGGGAAATCCAATATAGCCTTTTGCCTCCCGCGCTCCCTAACTGGCCCGATTTGAAGATCGCCTGCTACACCGTCCCTGCACGGGAAATCGGGGGCGATTTTTATACCTACTATAATTTACCCCTTGAGAGAGAAAAGCGCCGTTATGCGTTTGCGGTGGGTGATGTTTCGGGGAAAGGGGTTTCGGCGGCCTTGTTGATGGTCGCCAGTCTCGCCCAATTTGATGCTTCCATCTCCCTTCAGTTTACACCCGCCGAAAGGTTGGCCTACTTGGATCGGGTTATTTCGCCCTACACGCAACCCCGTCGCCAAAACTGTGCCCTCTGTTATGTAGAATTGGATTTGGGGCCGCAAGCCAAGGTGCAGATTGTCAATGCGGGTTGTATTCCCCCCTACATCAAGCGGAAGACGGGAGAAGTAGAGAATTCAGAGCTTGGCGGGTTTGCGTTGGGGCAAGGTTTGGGAGCCAAACTAGGGTATCAACAGCTTACGTTGCCTATCGCTCCCGGAGATTTGATCCTTTTGGTCAGTGACGGGACCGTGGAAGCTCATAATCCCCAAAGGGAGATGTTTGGGTTTGACCGTCTCTTGGCAACCGTGCAACGGGGGCCGAACACGAGTGTGGAAGCAATGCTGGATTATCTGAAGCAAACAATCCTTACTTTCACTGAAGGGGCGGAACAACATGATGATTTAACCATCGTGGTGGTGCAAGTCTAGGTAGCTTTCCAAGCCAGCGCAGCGGCTAAATTTGCTTCCAAAAGGGAATTAAGTTAGCATGGGCAAGCGAACACCTTGAGGTTGCCCTGAGTTGAGCCGAGGGCAAGCAATTTTAGTGTCGAAAACAGTGAGCAAAAGCTAATGACCGAAGCTAAACCAAGCTATATTCTTATCGTTGATGATAATCCAGCTAACCTTTCGATCTTAACCCACATGCTGAATGAGCGAGGCTACCTTGTCCGCCCCGCGATCAGTGGGCCTTTGGCCCTAAAAGCGGTGCAAAGAAATTTGCCCGACTTGGTTTTACTTGATATTCTGATGCCAGGGATGGATGGATTTGAGGTTTGTCAGCATTTGAAAGCGAATGCAGAAACACAAGATATTCCTGTGATTTTTCTCAGTGCCTTAAATGATGTTATAGACAAAGTAAAGGCTTTTAGAGTTGGGGGCATAGATTATATCACCAAACCTTTTCAGGTTGAAGAGGTTTTGGCACGGGTTGAAAATCATTTAGCTCTTAGACAGATGCGAGAAAAGCTCAAGAAGAAGAATGCGGATTTGAACCAGGAGATCACTGAAAGGAAGCGGGCGGAAACTGAACTCCAGAAGACTAACTCCCTTCTTTCGGAACTCAATCGGCGGTTAGCAGAGTTGTATGGGAAAATGCAAGCTGAATTGAACATGGCGCGTAAGATTCAGGAGAGTTTGCAGCCTCCGACGCACCCCGCCTGGCCAGAGTTAGATGTGCAATGCTATAGTACCCCGGCCCGCGAAATTGGGGGCGATTTCTACGCTTATGCGGCCCTTACCCCTTCCTTCGCCAGCTTGGAGGAGCCAAAACGGTTTGCGGTAGCGGTGGGGGACGTGACGGGGAAGGGGATGCCAGCGGCCTTACTTATGGCCGTAACGGTTGCCCTCTTTCGCTCGATAGTCATGCAAGGTCTGGCCCCAAGTACCCTTTTGTATAAGATCGATGAGGCCCTAGAATCGTATACCCAGGACGATGAGATGAATTGTGCCTTTTGTTACTTAGAGATCACTCCCCCGCAGCAAGGGTGGGCATGGGGTACGGCCCGCATGGCCAACGGAGGTTTAATTCCGCCCTTCCTGAAGCGGTGCGATGGCAGTGTAAGTTTGTTGGATGTGCGCGGGCCCCCGTTAGGGGTTGGCTTTCGAGATTTGCTGGGCTATCCTGAATGTACCATTGACTTGGCTCCGGGGGATTCACTCATTCTGATCAGTGATGGCGCGTTGGATGCCAAGAATGAACGGGGGGAATTGTTTGGGTTTGAAAGGTTGGAAGCGACCCTTACCTTTGCTCCTGCCAAGAATGCTCAAATGCTTCTCAACTACCTTAAAGCTTCCATTGGAACCTTCGTGGGAAAATGTGAACCAAACGATGATATAACGATTGTCGTAATCCAAGTCTGAGTAAAGAAGATGGTTGGGGGCGACCTTTGCGGCTTTGCCGCAAAGGTCGCCCTTGCAAGCTCTCTTATTTTCCCTTGTCTTTTTCTTCCAACCCTTCAAAGAGAGCTTGAAAGAAGAAACGGTGCAGGAGAAGGAAGATCCCTACCACAGGGAGAGCCATAATGACACACGCAGCAGCTTGAACGTGGTAAGCTACTTCAAATTGCGATTGAAAATCGAGCAGCCCCACGCTTGCGGTTTTAGCGGGATAGCGGGAGAGAAAGATCACCGCCGCCAAAAACTCATTCCAAGCATCAACAAAGGTCAGCAGAAAAGCCGCAAAGATCCCAGGGAGGATGAGCGGTAGAACCACAAAACCTAAACTCTGGCTGGATGTTGCACCATCAAGCATCGCTGCTTCTTCCAATTCAGGTGGGATACTCTCGCAGAACCGCTTGATCAGCCAAATACTAAGGGGCAAGCTTCCCCCAATCTGAATGGCAATCATTAGCGCATTGGTATTTAGCAAGCCCAAGCTACTTGCGAGCCGATGAAGGGGGATAAAGGTTGTAATTCCTGGCAGAAGCAGCAAGGTCAGAAGAGCAGCCTCAACTAAGCGGCGGTAGCGGGAAGGGAGACGGGAAAGGAGATAACCTGTTAAAGTAGCAAGCGGAACGGTGATGAGGGAAGCACCTAGCGCGTTTATGAAGGTATTGGGAAGGTAGTAGGCCAGCATGGGGCTGCGCCATAGTTGGATGTAACCATCGAGGGCCCAAACGGAGGGAAGGATCGTCGGAGGTGAAGTAAGAACAGCGGTCCTGGTCTTGAAAGAGGTTAGAAAGACGTAAGCGACGGGAAAAAGCATCCCTAAGCTGAGGATTCCCAGGAAGATGTGAGGGAGAACTTGGCTAATCCAACGTCGTTGGTACACCTTGCTCAAACCTTTTCGCGTTCAAGTTGCAAAAACCCTGCCAGAAGGAGCGCATTGAGCAAGAGAATCAATAACGCTAAGGTTGCCCCCAAATCAAAATCCCCAAACCGCCAGACCAACTGATAAAGATAGAAGCTAAGAGTATTCGTAGCTCGCGCTGGCCCCCCGTCCGTGATTGCCAAGATCAGGCCTGGGGCATTCATGTTGCGGAGGGAAAGAAGCAGAAGGACAACGCTCAAATGGGGCCGGAGAAGCGGGAGCGTGATCTGCCACACGATTTGGCTTCCCTTTGCCCCATCAAGCCTTGCATTTTCGTACAACTCAGGGGGAATCGTTTGCAAAGCCGCGAGCAAAAGGATTGTTGCCAGCGCGAGGGAATGCCAAATCGAAGCCAGACTTACAATCGCCAGCGCCCCTACCTTATCAGCCAACAAGGTACGGTGGAGGAAAGGGGCAAACCATTCCTGAAACAAGCCATAATCGCTCACAAAAAGCCAGCGCCAGATTGTCCCGACCACCGCTTGGGAAAGGATCCAAGGAATAAAGAGGATCACAAGGTAGAAGGAAGTCGACCTTCGCCGATGATTTAGCAGGAGCGCAACTAAAAAACCTAAAGTGAAGGTAAGGATGACATGCAGACTGCCAAAGATCAAAGTAGTTTGCAAGCTCTCCCAAAACTCACTCCTTTGCAAGAGAAAGTGGAAGTTTCCTAACCCGACAAATTGGCCCTTCCGCCAGAAGGCCATCCAAAAACAGGCCAACAAAGGGTAGACCTGAATGCTCAAGAGGAAGAAAAAGGTCGCCAGCAACGGAAGGGCAAAAAGTCGCTGGCGTGGCAGGGAAAGGTTAAGCCTCATTGTTGCGCGTTGTAACTCTCTTGGGCCTTCTGAAGTTCGGTTAAGCTGTCAAGGTTGGGGTCGAGAACAAGTCGCCCAATGGTCTCGGTCAAAAGGGTCATTGCCCGATCATAGTGGTGGAGAGGTTCCATTTGTTGGCCATACTTGGTCTGATTTTCACGCACGAATTGCCAGTAGGGAGTTTGAAACCGCGCATCCGTTAGGGCTGAGGTGAGGACTGGTAAACCGCCACTGGCGAAAGCGTAGGCCGTGCTTTGTTCCCGCTGCATGAAGTAGGCAAGAAATTGCTTGGCCAGCGCAGGTTGCTTTGAACCTTTAGGAATTCCCCAGGAAGGTATAGTCAGAAGGGTAACGGGTTTCTCTCCTGGCGCAGCTAAAGGGGAAGCTAATTTCAATTCCCCCGCTTCAAGAGCCGCTGCAACCGAAGCTGAATCCTGGGCAAAAGTTTTGCCTTGTGGAGAGGTAAGGGGATAAAGGTAGATGTAAGACCATGAGCCACCCCCAAAAGCAGTTGCTTTTCCATCCTGAAAGAGCCGCTCGTGGTCAAAGCCAGGGCTGAAGACTAC
>DCSM01000178.1:11716-14526 GCA_002325605.1 Chloroflexaceae bacterium UBA1466
GCTACTTCTGGCGTGGCCCAAGTAGCTTTCCCTTCCGCATCAGCATACTTTCCCCCAAAGCTATGCAGGAGCGAGAAGATAAAACCTTCAGCAGCACTGACTTCGCTCCCTTTGAACGTAAGGGCATACTTTCCCTGCTGCTTGAGTTGCTCTGCCGCTTTGAGAAAGGCTACCGTATCAGCGGGAAAACCTTGCGGACAATCACTTGCCCAATAGTAAATCAAGCGGCTATAAATGTGACCTGGGACACAATAGATTTTACCGTCGGGTGCAGTGCAAGCGGCCAAAGCAGCGGGTTCCAAATCTTTGAACCACGGGGCAGCCGAAACGTAGGCCGTCAAATCTTCAAGCGCCCCTTTCGCTAGATAAGTATTCAACTGCTGGCTATTTAGGTAGGAAAGGTCGGGAAGATCACCCTTTGTGGCTACGGCCAAATTGAGTTTGCTATTGATTTGAGCATAGTTCTGCGTTTCATTCTCTACCTTCAGACCCTTCTCTTGCTCTAATTTTGCCAACGCTTGGGCAAACCAACGATCTTGAGCATTTTGCGGATTTTTATCGTTGAAGGAAGTCCAGATCACCAAGGGCGAAGATGCTGCGGGAGCGGGAAGACCTTGCTTCCCACAAGCGGTAAACAAAATTCCTATCACCGTCCAGACCAGCACCAAGTGCTTGGGTTGACAAAGCTGCGACATTTTGCTAACCTGTGCCATTCAAAAATCCAGTACTAAAACTTTCTTCCAGCCGCAACTTTACCGCTAATTGGAGATTTATGCAAGTTACTGAATCTAAAGGTATTCAGGAGGCGCTGGCCTGGCTTTTTAGCTTTCTCAATACCGAAGATCATCATCGCCCTTCGCTGGCCGATTTCTACTTACCACGAACGGAGGCTCTGCTCACTACTTTGGGCAGTCCACAGCAAGCTTATCCTTCTATCATCGTGGCGGGCACAAATGGGAAAGGGTCAACTTCCGCAATGCTTGAAGCCATCCTTAGGGCTACAGGGCTAAAGGTCGGTTTGTATACTTCGCCCGCCTTGCATTGTTTGCGGGAGCAAATTCAGGTCAACCGTCGGCTAATTCCAGAAACTGACTTTGCGAGCCTTGTCAATCTTCTCAAGCCAAAGGTAGCCCAACTTATGGCTCACGAAGGCCCCTTCTCGACCTACGAAATCACAACGGCCTTAGCTTTGCTCTACTTTGCAAAGATGGAAGTAGATTATGCTGTGCTTGAGATTGGGCTTGGTGGGCGTTGTGATGCGGTAAATGTTGTCTCGCCTGTACTTTCAGTTCTAACCTCAATCAGCCGTGACCATACCAACCTTCTGGGGACAACGCTTGCGGCCATTGCGCGAGAGAAAGCGGGAATTATCAAGCCTCACATTCCCGCAGTGACAACCGTTCAGGCAGCAGAAGTAATGGAAGTTCTCCTTCAAAAAGCGGAGGAAAATGCTACTTCGCTCTATGTGGTAGATGAGCAAGGGTTGCACAATTCGCTTACGGGAGAATTTCAACCTTTCCCCTTTCCTCTCCGATCAGAACAGATTGCTTTGGCGGGAACGTTTCAACTGGAGAATGCCCAGCTTGCGGTAGGGGCAAGTCTGCTCTTGCAGAACCAAAGGTTGGCGATCTCGACTGAAGCAATGCGGGAAGGGTTGGCAAAGGTACGATGGCCGCTCCGCCTGGAGCGCTTGTATTCGCAGCCCCTTGTCCTGGCTGATGGGGCCCATAATGAGGGGGGAGCTAAGGCCTTACGGGCCTCGCTTGAAATCTACTTCCCTATCGAACGGCTCTTTCTTATTTTGGGGTTTTCAGGGGATAAAGATTTGCCAACTTTGATGCAAATTCTGCTTCCCATCGCCCAAGTTGTCATTTTGACGCGCTCCCCGCACCCCAGAGCTTGCCCCTTAGAGCAACTTGAAGCGGCGGCGCTTCCCTACGTGCAAGGTTCTTTGTTATCCGCAGATACTGTGGCAGCAGCTTTAGCACAGGCGCTTGACCTTGCTTCCCCCACCGACGTAATCTGCGTTACAGGCTCCCTCTTTACGGCTGCTGCCGCCGCGACCTTTTTCGCAGCAAAAACCTTTGATAGCACAAAGTTTCCGGAAAACAGCGCTTGAAAATGTCATTTGCACAATCGGCCAATCTCTGCTACAATGGCCAAGTGTGAGGGCGGGTCGCATAGCCCGGCTTAGTGCGCAGCATTGGAAATGCTGTAGAGTAGCGATACTCTCGTGGGTTCAAATCCCACCCCGCCCGCCACTTTTCCTCTTTCTGCCTCGGCTTTTTCAAGCTTCTGCTATCTTTCTTGCTTCCAAAAGACTAATTTCGCGCTTCTGTCAATAACTCAGCAATTCTCGCAAGGCTTTGACGACATAATGCTCTTCTGCTAAACCTTTTGTTAAGCAGACCTGCAAAGCACGCTCGGCAAGCCTGTGAGCATCAACAGAGCTACCTTGTTTATACAAGATTGCCGCTAAAGTATAGAGACTCTCCCCAACAAGCGGGTGATCAAGGCCCAATTCTGCCTCACGGATACGCAATGCCCGTTCTGCATATTCACGAGCTTGGGCAAGATCACCCGTTTCCTTCAGTAACAAGGCAAGTTCGTTGAATTCAATCGCAACATCTAAAGAATCTGCCCCCGTGATTCTCTCGTATATTTCCATAGATCGGTAGAGATATTCTTTGGCATCCTCATATCTTCCCTGTAAGCGGAGCAACTTACCATAGAGATGCTGAAATAATGCAAAATCAAAATTCTCTAATATGTCACCATAAAGCTCTTTTTGAATCCCTTGCGCTTCGCAG
>DCSM01000189.1 GCA_002325605.1 Chloroflexaceae bacterium UBA1466
CCCGCCTGATCCGTGTAGCTGTCGACCAAAGGTCATAACCCTAACGCTGAATTTGAAGTCCCTTACGCGCCCCGTTGGAACTAATTTTTTATTTTTACATCTGAATGGCCCGACTGGCCAGATGGTAAGCCAATTAGATTTGCCGCTTGAGGCGTTATGGCCAGCAGAAAAATGGGCTCCAGGGCAAACGGTCAACTATCCATTTGCGCTCCCGCTTCCCGCCACCGCGTCGCCAGGAACCTATGAAGTGGTGGTGGGGATTTACGAGCCAAAGACGGGCCAGCGCCTGGCACTAGAAGCGCCTGTGAATTCGGCTCCCGATTCTCTGCGGGCCGTGACTTTTGAATTAGGCGCTTCCGCAATTTGTAAACCCTAAAAGCGAGGCTTCAGAATAGGGTTAGCGTTTGATAGAGAAGTGACTATCTGCTATACTATGCGTATGGAACGGATTTTTGGGCAGGTCTGGGCCGAATAAACTACAATTAGCCGTTCTATTTGCAGGGTCGCAAGCTAGAAGCAGACCTCTAGCATGGCTTTTGCTGAATGGAAACAGCCCTTCAATGCGAAGATGGCGATCTTGAATGCGGCACAGAAGCAAGAAGCCGCCTTGCTCTAACCCTGGTGGAGGGTCAAAAAGGTAGTTGTATATGCTCGCCTGCCTAAACTGTGGCGCAAAAAACCGAGACGGCTCACGGTTCTGCGGGCAATGCGGAAGGACCTTGCGCTTTGCAATCCAGCTTCATAATCCTGGCGTTTTTGTCGCCCATTACCGCATTCTGCGCGTCATTGGGCAAGGCGGTTTGGGGGCCGTCTATGAAGCGGAGGACATGGATCGGGCCGCTACTCGCGTCGCGCTGAAAGAAATTTTAGACCCCGATCTAGCGCTCGAATTTCAGGATACTTTCGCGATGCTTGGGGGCTTGCAACATGACAACCTCCCCCGCTATGGCGAACTTTTCGAGGCTGGGGGTTGTAGTTATTTGGCCCTCGAATTTGTGCCGGGCCTGAGCCTGGAAGAAGTCTTGGAGAAGCAGAGTGGCCCCCTGCCCGAACAGACTGTTTTGGGTTATGCGCTTCAACTCTGTGATGTCTTAGACTACCTTCATAAGCAAAACCCACCTCTTTTCCACCTCGACCTGAAGCCATTAAACGTGCGGCTCTTGCCCAACGGGATGCTCAAGCTGGTTGACTTTGGGCTTTTTCGCCTTGAACCTCCAGCGGCCCGCAAGATGCGCCGCTTACTTTCCCCTGAATACGCTTCCCCAGAGCAATGGGGTTTCAATGACCAACCCTTTGAGGCCCGCAGCGATCTCTATAGCTTGGGGGCAATGCTCTATCAACTTTTGACCCACGTCAAACCCATCTCCGTCATTGACCGCTTGGCGAGTAGCCCCGATCCTCTTCTTTCGCCCCGCCTCCACAACCCTAACCTTTCATCGCATCTCGCAAACGCGATCCTGCATACTTTGGAACTTGTGGCCGAGAAGCGGACTCCCGATGCTCTTAGCTTGAAACAGGAACTGCTTGGGGGGGCCGACCAAGCGCCAACTACCGCCAGTCTGACTCCCCAGACCTTCCCTCTCTTTCCTACGCATAATCCCCCTGCTGTTGACCCGACAACTACCCGCCTTGGCCGCACGATTCTTCTCACCTCCGCCACCGATAACCCCCGGCGCGTGCGGGGTTTTCGCCCTTTGCGAACCTTTTTGCAAGGCTATACTTATGCCGTGACCAGCGTCGCCTGGGGCCCAAAGGGCCAATTTTTAGCCAGCGCCAGCGAAGATAAGACCATTCGCATCTGGCATGTTCCCAATGATCGCCTTCTGCACACCTTGCGTGGCCACCGTGATGCAATCAGCAGCGTCGCCTGGAGCCCCGATGGCCAGACCTTAGCTACTTCCAGTTGGGACAGCACCATCCGCCTCTGGACAATGGAAGAAAGTCGTTTGCCGCGCTCTTTTCAACGCCATGCCGACCAGGTGCTGAGTGTCGCCTGGAGCCCCGATGGGGAACTGCTGGCCAGTGCGGGAGGCGATGGGACAATCTGGATTTGGCGCGTCAGCGACGGAAAACCGCTCCAAGCTTTGCGCGGCCATACGGGGGAAGTGCATAGCGTCGCCTGGAGTCCCGATGGTAATATCTTGGCGAGTGCCAGTTGGGATAATACAGTGCGCCTTTGGATGGTTGACGAAGAGCGGCAGGTCAGCATTTTGCAAGAACATACCGATGCTTTCAATAGCATCGCCTGGAGCCCCAATGGGGAATTTCTCGCGAGTGCGAGTTGGGATAGCACCGTTTGGCTGTGGCGCTCCGCCGACGGGCGACTCCTGCGGACCTTGCAGGGCCACGCGGGTGAAGTGCATTGTGTCGCCTGGAGTCCTGATGGCGAAATGTTGGCCAGCGCAGGCTGGGACAACACCGTGCGGATTTGGCGCATCAATGATGGGCGTTTGCTCTTTCTCCTGCAAGGCCATACGGGGCCTGTCACGAGCGTTGATTGGAGCTTCGACGGTCAGATGTTGGCCAGCGGCAGCTTCGATAAGACTTTGCGGCTCTGGCAGATTGAATATAGCGAGGCGTGAAAGACCTTTTGAGCAATTATAATTGGGTTATGGCGCAAAATCTTCAAATTTTTGAAAAAGGCCCTGCTAAAGTAATTCTTGGTGATGCTCTTGTGATGCTTTCCACTATTCCTGATGAATCAGTGGATTTAATTTTTGCAGATCCTCCATATAATATCGGGAAAAATTTTAATAGCCACCAAGACAAATGGGAATCTGACGAGGATTACATTAAATGGTGTTACACATGGCTTGACCTGTGTATAGAAAAGATTAAGCCAAACGGAAGTTTTTATGTAATGACTTCAACTCAGACAATGCCTTATTTTGATCTCTATCTTCGCACTAAATTAACTATTTTGACAAGAATCGTTTGGTATTATGACAGTTCTAGCGTTCAGGCCAGAAATTACTATGGCTCATTGTATGAGCCGATTCTTTTTTGTGTCAAAGATCAAAACAACTATACTTTTAACGCGCAGGAGATTCTTGTAGAAGCAAAAACGGGGGCTAAAAGAAAATTGATAGATTATCGTAAACCAGTCCCAACTGTTTATAATCCCCAGAAAGTTCCTGGCAATGTTTGGGAAATTCCAAGAGTACGTTATAGAATGGCTGAATATGAAAAACATCCAACCCAAAAGCCCATAACTCTCTTGGAACGCATAATCCTTGCAAGTTCTATGCCTGATGATTTAGTTCTTGACCCGTTTTCAGGCACATTTACAACATCTTTTGTCGCTCAAAAACTAGGTAGACGGTCTATTGGCATCGAGATAGATGAGGAGTATGTAAAAATTGGTCTTAGGCGGCTGCAAATTCTTTCTGTTTATAATGGACAAGAATTACGGCGTGAACCGCGAACTTTTGAGAAACTAGCAGCTTCTCAACAAACTCTGAATTTGTTTGACTAACTCTTATGGAACATGAATTCACACCACAAATTTTCCAAATTTTACACGACCACTTTGGGGCGGATGGGCTTGCAATTTTTGAGCGCAGTCTTCTACTGCAATATCTAAATCTAAAAACCCGTTCAGCAGCAAGAGGGTCAAAATCTCGTGGTAGTTTTGCTAACTTATATGCTATTTATGTCCTTGTCGAGGATTACCTTAAAAATAATTTCGACAGACAAAGTAATTATGACGAATATGTGGGCGCAAGATTTACAGATCTGTTGGAAAGACAGAGGAAATTGCCCTTTGGGAGCAAGTTACAAAATCATGCCTTAAATAGTCGGATGAATGAGGAGTTTAAGAAATATTTTCCCTTTGCGGAATTCGTGCCTATTATCCGAGACATTCAAACAAATCGTTATTGGGTGAACGAAAATTTACTCAAAATAACAGATCGAAGTAAAACTTTTAATCTTGCCAGAACAGTAATAGCAATTATTGACCTTTACGTTACGACAAAACAAAGCACATTTAGAACTTTCATTGAGACTTGTGAGAAAATCCAAGCGATCACAACCGAAAATGATACAAAGGTCTTAGAATTTATTGAAAGCTTGCTTGCGCCAAATTCCGATGCAAGAGTCTTTGAAATCGTCAGCTACGCGATCTTACGTTACTATTACTATGATCAAGTGGTTTACTTTGGCTTTGACCGTGATAACATTCATGCAGAAAATCTTTTGCTCTTCAAAACAGGTAGAACTAATGCCAATGATGGAGGAATTGATTTCGTAATGCGGCCTTTGGGTAGATTCTTTCAGGTGACTGAGACTTTGGACGTTAAGAAATATTTTCTTGACATCGATAAAATTGAGCGCTTTCCTATTTCTTTTGTTATAAAATCAGATGACAGTGTAGGAATGCTTCTATCTCGCTTACGGGATGGGGCAAAGAAGCAGTACGGAATTAAGCCCATTGTAGATAAATATATGGAATGTATTGAGGAAGTAATCAATATTCCCCTATTGCTTGAGCGCTTTCAAATCGCAAAATCGCAAGGATATTTGAGAAAAATGCTTGATGAAATCGTGTTACAAAGTAAAATTGAGTTTAATTTCAACGACTTAGAATCTGACTAAGTACAAACTAATTTGGGCACTGCTTAGAACTAACATAATCATAACCATGCGAATCGCGCTCTATAATCTAACTTCAACGCTCAAGCTCGGTGGAGTAGAGAGTTTTGTCTGGGATGTAAGTCAAGAATTAGCTTTGCGGGGGCATGAAGTAACGGTGATAGGGGGCGTAGGGCCCTACCGAACGGTGGCTTCGGCAAGTTCAAACCCGGTCAAGGTGCTGACCTTCCCCTTTGTAAGTCGAGCTTTTTGGCAAAGTTTTCCCCTTCTGCGCCGGGCCTACGCCGAAGCCAAACTTCTGGAACGCTTGAGCTTCGCGGTGGCAGCCTTACCTACATTGATTCACGGTCAATACGACCTGATTCACATTCAGAAACCGTATGATTTAGGGCCGGCCTTACTGGCCAGAAGGTTAGGGGGCGGGCGCGTAATTTTGGGCTGTCACGGGGAAGATTTTTACGCGGGGGATTGGCTCTTGGCCAAGCAGGTGGATGGGGCAGTTTCGTGTAGCCACTTCAATGCCCAAACCATTGCGCCCCGCTACGCTTTCACGCCCCACGTGATCTTCAATGGGATCGACCTTAACCTTTTTTGTCCTGGCCCCCCCGACCCCACTTTACGAATCCGCTTGGGCATCCCCGAAACTGCGCCCTTGCTGTTGGTGGTGGGACGTTTGCAACCGTGGAAGGGGTTTGCAACGGCGATTCAAGCGCTGGCCCAATTGCCTAAAGAGGTCCAACTTTTGGTGGTGGGGGAAGGTGAAGTGCGCCAGACGCTTCAGCGTCTGGCGCACGACTTGGGCCTGGCCCAGCGCGTCCATTTCTTAGGAGCTTTGCCCCGCGAAGCTTTACCCACCATCTACCGTTCTGTCGACCTCTTTCTGGCCACCAGCTTCGCCAGCGAGACCTTTGGCATTAGTCTGGTCGAAGCCCAAGCGTCTGGTTTGCCCGTCATTGCCACAAATTTTGGCGGGTTTCCTGAAGTTGTTTTGGAAGGTCAAACGGGGCTGCTTGTTCCCCCTCGTGAACCTGCAGCGCTGGCGAAAGCGATTACCACGCTCTTGGCTGACTCAACCCGGCGCGCAACGATGGCCGAAGCAGCAATCGTTTGGGCCCAGCAATTTGGGTGGGCAAAAGTCTTAGACCGCTTAGAAATCGCTTATCAACTTGCTTTGGGAACGGCCTAACTCTCTAAAGTTCGCAAAACTCGATGGGCCCGCAGCGCCAGCCAAAGGGCAAAATACTGTTCGGCGTTATTCAAATCCATCCCGCTAATTTCTTTAATCCGTTCCAGGCGATAGAGCAAAGTATTGCGGTGGATATGGAGCGCTTCGGAGGTGGCTCGCAGATTCGCTAAGTGATTAAAGTAAGCCTCCAGGGTTTTAAGCAATTCCCCGCCTTGTTTTTGGTCATAAGCGACGAGCGTAGCCAAGTTTTCGCGGTAGAAACTCCACATTTCAGGGGCTTCGCGCAGCAAAACTAAGAGGCGATAAATCCCCAAATCATTAAAAGCCAAGACCTTCTCAGAGCCAAAAAGCTGCCGTCCCAACATCAGCGCTTGATCGGCCTCCTTGACGGTGCGGGTCCATTCGACCAACGTGGCGGTTGGGGTTCCCAGAGCCAAAATCACACGCTGATAATCGGGCCGCAGCCGTTCCCTAAGCGCTTCGGCAAATTCGCGGGGTTGCAAACCTTTCGGTTTGAGGGGCAACAGACACAGCACACTGTTCTCGCGCCGCAAAGAGGGAGCCGCAAGTTGGCGACGGTTTAGCTCCGTTTGAATGCTCGTTGCCATGCGGCCAAGTAAGGTCGGCGATTCAGCTTCCAGGGTAATCAGAAGGGCCACGTAGGGCAAAGTCAGGTCGTAGCCCAATTCTTGGCCGCGCTGGATGAGCATGGGGGGGTCAGAAATCGGCCCTGCCAACACATTGGAGAGAAAATCGCCGCGCAGCCGCTCTTCGGCCTCGTAAACCGCTCGCTCCTTAGCCAATTCCAAAGCCAGCGCCGCAGCCCCTTGCTTCACCGTCAGCTTATCCCATTCGTCAAGTTTAGTCCCCGCCAAAGCCAAATAGCCACTGGGATAAGTTGTTGCCCCAATCGGTTCAACCCAAACTTGTTGCTTCAGCAGCGAATTGTCGCCAGGCGTGTTAGGCTGCAAAGCTTGCAACAAGACTAACCCACTGCCATGCCCTTGCTGGGCCCGCAGTTCGCCATTCGCGGCGTAGCAGGCGACACTCTGCCCCGTCCGTTCGGCCAAAATACTCAGCAATCCCAACATCCCTGAGCCATCTAACGAATGTTGCGTCAAGAGATTGTAGAGTTGGGCCGCTCGGCGCTCTAACTGGGCTTCGTAATCCGCGATCAACCGCGAGATTTCACGCTCGATCTCGCGCAAATCGCTTCCTTCAGGCAATTGCAGGAGCGGCAAATTAGCGGCTTCCGCAACTTTACAGTCTTCTTCCTCAATCTCCCCAACCACTGCCACTGCTGCCACCGAAGCTTGCCCCAACCGCCGAATCAAATTGGCCAAGGTGAGGCGCGGATCAAGCGCTTTGGCCGCTTCCACCGCCAGCAGCGCGATTTCGCTGCCCCGCAAATCTACAAAAGCGGGCAAAGTTGCCCGCAGCGTGGCCACCCAGGTTACTTGATGGGCCATGCCTGCCGAACCAGCCACTACGCTTGTTTCTGGCGGCAATGCCAGACGCAATGTATCGCGGACGGTAACTATTCGCATAATAAAGCTTGGCTTGCTAGATTTTCCTTAAAAGGGCAAGAAAGGGATTCCTTTTGCTAGGCCCCATTATAACATTGATTTTCATCAACCAAGTTTAAGGGACTTTAGGTGGATCAAATCCTGGATTTAACAAAGACCTCCCCTAATTTTACCAGAAAGGTAGAAAAAAGGAGAGGTCAAGATTTAAACTAAGGCCAGCAAATTTTAGGGTTTA
>DCSM01000010.1 GCA_002325605.1 Chloroflexaceae bacterium UBA1466
TGGGTTTGGTCGCCATCTTACCCTTTGTAACCCAATCCATCACCCGCGTGCAACTTGGGCTAGGGGGCGCGGCGCTGCTCATTGTAGTCGGGGTAGCCATTGACACCATGCGGCAGCTAGAAGCGCAATTGGTAATGCGGGATTACGAAGGTTTCATGCTGAATTAAGCAGTAAAACCGTGGGACTAGACTAGATGCGGCTCGTTGCCTAAGACTTATCGAAGGCAACGCGCTGGCTGGGTTTGCCAAACTTACCCAACCACCAGCGGAGTTGAGAACGTTCATAAAAATGGATAGCAATGCGCCACTTGCCTCAGTGAGTGGTAATTGATCTGAGGAAGTAGAACTATTCAGCAGCAGAATTGACAAGGAAGCCAATATGAACATTCTTCTTTTGGGAGCGCCAGGAGCAGGCAAAGGTACGCAAGCACATACCCTCGCTCAACAGACGGGACTAACCCACGTTGCCAGTGGCGATCTTTTTCGTGCTGCGCTACGCGAAGGTACAGAATTGGGTCAAATGGCGAAGTCTTACATGGATCGAGGCGAACTCGTCCCCGATAAGATTGTCATTGACATGATTATGGAACGGATCAAACAGCCAGATTGTGTTAAAGGCGTGATCTTTGATGGTTTTCCACGGACTGTAGAGCAGGCCAAAGCCCTTACTTCTGAGCTTGCAGGCCACGGCGAGCAAATAGATGCCGTCCTCTACGTCAATGTGCCAAATGAGGTTTTGCTCAAACGCATTGCGGGCCGCCGAACTTGCAAAAACTGTGCTGCTATCTACAATGTCTATTTTTTTCCAGCCCAGCGCGATGGGGTTTGCGACCTTTGTAATGGGGAACTCTATCAACGGAGTGATGATTCCCTCGAAACGGCTGAACACCGCATAGATGTCTATTTCCAACAAACGACACCGCTCATTGAATATTATCAAAAAGAGGGTCATTTGCGGGAATTAGACGGCCAAGCCGAAATCACTACGGTAACTAATGCGATGCTGGCTGCGCTCGAAGCGGTAGCGGGGCATTAGGTTTTCGTTGCAATGCTGATTTTGCAAAAAGCTTCTCGTTAGACTGACAAGAACCGCGAGAAGTCAGTCTAACGAGAAGGTTGTGTCGCAGTTTTTGATTACTTTTGAATCCTTGAAAGGAAGCCAGAAATATGACCAAAAAAAAAGATGTTATTGAGATGGAAGGCACAATCACGGAGCCTTTGCCTAACGCGATGTTTCGGGTCCAGTTAGACAATGGGCATGAGGTTCTGGCACATATTTCAGGGAAAATGCGGATGAACTATATTCGAATTCTCAAGGGAGATCGAGTTTTAGTTGAGTTATCACCCTACGATCTAACGCGAGGGCGAATCACCTATCGCTATAAATAAGATAAAGCAGTTTCAATCTTTCTTTATTGTACTTCATTCTAATTTGAAAGTTGCCTTGATTACGCTCTTTTTATCTAAAATGGGAGGTTAAAATGAAAGTTCGGGCATCTGTCAAGGCCCGGTGTGAGTATTGTAAGGTTATTAAACGCCGTGGAATTATTCGCGTAATTTGTAGCCGAACCCCTAAGCACAAGCAACGCCAGGGTTAAAAGGCTAAACTGGGAGATTTAATATGGCACGTATTGCCGGGGTTGATATTCCTCGCAATAAAAGACTTGAGATCGCAATAACCTATATCTACGGGATTGGGCGCTCGAATGGCGTAGAAGTTATCCGGCGGGCCAACGTGCGCCCGGAGACGCGGGTGCGCGACCTAACGGAAGAAGAAGTTGGGCGGTTGCGCGAAATCGTGGAGCGGGAATATCGCGTGGAAGGCGACCTGCGCCGCGAGGTGCAGATGAATATCAAGCGGCTGATGGATATTGGCTGCTACCGGGGCCTGCGCCATCGGCGGGGAATGCCGGTCCATGGCCAACGCACCCGGACCAATGCTCGCACCCGGCGGGGCCGGAAGGGGCAGGCCATTGGGAAGAAAAAAATAGCCAAGAAATAGGCCGGAGTGGGTGAGTTAGCCCATTCTAATCGTTTGAACGTTTGAGCTTTGCAGTAGGACTTGCTTGGAACTGAAGTGCATCGCTTAGAGGACCTAGAAAGTATAGGAATGGATGCCTCCGAAACAGCAAAAAGTAACTAAACGGCAACGGGGTAAGCGCCGCGAACGAAAGAATGTTCCGCGTGGGCAAGCCCATGTTCAAAGTACCTTCAATAATACGATTGTCACGATTACGGATCCGCAGGGCGCAGTAATTTGTTGGGCGAGTGCGGGCCAATCGGGGTTTAAAGGCTCGCGGAAAAGCACCCCTTATGCGGCCCAAATTGCGGCCGAGAGTGCCGCCCGCAAAGCCATGGATAATGGGATGCGGGCCATTGAAGTTTTTGTCAAAGGGCCTGGTTCTGGCCGTGAAGCCGCGGTGCGCTCCTTACAGGCCGCAGGGCTAACCGTAACCTCAATTACGGATGTCACGCCGCTGCCCCACAATGGTTGTCGGCCCCCCAAACGGCGGCGAGTGTAGGGTTGGGTTCGCAGTCGTTAAATTCAGCCCGGTTCAACAAGGTTCTATAATTGATCCTGGTAGTAGGAGGTTGACTTCGTAATATGGCTCGTTATCGTGGACCAGTTGGCAAAGTTAGTCGGCGGTTAGGGATCGGTATCACGGAGAAAGGGCAACGCATTCTCAACAAGCGGGCCTTTCCCCCAGGGCAACATGGCCCCACTGCTCGTCGCCGCCAGATTTCGGACTACGGCCTCCAACTTACGGAGAAGCAAAAAGTTCGCTATGTCTATGGCCTGCTCGAACGCCAATTTCGGCGGGTTTTTGCCCAAGCCGCCCGCCAAGATGGGGTGACCGGTGATAATCTGTTGAGTTTGTTAGAGCGCCGCCTTGACAACGTAGTCTACCGTTTAGGTTTGGCCACCACCCGCAGTCAAGCTCGCCAGCTTGTCTGCCATGGACATATTGATGTTGATAATCGCAAGACCGACATTCCTTCATTTGTCGTGAAAGTCGGGCAAGTGATCGCCGTGCGGACCACCAATCGGCGGTTGACCTATTTTAAGAGTTTAGTTGAGAGTGGTGTTCTTCAGCACCACCGAACTGCCGATTGGCTGCGGCTCAATTCGGCGGACCTTTCTGGGCAAATTGTGGCCTTGCCCCGCCGCGAAGATGCAGAACAGGGGATTAACGAGCAGTTGATCGTAGAATTTTATAGCCGCTAGTTCTAAATCAGCCACTCCCTCTTTGGCGGGCCAGTTGGCGCTCTCTAACCCTTTATTCAGAAGGGTTAGGTTTTTCAAAGCTTATCCTCAACAAAGGGTTAAGTTTCCAAAGCGACTTGGGGGCCAAACTGTTGAGCCAATTGGGGGTTGCTGCTGCATAGAGGAGGCGATAAGTGCTTGACATCGCCATGCCGAAAATCGAGGTTGTACAGGCGGCTGAAAATTATGGCCGATTCAAAATCGAGCCGCTTGATCCTGGGTATGGGCACACGTTGGGCAATGCGTTGCGTCGGGTGTTGATTTCTTCTATCCCAGGCTCGGCGATCACCAAAGTCAAAATCGAAGGAGTCTTTCACGAATTTTCAACCCTGCTGGGGATGAAAGAAGACTTCACCGAGGTTATTCTAAATATTAAGGGGATTCGGCTGCGCTGTTATGCCGAACGCCCCGTGAAATTGAACCTCATTAAGTCCGGCCCAGGCGCAGTCCGTGCCAAGGATCTTGAGATTCCCAGCAATGTGGAATTGTCAAACCCCGAACACTACATCTGTACGCTTGACTCGGAGCAAGCCCGCCTGGATATGGAATTGACCGTTGAACGGGGGCGGGGGTATGTAGCCGCCGACCAGCGTGATGCGCTGCCCATTGGCGAGATTCCAATGGACGCGATTTTTACCCCGATTCCCCGCGTCAATTATGTCGTTGAAAATACGCGCATTGGGCAAGCTACTGATTTTGACCGCCTGTTGTTAGAAATTTGGACCGATGGGACGGTGAAGCCCGGTGATGCGCTAAGTCATGCGGCCCAGGTTTTGGTACAATATTACCAAACTATCGCTGATTTTAGCCGCCTCACCCAGGAACAGGAAGCACCGTCGGCTTTATCGGGGACATCTATTGCCCCCGACATTTATGATATACCCATTGAAGACTTAGAACTTTCGACTCGCACCTTTAATTGCCTGAAACGGGCCGAAATCATTAAAGTTGGGCAAGTCCTTCAAATGGACGAAAAAGCCCTGTTGGCCGTGCGGAATCTAGGTCAAAAATCAATGGAAGAAATCCGCGAAAAGTTGATTGAACGGGGATTTATCCCGCGTATGGATGGGGAAACCGTTTAATTTCTGGGCGCAGCCCGCAAAAGCGCGGTGCTAAAGATGTTTTGTCAAAAAAAGAAGCTTCTTTTTCAAAGCAATGAAGCTTCTTTTTGAGCAATGACTAGGAAATATAGGAAAAAGAGGGTATGCGACATCGAAAAGTAGGTTATAAATTAGGTCGATCCTACGAACACCGGAAGGCGCTGCTCCGCAACCTCATGCAGGCTTTAATCGAACATCGCCGGATTAAAACAACCGTCGCTAAAGCTAAAGCGGTGCAGCCCGAAATGGAGCAACTTCTGACTTTAGCCCGCCAAGATACGCCTCACGCGCGGCGGCTGGCGTTATCCAAGCTGGATAGTAAGAAGGCGATGCGGCAACTCTTTACCTTTGCGCCGCAAGATTATGCGACACGCCCAGGAGGGTATACGCGGTTGACTCGGATTGGGCTACGGGGTGGCGACGCGGCAGAGATGGCTCTTTTGGAGTTGATTTAGCTTTTGGCTGAAAATGTGCGAAATGTTGCATTGCGGTTGGCCTACGATGGCACAGATTTCGTCGGCTCGCAGGTGCAAGCCAATGGGCCCTCGATCCAAGGTGCGCTGGAAGCTGCTTGGCTGCGCTTGACCCAGGAGCAACAACGCTTTACGTTTGCAGGGCGAACTGATGCGGGAGTCCATGCCCAGGGCCAAGTGGCCAATGTGCGAACGCAGACCAGCCACCCATTAGCAACCCTTCAGCGCGGGCTAAACGCGCTTTTGCCCAAGCCCATTGCCATTTTGGACATTTGGGAAGCGCCCAGCGAATTTCACGCTCGCCACAGCGCCATCTGGCGAAAATATCGGTATCTCTTGGACGAGGAGCCGATTGAGCTACCAATGCTTAGGCAGTATGTCTTGCATATCGGGCAACCGCTGGCCAAAGAAGCGCTCAAAGAAGCGCTCAAAGTTTTGCCTGGCACGCATGATTTTGCAGCTTTCGGCAGCGCGACGCAGCCAGGTGGCTCGACTATCCGCCAGTGTCGCAGTGCAACTTGTAGCTCGGTGGAACTCTTTGGGCGTTCGTTGGTGGCCATCGAGTTAGTCGCTAATGGGTTTTTACGCCAAATGATTCGGGCGCTTGTCGGAACTCTGATTCTCGTTGGCCGGAGGCAGCTAACTCCCGCCGCTTTTGCCCAAATTCTTCAGGCCCGTGACCGCCGCCGAGCCGGGCCCACCGCTGCGGCCCACGGCCTCACTTTAATGGCGGTGGGGTATCCGCCAGCAGCGATGTTGTTGGAAAACTGAGCGCCGTTTGGCGAGGAAAGAAAATGAAGACATATTCACAAAAAGCCGCTGAAGTGCAACGCGATTGGCTTGTTGTTGATGCCGCCGGCCAAGTCGTGGGGCGTTTAGCGACGCAGATCGCAATTTTGTTACGGGGCAAACACAAACCGACTTTTACCCCATCCCTTGATGGGGGCGACTTTGTTGTAGTGGTCAATGCAGCCAAGATTCGGATCACGGGGCGCAAGGCCGAGCAAAAAGTCTATTATCGGCATACGGGTTATCCCGGTGGTTTGCGCGAAACGCCGTATAAAACTATGTTGGCCAAAAACCCGCATCGAATTATTCGTTTTGCTGTGCGCGGCATGTTGCCCAAAAACAAATTGGGCCACCAATTGTTGGCAAAATTACGCATTTATAACGGCCCCGCTCACCCGCATGCGGCCCAACAACCGCAAGTCTACGTTCCCCGGCCAAATGGCTAAAGCTTGTGGGCTGATCTGAATCGAAGCTGGGGTATGTAGCCCCAAATCTAACGATCTATACTTTTCTATAGCTATGCTAGTATGCTCCACAAAGTGCAAAGCTGGAGCATACGGGATGGATTGAGAAGCCATTGATGACTGAGAAACACTATTATCAAGGCACAGGGCGGCGAAAATGCTCCGTCGCCAGGGTGCGCCTCTTTCCAGGGAGTGGCGAGATTATAGTCAACGGGAAATCGCCCGAAGATTACTTCGGCAATCGCCAATCCTTGCATACTCAAATCCGCGAACCTCTCCAATTGACGGACAATCTCACCAATTTCAAGGTCATGGTGAAAGTCTGTGGCGGTGGGGTTGTTGGGCAAGCTGGAGCGGTTTGCCACGGTGTGGCGCGAGCGCTGCTCGATGCAAACGCCGAACTACGCATTGTCCTCAAAAGGGCCGGGCTGCTCACCCGCGATGCACGGGTGAAAGAACGGAAAAAAGTTGGTCTCAAGCGGGCCCGTAAACGACCTCAATACACCAAGCGTTAATCGGCCCACGTCGTTAAAAGGAACAATAAGAAGGGGTGTTTCAGCAACGAACACCCCTTTGGCATTTTTTATCTTCTCTTTTTGCAAGAGGCTTGGAATCAACGGCTTTAGCCGTGGCCCGACCAAAAGAGGCCTAAGCGACTAGGCGGAATCCCCCAGCTTCAGCTGGTTAGTCACGGCTAAAGCCGTGATGAAACCTCTTTTACAAGCAAGATGCCCCTGGTGAGTCACGGCTAAAGCCGTGGCCTCCGCTCTTGAAACCTCTTTTGCCAAAGGCTTGGAATCAAAGCCTCCAGCCCGCTGGCAAAAGCCAGGGTTTGATGAGAAGTGATAAGCGTGCTACAATACTTGCCATCGCTGGGTCTAGGGAAAGATTAAGCTGAATTTTGCTATGCGTGTTATCACTGGGAAAGCAAAAGGGCATCGGCTCAAAGCGCCGAAAGGCTTAGGGACGCGCCCGATGCTGGATCGGGTTAAGGAATCGCTTTTCGCGGTTCTGGAAGGCTATGGCCCGCTTCGGGGGCCGGTGCTTGATCTCTACGCGGGCACGGGCTCTTTGGGCATTGAATGCCTTTCCCGTGGAGCCAGCACCGCCGATTTTGTGGAGCAGCGGCCTCACGTGTGCCAGATCATTGAGGAAAATCTTCAGCATACTAAGTTTAAGCTCCAGGGCCATGTGCATTGCACTCGTGTTGAACGCTATTTGCGGGCTACCCGCGGCCAGAAAACCTATGCTATAATCATTCTGGACCCGCCCTACGCCGACCCCCAGATCATTCCAACGATCCAAACCGTTTTCAAGCTAGGGTTGGGAATGCCCCAGAGCCTCCTCGTTGTAGGGCATTCACCACGGGTTTTACTTTTTGAAGCCTACGCAAATTGGCAACGCTTACAATTTC
>DCSM01000162.1 GCA_002325605.1 Chloroflexaceae bacterium UBA1466
ACCCTTCCGATTCCGTCACCTTGTTTCAATATGCTCTGGCGCTGGAAAAAGTAAAGGCTTACCCCAAAGCTATTGAACACTTGCTAAAGATTGGAACTGCTAAACTTGACCCCTCGCTCGTCTGCTTCATGATGATGACCCTGGGGCGCATCTACTACCTTGATGGCCAAAAGGAGAAGGGCAATACGTCTTTTCAATGGGCCATTGACCACTCAGATGAGGCCGAAGCAACCTTGCTCTTCAGTGCCAAAAATATCCTGGTCAACAACCCGTATAACCCAGAAGCGGTGAAGATGTTAGAGCAGATAACGCAAACTTCGCCGCGCTATAAAACTGCGGCCCGCCTCTTGAACCTGAACCTCAGCGAGGAAAAGCGCTACGCGAGGTATAATGTGGTCACCGAAACTGAGCTAAAGGATACGGAGGAGTTGGCCGACACGATCTATCACAAGATGATCAATCAGATTCTTCTGCTCAAAGAAGATTTGCGCGAATGGCAACTAGATTATCCTGCACATACCGCGCTTTTGGCCGGGCTGCTCACGACAATGGAGCGAATTTCCACCGTGATAGATACGACGCGGCAGGAGAATAAAAGGGCCATTCAGGCCATTGCGCCCGACAATTACAAAGCCTTCATTAAGCTGATCCAAGCAACGGCTCAAAACGTTGCGGATGCAGCGAATAATCTATTCTTCCAACTGAAGTCAGATCTTCAAGAGCATTTAAAGTATGATCTGGCGCAGGGTACGCCTTTGTATCAGCAATTAACCCTCTTTCTGGCGCGAGTGCGGCAAGCGGAAGAGCTGATGAATGACTTGAAGCATGTAAATGAAGGGATAAAGCCGAAGACGACGACCTTTAAGATCAAGGAGCTTTTTGCGGATTGGGAAGCCCGGCCAACATTTCAGCAGGCGACCATTCGGGTGGAGCTTCGCAATGGGGAGCAAGAGTTTGACGGCGACCTGCAAAAGATTCGAAGCTTCCTCGACGAGTTGGTCGAAAACGCGGTAAAGCATAACGCGGCCCGCGAGACGTTGGAGATTCAGCTAAAAGCGTGGGATGATCAAAACCCGCTGATTTTGAGTAAGCATATTCCCACCAATAAAACCTATTTGGTGCTAAACTTTCGGGATAATGGCAAAGGAATTCCGCAAGCTAAGAAGGAATGGATTTTCCTTCCGCTCAAAACGACGGAGTCTAAGGAAGGAAGCGGTTTAGGCCTCTACATTATTCAGAAGACGCTTGAGAAAATGGGTGGCTTTATTCTGGAGAACGGGACGACGGGTGCGAATTTCTTGATCTATATCCCCTACAAAAGGGCCCCCCGGACGGTAGGCTAGGCATCCTGCCTGGCCAGCGGTGACAGGCAAGCTGCCTGTCCTACAACATTGCATCTGAAAGTGAATAGTTACTTGAAAGGATAGACCATGATTAGCGAGCCAAACCAGTTCGACCCGAAGATTCTGGTCGTAGACGATGACCCCGAAAACCTGACGCGCTATCTGCGGCGGTTAGGGCGCTTAGGCTACACCCAAGTTGCTTCGGCGTTGAGTGCCAAAGAAACGCAGACCAAGCTTGAAGAGGAATTCTTTGATCTTATCGTCGCCGATATGCGAATGGAAGCTGATGATAGTGGGTTTGTGATTATTGAAGAAGTGAAGGCCCGCAAGATCACTTCTGTCGTCATAGTCCTGACCGCAAACGATACCGTTGCTGATTGTCGGCGGGCTTTCAAGGCGGGAGCTTGGGATTATATCTCCAAAAGTTTAGAAGACCCCTTTGAAATCTTGCATCAATCCGTTCAGGAGGCCATGGCCTACATTCAAACTTGGGGAAGCAAGGAAGACAAAGATTGGATTCGGAAGAATCTGAGCGAATTATTGGATAAACATTTTGGCAACTATATTGCCGTCATGAATAACGCGGTGGTGGCGGTGGCGGCGACGCGGGAAGCGGTAGAAGCGCAACTGAAAACCCAGAAACTGCCCCTCGTGATGACGGTGATTGAGAAGGTTGATTATCAGCTTTTTAGCGCATTGCCGAAAGAGATGTTGCTGATTTTCGTGGAAGGCCCCACCGACGTAGCTTATCTCAAGAAAGCCATGCTGCTTTTGGGGCGCACGGATCTCGCGCAAAACGTGTTGCTCGATACGATAGGCAATCGCTTGGGCAATCGGGGTGGAGGCAGTGGGAACCTAAAGGGCGGGTTTACCTTCTTGCAAGAGAATAAATTGATCACCAATAAAGTTCTTTTCCTCTTTGACCGCGATGTTAATGGCAAGGAGTTACCAAACCAGTGCGAGGGGAATGTTGAAAACCTTTATGTCCGGCGGATGGGAGAACATGACCCAGAGCAGAGAGGGATTGAGTGGTTTTTCGCTAAACAAATCTTTGAAGAGGGAATTGCGAAGGGCTTTGTAAATAAAATCGTTACCAAAACGACACAGAAAACGGGTACTACTTTCAAAACAAAATATGAAGTGATTGATAAAAAGCGTTTCTGTGCTTGGCTTTGCACCGAGCGCGAAAGTACGCCTGAAGATTTTGCAGGTTTCACAACAGTTTTTGCCATTATTGAAGAAATCCTAAAGCTGCCCTGAGCTTGCGGGCCAGGCAGGAGGCCTGTCCTACGCCAACCGCGCAGGGAACGGCGGGTATTTTTACCACGGAGCGCGGGCTTCTAGCCTGCGGGCCAGGCAGGAGGCCTGTCCTACTTGCGGGAGTTGAGCTTGCGGGAGTTGAGCTTGCGGGAGTTGAGCTTGCCGAAACTACCGTTTGGCCGTGGAGTACAAAACGAAGCTACAAACGCTTTTCCATACGGCCTTGCAAGCCGAGACTTTTGCTGCCTTTCAAGCGGAGTTAGCGCAGCAGCAAGCCCAAAGCTAAAAATGCGATTCTGAAAACCGCAAAAACCCCCCCAAAGTAGCCCAGCCTCAGTTCTGCGGAACGCGGGGCAGGGCAATTTTAGCGTTTTAGCCCAGCGCATTTGAACGCATTGCATCTTTGCGTTACAATGCACCAAGCTACCCAGTTACAAATGAGACCTCAGAACCCAGAAAGGAGTTTCATACGCCTGTCTTGACTCAAAGAGAGTTCCCCAGGATCGAGAGCGAATTAAAAAGCGGTTCTTTAGCCAAAAGAGAACCTTTTGTATTTGTGGAGCTGGAAAAAATGGCAAACAATCATAATCATGATGAAATTCAAAGTCTTCGGTGGATTCGGGCCGATTTGCATCTTCATACCCCGGCCTCCGAGGATTATGCCCAGCCCGAAATCAGCTACTTGGAGATTTTGCAGGAAGCTGAAAAACGCAATTTGGAAATTATCGCTTTCACCGACCATAATACCGTCCATGGCTACGAAAAATTCCAGGATGAAATCTCTTTTCTCGCAAGCCTGAAAGCAAAAGGCCGCTTGGAAGCGGAAGAAGAAGTTAAGCTTGCTGAATATCAGCGTTTGTTGGCAAAGATAACAGTTCTCCCAGGTTTTGAATTTACATCGCACTACGGAGCGCATATTATTGGGCTTTTTCCTCCCCAACAACACCTCAGTGTCATCGAATCGACCTTGCTTAATTTGGGAGTTTCGCCCGATCTCTTGAAAAAAGGGGCCTGTGGGGTCCCAAATACGCGCCATGTCACCGAAGCGTATGATCTGATTGAACGCGCTGGGGGGCTGGTGATTGCGCCCCACGCCAATGGCCCTAATGGCGTGATTACTGAAACGCTCCGCCTGGGCACGAGCGGCCAATCGCGGGTGGCCCGCACCCAAAGTCCTTCGCTCCATGCCCTTGAATTCGTCAATTTCTATACCGACCACGAAAAGTTTACTTCCCCTAGCTTCTACAACGGTAAGACTGAACAATACGAGCGGCGTATGTTTTGCATCCAGGGCAGTGATGCTCATCGGCTGCGCCGTTTGCCCGAAAGCGAAATGTATGATTTGCACCGCCATGGCATCGGGGATCGGTATGTTGAACTTTTAATGCCCGATAATAGCTTTGAAGCCTTAAAAGCCCTCTTTATCAGCCAAGATTTTGATCGAGTTCGCGTCCCCAAACGCGATCAAAAGCAATGGGATCTGGACGCTTTGCGGTTTGGAGCAACTTCGGAACGCCAAATCTTACGCAGCATTGAAGCTTCTGAGGTCGGTGAGCTTTGGCAAGATGTGGCGGCGTTGGCCAATAGCTCTGGTGGTGTCTTGCTGATTGGTTGCGAGCCAGGCGGCCAGGTGACGGGTGTGAGTCGGCCCGCGCAGGTCAGCGAAGCGTTGCGCCAGAAGGTGCAAGAACAAATTTTGCCGCAACCTTATTTGACCCTCGAATTGATGAGCTATGAAGGCCGCGATGTGATTCGCGTCGAAGTCAAACCCGATGAATTGCCGCCTTACATCAGCAAAAAGGGCGTGATTTTTGTGCGGCGGGCCAATGAGACGGTTCCTGCCAATCGCAGTGAGCTTTTACAACTTTGCCAGCGTGCGATGGCGGAAAGTGGTCTTGCCCCTACTGAGCCGCAAGACGAATTGGATTTGCCCCGCAGTGGGGTTGAAATTGTGAGCGACCAGCAACGCCAGGGGTTGTGGTATTACGAAGTGCGCGATTTGCGAACCACAGCGGGCGTTACGCGGGACAAAGCGCAAGGTTTGTGGGCCTACGCAATTAGCCGCCACGAAGACCTGCGTGAACGCCGGATGGACTTGCACAGCCAAATCCGCTGGCGCGGACGGTTGGGAATCTGGCGCGCTTATCGCCAGGGCAATCGTATTAAGTATGATCTCGTGCATCGCAATCGCAATGGAGTCATTGATCATCTCTTTTACGGCGTTTCAGATTGGGGTTTGGGCGAAGAATGGGCCGCATTGCTCAATGAACGGCCTGGCGAAATTGTTGATCAAGAGCAACAACCGTTTGAGGGCGAAAACGAGCGGGAGCGCTACTTTGGGGCGGATACCGATTCGCCCCCCAATCTCAATTTAGGCGATTTGGATACGCCAACTCTGCCGAGTTGGGGCGAAAGGCGCAAACGGTGGCGGGGAAGAGGTGGTTTGTGGCAGATTTACCACGACGAGCTAGGGATCGTGCGGTTTGACCTCGTCATGAAGGACAAGGATGGCCTTGGCGAGCAAGAATATAACAGGGTTACGAATGCCAAACTTACGGACGCTTGGCTCAACTTGATTCGGGTCAGTCGCCCCCGCACGGGAATCGAAGTCGTCAGCGCGACGCTGGGCGATGATGACGAATGGCGGTACGTCTTCCGCGACCTCCGCACGGGTGATAGTAGTGGCGCTCCCTGGCGGTTGCAGGACATCAAAGCGGGGACGGTGCGCGAATATGCTGCTCGCATGTATCAGCAGGACGTACCTTTGGAGGATTCGCGGATTCGGTGGTGGGGCAACATCGGCTATATGCGCCCGATGCGGAGCCAAGTAGATTTGGTCTACCGCGATGACCAAGGGGTTGATCATTTCTTCTATGCAGCGCGGCGGGAAGAGTTGCAAGGGGAATGGCGCGATCTGTTGGAAATCTACGGCGAACTTTAAGGAATTTTTGGGGGGAAGTCTTCGGGGGCGCGCCCGCGTGCAAAGCACGCG
>DCSM01000151.1:0-3171 GCA_002325605.1 Chloroflexaceae bacterium UBA1466
CCAAAGTCCACTACCCTTAGAGGACTACCTAGATTTGAAGCTACTCTAGTAAGGAGATTTTTTATGCGCCGGTCCATTTCCAAATTTGCTTCGTGGCTTGTCTTAGCGGTTTGTCTTAGCTTAACCCTTGTGGCCTGGAATCAGACCCAAAACTGGCTGTATAGCGAGAAACAAGCCCGCTTTAATAGCCATGTGCGCCAGGTTAAAGCCGCAATCATTGATCGAATCGAAGTTTACATTGATGTCCACTATAGTGGGGTAGGTTTATTTACCTCCTCTGGTCTTGTCACGCGAAATGAGTGGCGCAAATTTATTGAGAATATGCACATTTTAGATCGTTACCCTGGAATCAACGGAATTGGGCATGCTGTACCAGTGCTTCACAAAGATTTAGCAAACTTTATTCAAGAGACGCGCAAAGATAATGTACCAAACTTTAATTTCAGACCGTCTGGAAACCGCTCTGATTACTTTATTATTAAATATATTGAGCCAATTGAAATGAATGGGCCTGCGCTGGGCTTCGATATGGGGTCGGAGCAAACGCGCCGTAAAGCGATGGAAATTGCGCGGGATACGGGTAAGCCGACGATTTCGGGCAAAGTGATTTTGGTGCAAGATCAAGGACATACACCTGGCTTTCTGCTCTATGTGCCTTTCTACCAGAGCAACGGGCTTCCCGCAACAACCAAAGAACGCCAAAAGCTCTTTCGGGGCTGGATTTATGCACCCTTTATTGTTAAAAACTTTATTGACGGGATTTATCAACATAGTTTATCTGAGATTAAGGATGAGATTGCTATCGAAATTGCTAATGATCCATCTTTTAGCACGGAGCAAATGCTTTATCAAAGCCCTAATCTCTCTGAAACAACCAAAACTCAGTTCCAAACTCTGCTAAAACTCAATATTCATGGGCAGAATTGGATGGTGCATGTAAAAGCAACCGATCACTTTTATAATCTTACGACGAATAAGCAGCCACTTCTGGTGCTGCTTGGGGGAGGCTTGCTTAGTTTGATCTTGTTTGCTTTCGTGCATTTTATGGCGCGGGCCCATGATTATGCCGTTGAACTTGCTACTAATATGACGCAGGAACTCAAAAATGCCAACGAACGACTGCTGAAAGTTGATCGAATCAAGGACGAATTTTTGGCTAACACTTCCCACGAACTCCGTACTCCGCTGAATGGCATTATTGGGATTGCGGAATCGATGATTGATGGCGCACTTGGCCGCCTTACGCCCGAACAAAAGAACAATTTATTGATGATTTCAGCGAGTGGGCGCAGATTAGCCAGCTTAATCAACGATATTCTCGACTTTTCTAAGCTCAAAAATCACGAAATTGAATTAAAGATCCGGCCTGTAGATATGCACTCGTTGGTTGAAGTAGTTTTGAAACTTTCCCAAATGCTCGTCCAGGGCAAAGATTTGTGTTTAATCAATGCTGTGCCCCCAGACGTGCCTGCGGTGGCGGGTGATGAGAATCGGATTCAGCAAATCCTCTACAACTTGGTGGGCAACGCGATTAAGTTTACCCCCCGTGGGAGCGTGACCATTTCCACAAAGTTTACGGCGGGTTCCTCTTTGCACGAGAAGAAAGACCAAGCGACCTTAGAAATTGCGGTTGCAGATACGGGAATCGGCATTCGGCAGGATAAAATCGCGCATATCTTTGAATCTTTTGAGCAAGGGGAAGGCTCGATTGAGCGCGAATATGGCGGGACGGGTTTGGGCTTGGCAATAACGAAGCAATTGTTAGCGTTACAAGGGGGTAAGATTTGGGTGGATTCTACCTTCGGCGAGGGTTCAACTTTCTCTTTTACCCTCCCCTTAGCTTCAGCTTTCAGCACCGAAGAACTGGTTTCCGCGTCTTCCCCTGTGATTGATACCACCATTTATGCTGATTTTCTCACACAGGAAGATAAGTTGCTCCCTCGTTCTGCACCTTCCTTGCCTGAGGCACTGATTTTAGTGGTTGATGATGAGCCGATCAATCTGCAAGTTTTGGGTAACTATCTCTCTTTTTCTAATTACGCGGTGGTGCAAAGTATCAATGGGCTGGATGCTTTAGATTTAATTGAGAATGATCTCAAGCCAGACCTCGTTTTGTTGGATGTAATGATGCCCCGCATGTCAGGCTATGAAGTTTGCAGGCAACTGCGCGAAAAATACCCCTTAGCTGAGTTGCCGATTCTGATGCTGACGGCCAAAAACCAAGCGAAAGATGTGGTTGCAGGCTTTGAAGCTGGAGCTAATGATTACTTAACCAAACCGATTGATAAAAATGAGCTTTTAGCGCGAATCAATACGCTGCTAACCTTAAAACGGGCCATAAAACTCCAAAATCACTATCTCATCGTGCAACAAGAGTTAGCGATTGCCCATAATATCCAACTCAACTTGTTGCCTGAAGATCATCCTCATTGGGCCGAAGTGGATATTGTCTGTTACAGTACTTCGGCGAAAGAAGTAGGCGGTGATTTCTATGCCTATTACACCTTTGATTCAGCAAACTTTGGGATTGCGGTGGGCGATGTTTCGGGCAAAGGAATGCCTGCGGCTTTACTAATGGCCGTTAGTTTAGCTTCTTTTCAAGCCGTGGTGGAGCAGATTCCTTCGCCAAGCAAGTTGTTAGGTCACTTAGATCGAGCGCTTAAAAGTTATACGAAAACTACGCACCAGAATTGTGCTTTTATCTATGCGAAGATTATGCGCCCCAGTGAGGAACAAAGCGTGGGCGAGTTGCGGGTAGCCAATGCAGGCTGTATTGCCCCGCTCATCAAGCGCCGCGATGCTTCTGTCGAGTGGATAGATGTTGTGGGCATTCCCTTGGGCGTGGGCCTGGGCTGGGAAATGGGCTACCAGGAGGCGACCAAAGTGCTGAGGAAGGGCGAGATGCTGATTTTCACGAGTGACGGGGTCGTCGAAGCTAAAAATCTGACTGGCGAGATGTTTGGGTTTGGGCGGTTAGAAGAAACGGTGCTGGCGGGGCCTCAAACTAATGCTACCGCAATGTTGGATCATATCCGAGCAGAGGTTGAGGCTTTTGTGGGTAAACGTCAACCGCATGATGACTTAACCGTGGTCATTCTCAAATTCTAAAGCACCTTCAAAACTAAAGGGCCTTTGCTTTCGTTCCCTGCGGCAACTTCGGCAAGCTCAGTT